>JAJDAG010000019.1 GCA_029262005.1 Candidatus Zhuqueibacterota bacterium | reverse complement strand
CCTACATAATAGTTTGCCTTTTCTGCGGGTATTTCGAGCACGACCTTTGGGGACAAAGGCTGCGCAAAAAGACAAACTGAAAGAAATAATTGCGCTGTGACAGACATGCATAAAGTTTTCATTGTTAACCTCCATAAATGTCATGTAATGTAATTACATCAGGACAAGTGAATATAATGAAACGGAATTTCTAATGAAAGCTCACAACCGGAATTGCACCCCTATCGACGGCAGAAATGGCAGCATATAGATCGTTTTCCTCTTGGCGCTAGCCACGGTGTCCGCTTCTTCTGCCGGTACTTTTTCCCAGGTCAGATTGTAACCATATAAAGTGAGAGCGATGGGAACGAGAAAAAAGACTCTGCCTTCGCTTGTTGCTTTTCAAACAGTCTGAAAGATAAATTGCCTTCTGCCTGATAAAAGTTGCATTAGTACCTTTGAAGCTTTACATTGATTTAATATTGTTCACTTTTTGCCGTAATCAGACTTTACCTAAATGATGCAAGACCGCAAATTTACGCAGCGCCATCGGCTTTATCGAGGTGCAATTAGCGCCGGGGCTGTTTTGCTGCTTTTAGTTACCTGCCTCAACTTTCTGCGCCATGCCACGACTGCCACGGATGAAAATCTGTTTAAGGATCCGCCGTCGCCATTTATGGCAACATCAAGTCAAGCCAATCTTTCCCATTTCCCCAACGCTGTTCAATCAAGCAAAAAGGCTGTCACCGATTCTGTCAGGGCCGGTGATTTGGTGATTTCCCTGGATGGCCAACGTCTGCGTGAAGCATCACAATTCAAGGAAATATTTCGAGGTTTGCAGCGCCGAAACAATGTGAAAATTCGGGTGTTTCGTCCAACCGAAAGCGTTTCTTATTCGTGCACGATCGATATGGCCGCCATTGCGGATAGTTTTGTCGTTGAACTGCCGCCGACGGTTCACGTGTACGAGGTTATTCCTGGTGGCGCTTCCGACCTTGCGGGTATGCTGGTTGGAGATCTGATTTACAAAATTAACGGGCAATCATTCACCAATTTGTTTGAGGCCGACGTGGCGCTGCGCTCTGTTCGCAGCGGCAAAACGATTCTTTACGAGATCATCCGGAACGGCCAAAAGCTGACTTTGCCGGTCACGCTTGCAAAATTCGGCATGCGGCTACCCACTTTAGTTCTCTTTCTTGCCGGTCTCATTTATTGGGGATGCGGCCTGTTTTTGGGCATAAGCAGACCCAATATGCAAGCCACAAGGTTGCTCGCAATGTGCTTCATGGGGTATGGCTTTGTAATGATGGTGGGGACTTTGCAACGGGATGTTGTGTTTGATGTTTTTGCACAAATTCGAACATTTTTCGTCATATTGGCGCTGCCGCTATGTATTGCTTTGTGGAATCACAGCAAAGCGTACTTCCCTTACAGGCGGGATGAAATTCTGCAACGGCGCTGGTATATTATCGTTCCCTATGCCCTGGCCATCTGTACTGTGGCCTGGCCATTGATGCAACTGTCCGGCTTCAAGAACAATGTGTCCGGACCGCCGGGAGTACTCATTGCCGGCATAGTTTTGATGGCTGTTTTTGATAATATCTCTAGTTTTATTTTCAGGAAACAACGCAGCAAAGAATATGTAAAGGTAAGGCGGATTATCACATTTGCCGGCATATTAACCTTCGTTTTTTGTTTTGCGATGATAGTCTATTTTGAAAGCGCCAACGAGCAAACAAGCATGGGTTTGGTTGGACTGGCTCTGCTGCCATTTCCAATTATGATACTCTACGTCATTGGTCGATATCAGCTGTTTGACTTGAACATACGAATCAGGCGAAACATTCAGTACAGCATTATCACTTGGAGCTGGGTTGTCTTATTGGTTGCGACACTCCTTCGTGTTTTGCTGTTATTGCCGTCTTTGGAGTTTGACTTCCCCAATGTTCAAGTAAAGGGAAATCGTTTTTTTATTTTGGCCCGGCCGCCGGATCCGCAAACAGAGGCTTTCCTTGAAAGAATCGCGATGATCGGCTTGGCCTTACTTACCGTTTTGCTGATTTGGATGGTTGGTAAGCTCGGTCAGAAATTGATTGAGCGCTTGTTCAGTCGGCAGAAATATGACCTGAGTCAGGCGACCGGGGAGCTTGCCGAGGTTATGGCAACAAAGCTTGGCATGGATGAACTGGCACGCGGCATTGTTGAACGGCTGGCAAGCCTGATGCTGTTAAAACGCGTCGGCATTTTATTTTTGCGAGATGAAGCTATTTTTGGTTGTCAGGATGTGCATGGCTATGATGGGAAACAGTGGGAGCGTCTTTGTTTGCGGGTCGGACCCAAACTCATTTCAGACTTGCAAAAATTTCGTCATGAGTCAAGGCTGAGTGTCGATTCTTTGTCAGCCGATGTTAAGCAGAGTTTCCATGAAAGTGGCTTCAGGTATATTATGCCTATTCGCTTTAAGGAGAAACTGGTTGGCATTTTTGTTATCGGCGAGAAAATCTCGGAAGCGCCTTTGCATCTGGAGGACTTGAATTTTCTTTCCGCCGTTGCAAAACAGGCTTCAATCGCCATTGAAAATGCTTCTTTGCATGAGAAGTTGCGCGAGCAGGATCGGCTAAAACATGAGCTTACTATTGCGCGCCGTATTCAGATGGCTTCGCTTCCACAGGAAATTCCGATAGTCGACGGGCTTGATATTTCCGGTGCTTCCGAGCCTGCGCTTGAGGTTGGTGGCGATTATTTTGATTATCTGAATGGCAGCGCAACCCCTGGCGTTACAGTAATTGTTGGTGATGTCAGCGGCAAGGGGACTTCGGCAGCTTTGTACATGTCAAAAATGCAGGGTATAATCCGGTCATTGCACGCCTTTAACTTGTCTCCGGGTGAGCTGTTTGTTCGTGTAAATAAACTGCTTTCTCAAGACCTTGAGAAGAAGGCGTTTGTCACAGCGCTTGGGGCGTTTATTGACACGGACAAACAGCATTTAGTGCTTGCACGAGCCGGACACTTGCCACTTTTTCACTATCGCGCCACCAGCAACACAGTTGATCTTGTTACACCGCGTGGACTTGGCATGGGGCTTGATAGAGATGAATTATTTGCCTCTGAGCTTGAAGAGATGTCGGTTGATTACCAGTCTGGTGATGTTTTTCTTTTTGTGACTGACGGAATAACAGAAGCGCGGAATGCCAATGGCCAGGAGTTTGGTGAAGACAAACTTGTTGAACACCTCCTTGCGGCTGCTTCCTCCGATGCCGAGAGTATTCGCCGGAAATTATTTCAGAAAGTTAAGCTTCTAACTGATCATGGCTTGCCTCTCGATGACCAAACTGTGGTTGTGGTAAAGATACGTTAAGAACAGCTTTCTTTTTTGAATCTCTGTTCAGAAACAATTTACACTTGGTGCGTCCTTCTTCCTGGACGCCGGACTACAATCTATGCACGATCAAGATCAAGATCAAGATCATACAATCGACCTCACTGCTGAAATTGATCGGTTGAGAAATCAAATCATTTATCTGCAGAGGATGGCTTCACTCGGTGAGCTTTTGGCCGCTGTATCGCATGAAGTTAAAAATCCACTCGGATTTATTAAGAACTTCTCGGAACTGGCCACTGAGCTGGCGCAGTCGTTGCAGCTTGAGGTTGCTGTGCCGGAGAAAAAAGGTGAAAGCCGTGCGCGCCTGCTCGAAGTGCTGGCTCAATTGCAGTTTAATCTGGGCAAAATTACCGACAATTGTGACCGTGCCTGTTTAATTCTTGAGAATATGCTGATTCATGCGAGGTCACAATCTACCGGGTTTGAGAAAATCAATCTTCATAAATTGCTCGATGAATATCTTGCTCTCACCTATGTGAGAGCGCGGACCGGCTTGTCTGGCTTTAATATGAATATTCAAAAAGAATACGCCGACGCAATGCCCTTGATCGAAGTGAATGAGCGGGATTTGAGCCGGGTTTTTCTGAATATTTTCAACAATGCCTGCGATGCCATGTTTGCGCGCCAGCAAAAAAATGAGCCTGAGTATGTCCCTGAATTGCTATTGTCAACAGCGTTTTCCGGGGAGATGGTTACCATTCGGGTTCGGGATAATGGCACCGGAATCAAGTCGGGCGACATCAGTCAAATATTTGACCGCTTTTTTACAACTAGAAAAACGCCGGGTGCAACCGGCCTGGGCCTGGCAATATGCAAGGAGATTGTGTCACGTCACCATGGCCGCATCGAGGTCCTTGCCGAGGAGGGTCGTTTTACCGAAGTTGTTATTGAGTTACCTGTTGTGCAGCAAAGTGTTGACTAAGTGCATTATGCAAATGCCTTGAGAATTTCTCGATGTAAACCTTGTAAATCCCCATAAGCTTTTTGGATTTCGTTGACCTTTTTGTCAAGCTCACGCATGAGCTGCTTCTTCTCCAGTCCGTTTCGAATTACGATCCTTAGATTGTCATTGTCCCACGGTTTTTCGATGTATTGAAAAAGCCCCACATCGTTGATGGCTTTGATGGCATTCTCCTTGTCAGCGTAGCCGGTAAGAATGATGCGTGTAATTTGCCGATCAATTTCCTTTACTTTGAACAGAAAGGTGATGCCATCCATTTCCGGCATTAAGTAGTCAGAGATAACAAGATCAATATTGTTCTCTTTGATATATTCCAGCGCCTTCGCGCCCTCTGTAAAAGTGATGATGTTATAGTCTGTTTCAAGTTCAAGAAATGAGCTGATGCTGGTTACTACCATTTCTTCATCATCAAGAATGAGTACGCTTTGGGGTTGATTTTCTGCATGTTCCGACATTGATTTACTCCTGGCAAACGGCCTTATGGTTTTATGCCGCAATGGCCTTAATTGTTACTGTTCACAAGATTGCCAATGGCTTTTAGTTTTCTGGCCAGTGACTTTAATACTGCTTCCGCAATTCTCACATGGTCTGCGAGCATGTCATAAAAATCTTCGCGTGCGATGCGCAGGGTTTCTGTTGGCTCAAGTGCTGTTGCGGTGGCGACCCGCGCTTCATTATCGAAAAGCGCCCATGTGCCCAGCGCCTCACGGTTTCCAATAACGCCTATTTCTTCTCCGTTGGTGTGCAACCGGACTTTGCCGCGAAGTACAAGGTAGAGGGAGTCCGCAGATTCATTTAATTCATATAAATTATTTCCCGGCAAAAAGTTTATCTCTTCTGCGATAACGGCGAGGTGAGCGAGATCGTCAACTCTGACTTCTTTAAAAACATCGATATCCTGAAGAAAAATTACCTTTTCAATGATTGAATACATTTAAATCATTTTGTTTGTAGATTTAAATTGGCTTGCTTGGTTGAATAAAACTTGCCGACTGCTGTGATTGTGCTAACCTGGACAATTTATGATGCCTTAAAGATTGGTGTATGATTTAAATGAAATAACCTCTGGCACGGCCAGGTTGCGAAGACCATTACACCGATTGTTCAATTGTTCAATTGTTCTTGCTAAGTTAATAAACGCATCAATTTATGCAAACTGTTTCAGAACGAAATCTGCTGTTTCCCTGATCAGGAGATGCGGCGACTGACCGGCCAGAACAATTTCTCTTTCATATTCTTGAAGCAGGCCGTGGGTGCCGATGTGGTAAAGCGCGCAGGCACTTAACCAGGTGTCGGTGCCGCGGAGTAATTCCGTAATTGCGCTTTTTTTGTCCATTCCAGAAGTGTCATAGATACGATGCGCATTTTCCAGTACTTGCTTCACAGGTAGTTCTTCAACGATTGGGAGGAGAATTTGTTTGTGTTTTTTTGACAGAACATTGTCGAGAAATTCTGTGGCATTTGCTTTGACTGTGCTGTTCGCGCTCGTGGTAGCCGAGAAGGCGTTGTACATGTCGCCGGGTGAGTAGTTCAGTCCCAGAAGCCTGAAAACCCGCTCTAAATGATCGTCCAACCGCTCTTGTAACGCTCTATTTAGTAAGCGCTTGTCCGGCTCGACCTGTTCCGCCTTGTTTTCACACAGTTGAATCGTTGCCAGAATGCGGAAATACGCTTTCAATTCTTGTTGCAATTCGTAATTGACGCGGTCGTCAAATTTGAGATCGTGAAAATTGGTACGTAGCTTGTTCAGGGCCTTGATCAATTGGTATCTGAGGGCATTATCGGGCTCGGTCAGACTCGAAAACAGGGCATTGACAGATCGTTGCGTTCCAATCAAGCTGAAAACTCTGGGAATACTCAGTCGAATTTCAATATCAACATTCGGGTCAATAAGGTAGTTGGTCAATTGCGCGCTGATAGAATCACCATAGCCCGCCAATGCCTCACGGGCTGTTTTTCTGAATGTTCTGGTGCGAAGATTTTGAACCAAAACAGGCAAGAATTGCAAGGCGCTGATTTTTCCTGCACTTTCGATGGCGCGCTTTCTCACTTTCACGGCCTTGTCTTGCAGCAGATCGTTGAGAAAAGGGTAATATCTTTCATTGCGCAAAAGGCCGATCGCTTCAGCGACCAATGCCCTTGCGCGGTCACCCTGGTCCAGAAAAGATTGTACTGTTGTTGGGCTAAGCAAATCTTCAGCAAGTTCCGGCAATCCGGCCAGGTAGTATAAGGTAGCACCTTTGAGTTCGATATCATCGCTTTTTATCCATTGGGACAAAAGTTGCTGGCCCTGCTCTGAAAATTCGACAAGAATTCTGACGGCCTCCCGGCGTACGTGTTCATCCCTGTCATGCAGCAACGGCTTTGCGTCGGTTATCAGGTTTTCTAATCGACTTGCATGGATTAATGCCAGGGTTTGTTTGCGAATGTTGGCAGACTTGTGTTGTAGTAAGGGGCGAAGTGACGGGCCCAGATCTACGCCGTCAACCGACTCTAGTACTTGCAGCGCATAAACAATCTGGCGTTCATTTGGGCTTTTGAGGGATGTGAGCAAAGAATTGATGGCTGCCTCATCTTTGATGGAGAGCGCCGAGGTGTCCAGGTCAATTTCACGCCTTGCGATGGCCTGGCGAAAAGAATTGACATATTCACGATAGGCGGCCATTGCGGCAGGCAGCCAGAGTAGTATCAACAGCAGAGAAATAAGGCTGATTTGCGCAACGCTCAAACCCATCCAGGTATAAGAAATGAGCAGGAGGAGCCCTGCTAATCCACGAGCAAATCGGTCCGCAAACATGTCGATAAATGTCTTGGTCTTTTTTTTTAACTCTTGCGGCACCGGCAAATAAAGCAGCTCCATGCCGACTTTGTTGATGGAGTGTCTGAACGCACCGTCACCCACCTTAAGGGCCAAAATCGAAACCATGCCATAACTGAGGAAGACCCAGGCTGATGTGATAAATAGAGCAATCGGTAGAAAAATGATGGTGACGCCCACACCAAAGCGCCGGAGAATACTGCCGGCAAACAGCAATTGAAACACCAGGGCGAATATACTGAGATTTGAAAGCCAAAGCCCGAGAAAGCCGGTCAAATCGTCGGTGTTGTGGATCTGCTCGCTCGCAAGCGCAATGAATTGAAAGTCCGCAATTTGCACGACAATATAGGTGAGTGCCACGATTGCGATGATAAAGCGCAGATGTCGGAAGTTTTTGATAATTGAGATTGTCTCACCGAAGATTGCCAGCGAAGTGCCCGGGTCTTTCTCAGCCGCCGGTCTGCTCGTCTTATCAATAGCCTGATCGCGGTTGCGCCAGGCCATGTTCATCAGGATTTGTGCGAGAATTAGAAGGCCGAGACAAAAGAACGCCAGGTTCGAAGTCCCACCGATCGACTTTACCAGGAAACGAGTGAAGTAGCCGCCCATGATGGCGCCGGCCAGTGCCGATGAAGTCAAAATCGGGAAAAGGCGTTTAGCAGCCCTGGCATTGAAAACGTAGTTTGCGAGCAGCCAGAATTGGGATGTGGTGAGCACTCCGTAAATACTAGCCCAGATAAATAGTCCATAGTAGAGCGTGGCTGATTGGAGGTTTAGTTGCAGCAGCCAACGGAAAAACAGGAGACTCAGCATTAATGCAACCAGGGTGATGTTGAGCAACCGTACAAGTTTGACCCGTGCGCTGAGCCTGAGGTAGAGTAGAACGAACACGGCGACGACCACTGCCAGCAGCATATATAAAAACGGCAGTTGGCCCGGCCCCAGCCTGGAGACAAACAGAGAGCGGGTCATCGGCTTCAAAACATTATAAGAAGCGATGATAACAAAGATGTATGCAGTCATGATGAGCAAGCGTTTCAGCTCACCGTCACGGACATCTGCTATTTTTCGAAGGAAGCGTTGCATGGAGCAGAATATAACCAACAAGAGGCTGGCTGTCAATTGAAATTTGGGTTGAAGAATGGAGATTTTTTAAGAAAGCAGATCATCGCTCCGGGCGAGCGATAATCTGCCTGATGTTCAACAGCGCTGCTTCCTTGCACGCACACTAAAATCTGACTTTTTTGCCTTTCCGTTTTCCTTTGTTGCGTCGATTGGTGTTGACGCCTTCGTCGCAATATTCTGTTGGTGCAAGATCTTTGAAAAAGACCTCTTCAATGACCGTGCATGGGCAGCCTTCACGCGCCAACAGCTTTGAATCTTTACAGATTTCAACCCGAACAACGCCTTCAGGCATTGGGAAGTCAAGTTCGGGCAGGCCCATGGTGTCATGTGCGGCTTTCATGTAGGGCGCCCATATTGGCAGCGCTGCTTTTGAGCCGGTCTGACCATGGCCCAGCGTCTTCTTAAAGTCATCAAGGCCAACCCAGACACCGGTGGCTATTTGTGGTGTAAAGCCGATGAACCAGGCATCATTATTGTCGTTTGTTGTGCCGGTTTTTCCGCCCGCAGGCCGATAAAAGTGGTACATCCAGCGGGCTCTGCCACCCGTACCATGGTTTATTACCGTCTTCAAAAGATCCGTCATAATGTAGGCGGTTTCTTTCCTGAGCACTTCCTGGCTTTTGGGAATGTGCTGCTCAATGATGTTGCCGTTTTTGTCCTCCACGCGGAGTATGGCAATGGGCTCAACCAATACACCGCCATTAGCGAAAGTGCCATACGCGGAAGTTATTTCCATGGGGGTCACGTCAGAGGCGCCCAGTGCAATGGCATCAACGGCCTGCAGTTCCGATTTAATGCCCATTTTGTGAGCGTAATCGACAACAAGGCTCGGCTTTTGTATGAGACCCTGAAGAACACGAACGGTGACCAGATTGAGAGATCGCTTCAACCCTTCTCTGAAAGTAGTTGGGCCGCCAACTGTGCCGTCAAAATTTTGTGGTGACCAGCGTTCGCCGTTGGGCATCATCACAACAACCGGCTGGTTGAGCACTTCCTGCGTGGTCGGATAGCCGTTGTCGATGGCCACGGTGTAAACAAAGGGTTTAAATGTCGAGCCGGGTTGTCGGCGTGCCTGAACAGCTCTGTTGTATTTTGACTCTGCGAAATCTCTGCCACCAATAAAGGCCAGGATGTGGCCGTTACGTGGATCTATCGAAACCAGTGCCATCTGCACTTTGAGTTTGTTAGCTAGCAATGAGTCCACGAAAGTAGAGTCTTGTAGCAAGGCGGTGAAATCGTTAGACTCTTTAAATTCCTCACTGAGGAGGTCTTCTATAAGTTCTTTTTCTTTGTAATATTTGTTGACGGTTTCCTGGAGCTCCGCGAGATGTATTTCCGCAGATTTTTCAGCGACATACTGGGCTCTTGAGTCCAGGGTTGTGTAGATGGAGAGGCCGTCGGTGTAAAGATTGTAGCCATATTTCCCCTGCATGATTTGGCGAATATATTCGGTAAAGTAGGGCGCCAGACCGTGCGCTGTTTCACCTTTGTAAACCTCAATGGGTTTTTTAATCATTTCCGCATATTCATTGTCTTCAATGAATTTCATGTCTCGCATGGCGTTGAGAACAACATTGCGACGTGCGAGACTGCGATTCGGATCGCGGATAGGTGAATAATTGTTTGGTGCTTTGAGCAGACCTATTAGAATTGCACACTGGTCTGTGCTCAAATCCTGGAGATCTTTGCCAAAGTATTTTACCGCGGCTGACTGGGCGCCATATGAGCCGTGACCAAAATACATATGATTCAGATACATCTCGAGGATTTCCTGTTTGGTGTATGTGCGCTCTATCTGAATCGCAGTAATCAATTCTTTAATTTTACGTGCGAGTGTTTTATTAAGCCCAATTGTTTTAATGTAGATTTGACGAGCCAACTGTTGCGTGAGTGTGCTTGCACCTTCTTTGAATCTGCCATAAACGATATTATTGAATGCTGCACCAAAAAGACGATACAAATCCATGCCCCAATGGTCATGAAATTTGCGATCTTCCGTTGCAATGACAGCCTGGATTAATTGTTTGGGCATGACTTCCAGTGGAACGAAACTTCTCTTTTCTTCGAAATACTCGTGAATGACCTGCATGTCGGCGGAGTATACTTTGGAGGCGAGTTTTGGCTTATATCCTTCCAGCTGTTTTAACGAAGGCAAATCCTGGGTGAGGAAAATGAGGTAGGTGATGCCGCCGCATAGAATTGCAGCGCATATCCCTGCAATTATTTTGCTCTTGTTTTGTAGCCAAAAATTGTTCGCACGTTCTTTGTTGGAATTGTCTTCTCTATTTTTTCTTCTTGCCATTACCCTTCTCTTGAGTTGTTAAAGTACTGCGAATATTTTGACAGCGCTTGTGTCGCTTTAGTTTTATATGAAATTCTAACCATTTGAAAAATCATAAGTTTCAGTGGTAGTGCGTTACGCATCATTTGTCCATGTTTTTAATTTCGGCGTTGCGTCAACCAGTTGCAAATAGGTGAAGTTCTTGACCCAGTCACCCAGGTTGATAAAATACTTGCCACTTTGATTTTCAATAGTCGGTTTATGGGTGTGCCCCATAATGAAGAGATCGAAACCGGCAGCGTGTTTCTTTTGCGCAAACTCTCGATAGGCTTGCGTATAACGATTGTCTCCCTTTTTTTTGCTTTTGTGAGACCAAAACTGCATGAGACGAAGTCCAATGTCGGGATGTAATAAACGATATAAAAAGACGTTTGTTCTGTTTTGCATAATTCTTTTAACCAAACGCATTTTCCATTCACGCTGCGTAATACCGTCGCCATGGGCAATGAAAAGTCTCAGGGAGTTGTGGGTTACCGCCAACGGTTCGCGATAAATTTTTATCCCTGTTTCCGTCTGCAAATACGTCTCGTGCCAAAGATCGTGGTTGCCCGTAAAGTAGCGAACCTCAGTGCCCGCTTCCACAAGTTGGTTCAGTGCTGATAAAACCTTGAGGTTGACTTTGGGGATCGTTCTGCTATACTCGAACCAATAGTCGAACAGATCACCAACAATGTAAAGGATATCGGCGCGATTTTTTATGGATGTAAGGAAAGAAGTAAGCCGGCTAATTTTTTTCTTTTCAATTTCCCCTGAATGTGCTCCAAGGTGAACATCCGAAATGAAGTAGAGTCGTTCCACGCGCTAAAAATAGATATTGGTAGAGTAAAATGCAACCTGTTTTACTATTGACAATCAATGTAAGAATTAGTATTATTGGCATTCTGTTATGTTTAGCTCTATGTTCAATGAAATCAAAGTAATCAAGCAAGGAGTCCCACTCTATGAGTTTAGACGCATTGGGAATGATTGAGACTCGCGGTCTGGTTGGAGCAATTGAGGCTGCGGATGCAATGGTCAAAGCTGCAAAAGTAACACTGATAGGAAAAGAGAAGATTGGTGGAGGCTACGTAACGGTCATGGTTCGTGGCGATGTCGGCGCTGTAAAAGCTGCTACAGATGCAGGCGCTTCCGCGGCTGAAAAAGTGGGTGAGTTGGTTTCAGTGCACGTTATTCCACGGCCACATGCGGATGTTGAAATGATTTTACCTGCTCATTCTGCTTCTTAACTACATATTTGGATTTGTATGGAAGAGAAAGCGCTTGGATTGATTGAAACAAGGGGCCTCGTGGGTGCCATTGAGGCTGCCGATGCGATGGTCAAGGCTGCCGACGTGAAGTTGCTCGGAGCTGAAAATACGATCGCTGCCCTTATTACTGTAAAGGTCATTGGTGAGGTGGGCGCCGTTAAAGCGGCCGTGGATGCCGGCGCTGCTGCTGTTGAACGTATTGGGGAGTTGGTCGCTGCGCATGTAATCCCCAGGCCGCATGCGAGCACTGAAGAAATAGTCTATGATGAAGTGTCTCTGCATCCTTCCTCCAGCCCTGTTACGATGGAACAAATTAGTAGAATGCCTGTGCGCCAGATGCGCAAAGTAGCTCGAGATCTTAAGAGTTTTCCAATTCAGGGGCGCGAAATCTCTAAAGCCAATAGAGATTTATTGTTAGCCGGATTCGAGGAATATTTTAAAGGCTGATTCTTGAGGCGCATTTCGCATCCAATGAAATCGATTTCTCTGCCGTCCTATGCAAAAGTAAATTTTGGTTTGCTTGTAAAAGGTCAGCGCTCAGACGGGTTTCATGAGATTGAGACAATTCTCCAGCAAATCGACCTGAAGGACAAAATTTCGTTGCGCTTGCGCTCTGATGAAAAAGTCACGTTGAGTTGCACGCGTCCGGACATTCCAACCGATGAAACGAACCTGTGTGTTCTGGCTGCTAATTACCTTAAAGAGGCGACTGGCCGTTCCTTTGGCGTAGATATTCAGTTGCGCAAGATAATCCCTGTTGGCGCTGGGCTGGGAGGTGGTAGTAGTAATGCCGCTGTTGTGTTGTTGGGTTTGAACCGATTGGTTGGTTTGGGCTTAGCGGTGTCCGAGCTTGAGGTGATAGCATCACGAATCGGCTCTGATGTGCCGTTCTTTATTCAGGGTGGAACTGCTTTGGCGACAGGTCGGGGTGAGATTATTAAACCGCTGGAAGGCGTCTTTTTAAATCGGCCTTTAGTCGTTGTGTTTCCAGGGTTTAGTGTGTCAACGCAGTGGGCTTATGGTAATCTTAGTTTGGACTTGACAATAAATAAAAAATGTATTACATTGCTGAGTTTTAAGGGTGGGGATGTCAATGAGCAAAATTTGTTTGATTCTGCTGTAAATGACTTCGAAAAGAATGTCTTTTCAAAACACCCTGAACTCTCGGAAATTAAACGGGTGATGACTCGGTGTGGTGCCGTTTATGCGAGTTTGTCAGGATCCGGTTCAGCGTTGTTTGGGGTATTTGATTGTGATGAGGATGTTCAAAGAGCGCGAAGTTCACTCCCTGATCATTGTGCAGTATTTCCGGCGCGCTTCGCTCGTTGGGGAATTTCCCAAATTGAATAAAAGGCTGTTGTCGAATTATAAAGTGAGAGTAGTTCCTGGTTGATGCGGTCGTTTCTATGGAGGGCGACATGGAAATAACAGAAATTAATATTAGTTACCGAGATGAGGAGAAGTTAAAGGCGTTCGTCAATATTACACTTGATGACGCGTTTGTTGTTCGTGGGTTGAAGGTGATTAAGGGCACCTCCGGCTATTTTATTAGTATGCCTAGTCGGAAAATGCCAGATGGGTCGTATCGGGATATTGCTCACCCTATTAGTATTGAGTTTCGTCATTACATGGAATCGAAGGTTTTGGAAGCGTATCATAAATCTGACGGGAAGGGGCAGTTTTTGAAAGATGATGGCTCTGGCGTTGAGGGTGTGAGGTAGTTCAGGGGAAATTATTGGGGCGTCGCCAAGCGGCAAGGCACATGGTTTTGGTCCATGCATTCGGAGGTTCGAACCCTCCCGCCCCAGCGAGAAAAAATTCAGTTGAAAATTTTAAAAATGACGGAATCCCATTCGGATTGCCGTCATTTTCTATGTTATTTGAGTTAAAATGCAGCCTAATTTAATACTTTTTTCAGGCAATTCCAGCCGGCGTTTGGCTGAGCGGATAGCTCAGTATTTGCAAGTGCCACTCGGTGATGCCCAGATACGCAATTTTAGCGATGGCGAGATTTGGGTGAAGTATGATGAGAACATACGCGGTGCTGATGTCTTTGTTGTTCAGGCAACCTGTTCGCCGGCCAACAATCTCATGGAGTTGTTGATTATGCTGGATGCCGCAAAGCGTGCTTCAGCCGAAAGGATTACGGCTGTGATTCCATATTTTGGTTATGCACGGCAGGATCGTAAAGATCAGCCCCGGGTTTCAATAACTGCTAAGTTGGTTGCAAATTTGTTGGTTACGGCAGGTGCTGATAGGGTTGTTGCAATGGATTTGCATGCGCCACAAATCCAGGGCTTTTTCGACGTGCCATTCGATCACTTGTACTCGGCGCCCATTTTAGTCGATCATTTTCGGGCAATGAATTTGTCTGACTTGTCGGTTGTGTCGCCGGATGTTGGTGGTATTTCAATGGCCAGGGCTTATGCCGGTCGTCTTGGGGCTCCTTTGGCTGTTATTGACAAGCGACGTCCCGGGCATAATCGAGCTGAAATAATGCAGGTGATCGGTGAAGTTAAAGGGCGAAATATTCTCCTGATTGATGACATTGTTGATACGGCCGGCACCTTGTGTAATGCAGCGGAGGCGTTGTTGGCTCGGGGTGCAAAAGGTATTTATGTTGCCTGTACGCATCCAATTTTGTCTGGGGACGCAATTGAGCGTATCGCGGCTGCTCCCATAACCGGGATGGTTGTTACTGACACAATTCATTTACCACCTGAAAAATGTATTGATAAAATAGAGGTTTTGACTGCGTCCTCTCTTCTGGGAGAGGCAATAAAACGAATTCATGGTGAAGAGTCTATTAGCTCTTTATTTGATTAAAAAGTTGGAGAGATGTTCATGGCAGAAGCATTGTTAAATGTAGAAAAAAGAGACGACTTGTCAAAGCATGTAACCAAAGAGATGCGGCGCTCTGGCAGGGTTCCTGCTGTCTATTATATGCATGGTGAAAAGTCGATAGCGGTATCTGTTGATGAGAAGGCATTTAAAGGTGTTCTGCATTCTGATCATAGTATTATTGATTTGGCGTTTAGCCCTAAAAAGAAAGTCAAGTCCGTGATTCGCGAAATTCAATGGCATCCAGTAAGCGGCGCTGCGCTGCATGTGGATTTTCTCGGCATTAAGATGACGGAGAAAATTGTTGTTGATTTGCCGCTTCATCTTGTTGGTACGTCGGTAGGGGTTAAGACGCACGGTGGTATCTTACAACAACAACTTCGAGAGCTCTCAATCGAGTGTTTACCATCTGATATTCCAGAGCACTTTGAGCTTGACATTACGGCTCTTGAGCTTGGAGATTCTATTCATGTGAGTGATCTCGATATTGAAAATGTGAAAATTTTGACAGATGCCGGACAGCCTATTGTGATTGTAAGAGAGCCAAGAATTGAAGTGGAAGAAGAAGCAGGTGATGATGAGCTTGAATCTGGTGATGTTGAAGGTGTTGAAGGCGGAACCACCGACGAAGGAGAGGCCACCTCAGAGTAGAGTGCGGTAGTAGCGGTATGGATGACCGGTTTCTTATTGTAGGGCTTGGAAATCCCGGAGCGCAATATTCCGCTACTCGGCACAATGTCGGCTTTATGGTGATTGACGAATTGATGAAAGGTTTCGATTCGCATCTCGTTAAGGAGTGCTGTAGTCAGATTATGACATTAGGTTTGAGTTCAGGAAAGCAGGTTGTTCTTGCCAAGCCTCAAACTTATATGAATAGAAGTGGTGAAGGTGTGCTCTCCCTGATGGATGAACACAGGGTGCCTTTAAGCAATCTTCTCATTGTTTTAGATGACTTTTATCTTCCGCTGGGTAAGCTCCGGTTTCGGTCAACCGGAAGTGCTGGTGGACATAATGGGCTCAAGTCAATCTTAAGCTGTCTTCAAGATTCCGGTTTCTGTAGGCTTCGAATGGGTATAGGGCAAGATGGAGATTTTGAGCCAATAGATTTTGTTCTTGGGGAGTTTGAAAAGGAAGAACGTAAATTGCTTGAACATACGATTAGCCGAGCTGCAGCAGCGGCTATGTATTTTGTTGAGCACGGGATTACAAATACAATGAACAAATATAATTAATTGATGAACAGTTTATGCTAAGGTGTTAGATTAAGGAGGACAGTCGTTGATTATCCCAATTATTGCCAGTCTTGTTGCCCTTGGGTTTGTGGTATTTCTTAGTTTTGATGTGATAAAGCAAAACCAAGGCAGTTCACGTATGATTGAGATTTCGCAAGCCATTCAGGATGGTGCCAAAGCCTTTCTGAAGCGAGAGTACATTTATATTGGAATCTTTGTTTTAATTATTTCTGCCTTGATGGCTGCGGCTCCGCTTTTCACTGATGTCGAGCTGGGTTGGCGAACATCGGTAGCTTTTATTGCTGGTGCGGTTGCCTCTGCGCTTGCAGGTTACATCGGAATGAGTATTGCAACTCGTGCAAACTGCCGCACTACACAAGGTGCTTTAACCGGCGGTTTGCAAGGCGCGTTGCGCGTTGCGGTCTCCGGCGGCGCTGTAATGGGAATGAGCGTGGTTGGTCTTTCTTTACTTGGCCTTTGTATTGTTTACATTGTTTTTGACGGGGACCCGGTCGTTATAAATGGATATGCTATGGGCGCAAGTTTGGTTGCACTGTTCGCCCGGAGCGGCGGCGGCATTTTCACCAAAGGCGCCGATATGGGCGCTGACCTTGTTGGAAAAGTTGAGGCGGGCATCCCTGAAGACGACCCAAGAAATCCTGCCGTAATAGCAGATAACGTTGGCGACAATGTTGGCGATGTGGCTGGACTCGGTTCAGATTTACTAGAGTCTTATGTTGAGTCTATTATTGCTGCGCTCGCTATCGCATCGCTCATTGGCTTGAGTTCAGATAGTCTCAAAATGATCCCACTTTATATTGCCAGCGCCGGTATTATTGCCTCTATTATCGGGATTATCTTTGTGCGTATCACCGGACGGTCCAATCCGCAAGGCTCATTGATGGGAGGCACTTATGTCAGCGCGATCCTGACAGCCGTTGCTACTTATGTGATCGTGAGCAAATTCGGAACAGACTTTACTGAGGATGGCCATAGTTATTTAGCTATGGGGCCATTCTGGGCAACTATTTGTGGCGTTGTGTCTGGTATTATTGTCGGTTTTTTTAGTGAATATTACACTTCAAACAAATACAAACCGGTTAAGAAGTTGGCAGAGGAATCAAAGAGCGGACCTGCTCTTACTGTGACAGGTGGCATTGCAATTGGTATGGCATCAACTGCGTTCCCTGTACTTGCCTTGGCGGGTGCGGTGATGTTATCTTACCACTTTGCAGGTATTTATGGTGTTGCCATGGCCGCATTGGGTATGCTTGCTACAACAGGTATGGTCGTTGCCGTAGATTCCTATGGGCCGATTGCCGATAATGCCGGCGGAATTGCTGAAATGGCCAAACTGGATCCCTCGGTTAGAGAAATTACCGACAATCTCGACTCTGTTGGAAATACCACTGCGGCTATCGGAAAGGGCTTTGCAATCGGCTCTGCCGCTTTTGCCTCTCTTGGTTTGTTGGCTGCATTCATGAAGTCTGCTCACGTCGATGTCGCAGATATAAAAGACCCGAGGGTTTTGGCAGGTTTGCTTATCGGCGGCATGTTTCCATTCCTGGTGTCTTCCATGTTGTTTGAAGCAGTAAGTAAAGCCGCTTTTCAGATGATTGAAGAGGTTCGGCGCCAGTTCAAGGAAATTCCTGGCTTGATGGAGGGGAAGGTGTTACCGGATTCGGCCAAATGTGTTGACATCAGCACAAAGGGTGCAATCCAAGGAATGTTGCTGCCAGGTTCATTGGCCATTGTAACGCCTGTCTTAGTAGGGTTGCTACTTGGCCCTGACGCACTTGCAGGCCTTCTGGTTGGTGCTTTGGTTACCGGCGTAATGCTGGGTATTCAGATGGCAAACTCCGGTGGTGCCCTGGACAACGCAAAGAAATATATCGAAGAGGGGAACTTTGGTGGCAAAGGTTCTGATACACATAAGGCCACAGTGATTGGTGATACAGTTGGCGATCCTTTAAAGGACACTGTGGGCCCATCTATCAATATTCTGATAAAACTTATGGCAGTAATATCATTGGTGCTCGCACCGTTGTTTATATAGAAATACCTAATGAAGTGAAAAGCAGGAGGTGAAATCAAATTTGCAGAAGTATGAAACCACAATTGTAGTCGATTCTCTAGTAAAGGCAGAGGATTTACAAGCTACCGTAACCAAAGTTGAAACGTTCATTACGAACAATGGTGGCTCCATTTCTTCGATAGAAGAATGGGGTAAGAAAAGACTGGCTTACGAAATAAACCGGAAGCAATACGGAAGTTATTACCACATCCAGTTTGAAGGACCAGGCAGTTTGCCACAGCTTCTTGAGCGCGAGTATCGGCTGGAAGAGTCTGTTCTTCGCTATCTCACGGTGAAGACACCTTCACACATTCTCCGTGCTCAGGCAAAAAAGGCAGCTTCCGAAAGTGCAAGTGCAGCTGTAGCAGAACCAGTTGTTGAGGAAGCTGCTGCCGATGCAACAGAAGTGGTTGCTGGGGAACCAGTTGCAGCTGCAACTGAAGAGACGTCTGCAGTTACGGCTGAACCGGATGACGCTGCTGTTGAGGAAGAAACAACTGCTTCCGTTGATGAGGGCGAGCCGACACTGCCGGAAGATAGCAAGACTGCAGAGTAATTTCAGTCAACCTCCTTTATATGAGGTGGCTCATCTGTTGGGTTTGCAGCATGTCTTTCTATGCGTCAGCCGCATTCCTTTTTTTGCGTAATCTAGCCTATAGCGGCTGACTCGAGAATTTCTTAGGTCTGCAAAGTATTGGTGATTGGACTATTAAGAAATTGTCGCTGAGAAATTGGTATTATGAATTGTTCAAACTCTATTTCTGCGAATAAGTAAGACTTGAGTTTGAAACAGAGGAGTAATGGTTAATGATTAGAAAAAAGAAAGTTAACAGGTTTTACGAGAAGGATGGGCCTTCAATAGCGGAGATTCATTATAAGAATATTGAGCTACTTTCACGATTTGTTACAGAGCAAGGAAAAATTATTCCGCGACGAACTTCCGGGAATGATGCAAAGTGTCAACGCCTGGTAAAGCGTGCAATTAAACAGGCTCGGCACTTGGCACTGATGCCCTATGTAACGGAAAGTACCAAGTAATTTCGGTTCTTCCTATCAGCATTACAAGTTAAACAGGATTGGTTCAATGAAAATCATTTTGAAAGAAGACGTCCAAAATTTAGGGCAACCGGGTGAAATTGTTGATGTCAAGGATGGATATGCGCGTAATTATCTCCTGCCCAGAAACTTCGCACTGCGTGCCACACCTCAAAACATGAAAGTGTATGAGCAAGAAAAGAAACGCATACAAGTAAAGAGCTCAAAGGACCAGAAGGAAGCAGAAGTACTTGCTGCTAAGCTGGCAAGCGTTTCACTCACTGCCACAGTAACTGTCGGTGAAGAAGATAAAGTCTTTGGTTCTGTTACTTCACACAATATTGTAGAGTTGCTCAATTCTCAGGGTTTTGACATCGACCGTCGCAAGATCATGCTAGAGGAGCCAATTAAAGCGCTTGGTGTGTACGAAGTGCCTATTAAACTTCATACGGAAGTCGTGGCGCAAGTTAAGGTGTGGGTTGTAAAAGAATAAACGCACCATTCAAAATCCGTTGATTCTTATTTGTTTTTTGTGTATCGTATCGTATCTCATTCAAGTTTCTCGCGGAGGTGACAATGGAGCAAGTTTTTCCCAAGTGTCAAAAGTGTAGCACAGGCATCCTGATCCCGTTATCAGATTATGGCAGAGAAGGATCTTCTATCATGTATAAAGCCTGGGTGTGCACTCACCCGGATTGTGGGTTTAATATTCGGATTGACAACGGTGAGCTCAGCATAGGTAAATCTGTAGAGCAATCGTTCAAGTAGTGCAATTTCAATGAAGTGATAGGGTGTCAAGATGGATCTGGGTACCCTATCGTATTTGACGATGATCGGTGCATGATTAGATCTCTTCAGAATAATTATAAGACTAAACTCGTCGTTCTTCTCATCGCCATTTTCATCTGGTTCTTTGTTATAACTGAGAATGACTACGAAGACGTTATAGAAATCTCCATCAATATCTACAATTTCCCCAATAATAAAGTACTCCTCAACGAAATTCCTAAAACTGCAAAAGTTAAAGTTAAGGGCACCGGCAAGGATCTCATCGGTTTGGGTGTGAGTCGCAGTACTCATATTGGCATAGATTTGTCAGGCGTTGACAAAGCCAAAAATTTTGTACTCGACCCGGATGATGTTTTTCTTTCCCGTTCTGCAAGCGGTTTAGTTGTTCAGGAGATAATATCCCCTGAATCTTTGACGGTCATTCTGGATGATTTTTTTGCCAAAAAAGTACCTGTAGTTTCGCGATTAAAGGTCAGTTCCGCACCCGGGTACACCGCAGTTGGTCAGTTGGAATTCTCACCGGATTCCGTCATTGTTTCCGGCCCCGGAAATATCGTTCGAAAGATAAGTGCTGTGCCTACCAATAATAATGAGTTTTCAGGCCTCAAGCAGGATCTGCATCAGGTTGTTGACCTTGTGGCTCCGCTTTCAAGAAGGGCCAAATTGTCTACAGGTACTGCTGATGTGTATTTGAATGTTCAGAAATTGCTTGAGTTAAGCGTGATTGGTGTGCCGGTATCGGTTCGGAATGCTCCTGAGAATTTGGCCGTCTACGTTGTCCCTTCAACGCTTGACCTCGTTTTAGAGGGTGGTGCTCATCTGTTGAGTAATGTCGATCGCAATGACATCATTGCCTATGTTGACTACAACCGCGCCTCAAAATCCCCGGGCAAGGAATTCCCCGCCGTGATTGAGAGACCACCAGGGGTTACTTACCGTGACGTTAGTCCTAGAACCTTTAAGCTGGTTTTTGAAAAAAGACAGAGAGATAAATAATATGAGTAAATCCTCACTTTAATTTGTCTTAGTTTTTGTTACTCAAGGCTTGTGAATTCCCGCTGAGACAAGGACTGGTCATGGCTGCGGTCGATTGTAAAATATACTGAATTGCTTGACACTGTTTTCTACTCTTTATATGAAAGATAAATTTTCAGAAACCAGTTATGTTTTGCCGGAAAATGTCCATGGCAAGGAGTTGGTCCTTCTCAAAGATGAAGCGCATCACCTGTCTCGCGTACTGCGGCAGCGAAGGGGCGATCTTTTTGTTGCGACAGATGGGTTGGGATTAACCTTTGAGTGTAAGATTGTCACTGTTGAAAAAGATCGCATTATTGCAAGTATTCATGGTCAATTCTCCGGCCGTGGCGAACTAAAATTAAAATTGACTTTGGCCCTTGGGCTTATCAGGAGAGATAAATTTGAGTGGGCTGTTGAAAAATGTACTGAGTTGGGGGTGACTAGATTCCTGCCAGTCATCACTGACAAAACGGTTGTTCATACAAACACATTTCGACTGGAACGATGTAAGCGAATTTCGATTTCTGCTATAAAACAGTGCTGTCGATCAAAACTCCCAACCATTGCGCCCCCTCTGAGTTTTGATGATATGCTTGCTTCATTTCGAGATGTTCGGGTCAGACTTATCGCGCATGAAAGCCTGGGCGAGGAAATGCGATTGCCGACTGCGATGGCTGGTTTTGCTGACTGTGACTCTGTTGTAATTTGCATCGGGCCCGAAGGTGGATTTACAGAATCGGAGGTTGCGCGTTCAATTGAGCATGGTTTTATGCCCGTATCGCTCGGGGCACGGCGACTGCGCTCAGAAACTGCTGCTGTTGCCGCTGTCAGCGTGATTCTGGGCGCCTGTTCCGAAATCTGAAAGCGGCTTTTTCTAAAAATGCTTGACAAAATAGTTTATTATTGCTACGATACAAAAAGAATTCAAACCAATCTAACAAGGAGGGTGTCATGGCAGGAATGGGTACTGTCAATAAGGTTATTTTGATTGGCAATCTGGGCCAGGATCCGGAATTGAAATTTATTCCAAGTGGCGCGGCCGTCACAACTCTGAGCATGGCAACGAGCGAGTCCTGGAAGGATTCTGATGGCAATAAAAAGGAGCGAACGGAATGGCACCGTGTTATTCTGTGGCGAAAGCTTGCTGAAATTGCCGGTGAGTATTTAAAGAAAGGTAGTAAGGTTTACATCGAGGGGCGTTTGCAAACACGTTCTTGGGATGACAAGGACGGCAATAAGCGATACACAACTGAAGTAGTTGGTGATGTTTTAACCATGCTCGATCGACGTTCCGACGGTGGCGGGCGCGCAGATGCACCGCCTTCACCTGCCGAGGTGGATGCACCGGCTTCTTCAAGTGAAGAAGATGATTTGCCATTTTGACCGGCAACGACCTGACTGAGAAATGACCGTGCCTATTAACACTGGGCGCGGTCGTTTTGATGTAATTCAGGTTTAGCGTTCCCTTGAATCCGGGAGTTTTCTCGGATTTTTTTTGTCCAGTTACATGTAGATATTTTGTAAAATCCAGGCACCTGTCATGACTCATGTTGAAAATGAACTGTACGATGTAGCCCGCCGTGCTATGAAAGGTGCGTTCGCACCTTATTCCAAGTTTAAAGTAGGCGCTGCCTTGCGTACAGAGAAAGGTGAAATCTACTCCGGGTGTAATGTGGAAATAAGCTCATACGGACTCACAATGTGTGCTGAACGTGTCGCACTTTTTAAGGCTGTTTCCGAGCAGAAAATGGCTTTCGATACCCTCGCGATTGTGACTGAATTGGAACGCTTCTGTCCTCCGTGCGGTGCGTGCCGACAAGTCCTGGCCGATTTTGCCCCGGAACTGAAAATCATTCTATTGAATTCTACAGGGGAATCACGTGAAACTTCCATGGCGGCGCTTTTTCCTCAGGCTTTTGACAGACATTTTTTGGAGAGCAAATAATTACAGTGGGCACAGGCGTAACTGAAAAAGGTATTCTTATCGGAATTGCCGGAGGGTCTGGTTCCGGCAAAACCCTTGTTGCAAAAAACATCTACACTGATCTGGGTTCCCAAAAAGTCATTCGGATATCTCAGGATTCTTATTACCAGGATTTGGGTCACTTTCCTCCCGAGAAACGACATGAAAGAAATTTTGATCACCCCGATGCCGTCGATATCGAGTTGATGATTGTGCACTTGCAAGCGCTTCTTCGTGGTGAGACGATCGAGCAACCTGTATATGACTTTATCACGCATACTAGAACCGGTGAATTTCATAAAATTGGACCACACAAGATAATTGTGCTTGAGGGCATCTTAATCTTTGATAATCCTGAGTTGCGCAGCTTGATGGATATAAAAGTATATGTCGATACCGACTCTGATATTCGGCTTGCCAGGCGGCTGAGGCGTGATATTCATGACCGGGGAAGAACAATGGAGTCTGTGCTTGAGCAGTATGAAAAAAGCGTGCGTCCCATGCATTTGCAATTTGTGGAACCGTCAAAAAGGTATGCCGATTTAATTGTTCCTGAAGGCGGTTACAACAAGGTTGCAATCGATGTGATTAAAACCAAAATAGAAGCTCTGCTACTGGAAAGTGAAAAATTAAAATAGAATCTTCTGGAGGAAGGTCATAAATGCTGAATGTTGTCACGAAGGATTTGGGGTGGATAGAAGTGATCGTTGGGAGTATGTTCAGTGGTAAAACCGAGGAGTTGATTCGTCGGCTTCGTCGCGCACAAATTGCAAATCAAAAAATAGCTATCTTTAAACCCAAAATTGACACACGGTACTCGAAGGGACACATCGTCTCGCACAACGCGCAACGTATCCCATCAGTGGCAGTGTCGAATGCTTCGGAAATTTTGGATCTGGCGGGTGAAGCCAAGGTGGTGGCAATAGACGAAGGGCAGTTTTTCAGTGCTGAGATCATTGATGTGTGTGAGAAATTGGCGACTGAGGGTCGGCGCGTCATTGTTGCCGGCCTGGATCAAGACTACAAAGGCAAGCCATTCGAACCCATGCCTCAAATAATGGCCATTGCTGAATCCGTAACCAAGACACTGGCTATTTGTGTTGTGTGTGGCAATCCGGCAAACAAAACTCAAAGAATTGTGGTGGACTCTCAAAGAGTTGTTATTGGGGAAAATGATATATACGAAGCAAGGTGCAGAAACTGCTATGAAGATCCACCCAATGCGGCTTGATCTGCAGCTTAAACGGTATCTCAGTTTACGGTAATTTGTTTAGAAGAGGACTTCGGCTGTTCAAGATATTGGAAGCCGGGCAGACGGATGCTGCCGGAAAGTCATAGCATGTATGTGAAAAAAGGAGAGAGGAACAATGGAAAGACTTATCAGTTTTTTTGGCTGCTTTGTACTTTTGGGGATAGCCTGGCTATTGTCAAACAATAAGCGCCAGATAAACTATCGTATTGTAATCTGGGGGTTGCTGCTGCAACTCATTTTTGCTGTTATTATTTTGCATACAACGCCGGGGCAGACTGTTTTTGTATATGCAAAAGCAGCAATCACCAAGCTTTTGAGCTTTACAGACATTGGTGCGCAATTTATTTTCGGCAATTTGTATCTCGCTGATGAGGGCATCGTTAAGGGGCTGAATATGCCGGGCCCATATCAGCTTTGGGATCCAAGCACACAAAGTTTTGTAAATATCGGTGTCATTTTTGCTATTCATGTGTTGCCAACCATTATATTCTTTGCATCGTTGATGTCGATACTTTACCACCTTGGTATTATGCAAAAAATTGTGCAGGGATTTGCATGGGTTATGGCGAAGACGATGGGAACCAGCGGGGCCGAGAGTCTGTCGGTGGCGTCGAATGTTTTTGTAGGACAAACTGAAGCACCGCTGGTGATTCGTCCGTTTGTCGAAAAAATGACGGAGTCGGAATTGACCGCTGTCATGACCGGTGGCTTTGCAACAATCGCCGGTGGGGTGATGGCGGCATACGTTCGATTTGGCGCAGACGCCGGCCACCTGATGGCTGCAAGTGTTATGTCGGCGCCTGCAGCTTTGGTCATGGCAAAAATTATTTTTCCGGAAACAAAGAAAACGGAAACGACAGGCGAGGCTAAAATAAGCGTTGAAAAAAACACCGTCAATGTTGTTGATGCTGCGGCCAGTGGCGCTGCTGATGGTTTGAAGCTTGCCTTGAATGTCGGCGCCATGTTAATGGCTTTTTATGCGTTGATTCATTTGCTTGATTATGGAGTTGTCAATATTGTTGGTGTTTTCGGGGTAGAGGATTTTGGCCTAAAGAAGATACTTGGCTATGCTTTTGCTCCGTTAGCGCTGGTTATGGGTGTTGAGGCTGGGGACGCCTTAAATTTTGGTTACCTGCTTGGCACAAAGGTAGCGCTTAATGAATTTGTTGCGTTCGTTCAATTGGGGCAATGGGCCGACACATTGTCGCCACGATCTTTTACTATAGGTACTTATGCCTTATGCGGATTTGCAAACTTCAGCTCAATCGCTATTCAAATCGGCGGTATCGGTGGAATTGCGCCATCACGTAAGCATGACATAGCCAAACTCGGCCTGAAGGCGATGATTGGTGGCGCGTTGGCCTCCTGGTTGACGGCAACCATAGCGGGTATTCTGCTCTGATTTGTGCCAATCTTGCATCACGATAGAAGTCATTATTCAGCCACTTGGCCGCATAAGTGCGGTTAAGTGGCTGATTTTGTTTGGGGTAAGGTTTACGTGACTGGGTTTATATTGTACGGCGATGATTATTTATTGCAACAATACGGCCGCAAAAGAGATTTGCCAGAGTTTATGCTTTGTATTTTTCTTAATTTGATTGCCGCAGATTTCCTTTGGTGTGGGTTCGGCCTTTTAAATAATCAAAGAAAAGCAGGGCGTAAAAAGGCAGGTATTCTAACAATCTGACCACTATTGATTCTTCCCAAGTCCCTGTTGCTGCGTATTGGGCGAGAACCCAGTAGGACAACGCACAAAGTCCTGTTAGAAGCAACCAGGCGCGATTTGGGCTCACGACCAGAAACGGTAACAGCCAGCAAAGATACCATGGGTGAACGGTGGGGTTTACTATGATGAACGTACCGAAAATTGCAAGCCCTGCGCTAAAAATCCATACCCTCCCCTGAGCGTTCATGTTTTCACGCAGATTCCACAATACCTTCAAAGCCACAATTCCAAAAATAAGGACAATTATAGCTTTTGCAGACCAAAGCGCCAGGTCCGTTGTCTTACTCAGAATTGTTTCAGCCGTTGCACTCATTCCCTGCGGCTCGATCAGCCACTTTACAATCAATGACTCAGGTAATATTTGTTCAATACCATGGACAAGAAGGGAGAATACTGAACTGTTAAACTGCCACTTTTCTGTGTAAGCTGAAAGCCCGGCCACTAGTTGACTCCCAGCATCGGCATACGGATAATATAACAATATGACGAGAATCAGAAAAACCAGGGGTGCTGAAAGTTTGTTTTCTTTCTTTAGCAATACTTGAAAGGGCAGTATGAAAACAGCGATGAATTTTGTTAGGAATGAAAGCACTAGCACAGCAGTTGATACGAGAAAATGTCTCCTGATTAAATAATACAATGCAAAAGTCAGAAACACGATGCCAATAATATCCGCATGCCCGCTACCGGCTGTTTCTAAAATCAACAACGGGTTCCATAAATAGATAAGCAGTCGCCGTGTGTCGAGCCCAAGTTCACCTAAAATAAGAAAAAGGCCAGCTGCTGTTAGAAGATCAAGAAATAGAAAGGTCACTTTAAAGCCCAGCACTGTTGGACTCAGCAGGAAAATCCCGCGGAACACTGTTTGGCTGATGGGTGGATACACAGTTGGAATTTCTTTGTGGTTAATTTTCGGGTATATTTCCGGATCTCGCAGTTTTTGCAGAGGGAGAGCCTCTGGTGCAAACATGTAGGGGTTTGTGTTGCTTGAAGCGACCTTTCCATCCCAAATGTATCGATAAATATCATCTGAAAGGGAAGGCGCTGTAAAGAGCAGCGTGATGCGGAAAATAATGCCGAATAGAATGCCAACGGTTAGCACTTCTCTGGTTGTTGCCTGCTTGTTAAGCCTACTCTTAAAAATGAAATCATGCAACCAGCGAAGTCGTTGCGCACGTTGTATCTGCCAGCCCCATTGATTTTTTGTGCCTGATGCCGTGCCGTTCATAACAAAAAACAAATGGACGGATAGCCAGTAGAGAACAAATGCAATACCAAAGAAAAGTAGAAAAACCGGAATTGCTTTCCCGAGATTTTCTAAAGAAGCCATGCCAATGTAGGCAAACTCTGAACACAGGGCAAACCCTATGAGCAACTGCAAGCTGACTTTGTTGGAGTTTGTTGCGTTATTTGTCTTCATCCTGAGGGTGAATGTAGCGGTTTTCTGTTGAAAAACCAAACTACAATTATTTAACCTCAAGAAGCTCGCGTGCAGTTTGGATAAGAAATTCCGGCCTAAATATGTCCATTTCTATTTCCTTTTATATCGCGTTCTTCATTTGAAAAACATCGAGTAACGTGATGCTCCGTGTCCGTATTAAGTCAGGCTATCTGAATTGTTCATTCAGAGAACAGGCTAAAATATAGTATGGCCTACTCGGGTGGTGCATCGCATTTACGCAAACCCCGAGGGTGTGATAAAGTGCGTTGTGAATTATGCCCGCGACATTGGCGGCAATGCCCCTTAACAAGCTCCTGAACGGAAGTTGGCAAAGTGCAATGACTTTGACTGGAAAAATGGTAGGAATTTATAGGTTCAAAGCTGGATGAAACTGGCGTTGAGTTTCTTACTTTGCTTGCCTTTACTCAAAGAGGTAAAGCCTCATTTGCCTGATTCAAAAAAAGATGCAAGTCACATCTATGTTGTTGAGGACATGCCTCTGAAGCCTATCCGGCGACCAACGAATGTGGCCCAAAATGTATAAGCTCATCGACTCTTTCTATGTTCTGATATGCCGCCCACCCGGCAATTCTTTCCTACCAATTATCCAGATTTGTGATTGGCAAAAATATCAAGATTGCAACAACTGGCCTTTTAACAATATGGTACGCTGTTAATAATACTTAACAAAATCATAGCTTTTTTGGAATATGAATTGCACTAGCACTGGTCACTTTTGCTTTTCCCGTACATTGTTGGTCTTACACGGAGTAATATTTATGAAGGCCGCGTCTGTTTGCTTGTTGACTCAGGTTCCGAGGTTAGGGTTGACCCGAATCCTCCTTTGCGTTTTCTGTTCGTTGTACCTTACCATCTGCAACGCCGCCGAGCCTGGGCCCAGAGATATTACTGCCAGTCATTATTACATGGAATTTTTAACTTACAAGGCTCAGGAGAAAAATGAAACTGTACTAGAGCTTTTTTGTGAATTCCCGATTAATTATTCTTATCGGTTTAGGGAAAATGTTGGTCCAGGTGGCAAGATCGGCCTGACGGTAACCCTTTATGATCCAGAGAAAATTCATTTTGATTCAATAACGGCTACAGATTCGGTGTATATTCAAGAACAGCATGCGGCATCATTGTTATCCGATACTTATATGCGAAAATTTGCTTTCAGCCTCAAACCGGGCAATTATGTTGCACGCATTGAGGTCGGTGATCGCGAGGCCCAATCCTCATTCGCCTTTGATCGTCCAATCGTTCTCGCCGATTATGGTGGTGCTGGTATTAAAATTAGTGATATGCACCTTTCTTCACAGGCTATGGACGAGGCGTTCAGGGCGCTGCCTGTGAGCATGCGAAGGCAAATCACCCCCAACTTGTCGCACATTTTTGGTATTGAGCGCAAGACAATTTATGTGTATTCAGAGATTTATAATCTTAAAAAACGCGATGATGGAACAGAGAAGAATGTTGTGGCGACCTACACGATTCGGGATATGAATAACCATATTCTTAGCCTCAAGAAGTATCCATTAAACGTGGTTGAACCTGTCAATACTCTGGATAACGCGATCTCGGTTGCGGGGTTTCCTTCGGGAAGCTATAAATTGGTCCTTGAAATCCGCAAAAGAAATACGATGGAAACGACTTGTAAGGAGACTATTTTTCATATTATTAATCCCTGGTCTTTTGTTTCTCCAGATTCATACCAGGCATTTGTGCGCCAACTTCGCTATATTGCGACTCCTGAGCAAAGCGCGTCGCTTTCGTCCATGCCGGAAGATAAGAGAGGAGGGCGCCTGCAAACGTTCTGGAAGACGCTTGATCCAGAGCCTGCCACAGACGAAAATGAGTTTATGCTGATGTACCTAAAGCGTGTCTATTTCGCAAATCAGTATTTTGATGATTTAACGTCAGAGGGATGGGAAACTGAGCAGGGAGAAATTTATATCGTAAATGGACCTCCGGATAAAATAGATCGTATTGTTTCCTCGACTAACTCCAAGTTGTACGAAGTTTGGAAATACACAAACCTGCAACGAAAGTTTGTTTTTGTCGATAATTGGGGACTTGGTAGTTTTCAGCTTATAAAGTCCACAGCTCTGGTCGAACCGATTTATAGCCTGCAATAAAAGCACTCTCAAACTGCTTGCATACACAAATATTTAGTTGTATATTGTTGCGAAAAAAATCAAGGCAACTCTTTCCTTTAGATGAAATACGCAATCATTTCCGACATTCACGGCAATTATGAAGCTCTCGAAAGCGTGCTGATGGAAATTGATCGGCACGGAGTTGATTCCATATTATGTCTTGGCGATGTTGTTGGTTATGGCCCAAATCCAAACGAATGTGTGGCGTTGATAAGAGAACGTGCCGAAGTTACTCTTGCTGGAAATCACGATCATGCACCGCTGGGCAGGATGGACATCTCCTACTTTAATCCCTGGGCGAGAAGCGCTATCGAGTGGACCCGGAAAGAGCTTACTCAATCTTCAATTGATTTTTTGCTTGAACTTCCCCTTAAGATTGATAGAGATGATTTCACGATCGTTCACTCAACACCACTCGAGCCCGCCGATTGGAATTACATTATTACAATTGGCGATGCAGTCAAAAATTTCCCTGAATTTAGTACACGGGTTTGCTTTATTGGGCATTCACATGTTCCTATGGCTATCTCACTTAATGAAGGGGATGATTGCCGCGTTCTCAAGGAGAACCCCATTGTTATTTCCGAGGATCTTCGTTACATTATCAACGTGGGTAGCGTTGGGCAGCCACGTGATCTGAATCCTCTGTCGTCATTTGCTTTTTACGATACTTCTGACAAAAAATATGAATTGGTTCGAGTTGAATATGATATTGCTAAGACACAGCGAAAAATCAGACAATCGAAATTGCCTGATTTTCTTGCTGAACGTCTCGAGCTTGGACAGTAAACACAAGAAGCGCACGATTTTGGGAGACCTGTTATGGACCCAGCAAAAGAGCAGAATAGCCAGGCTCTAGTACTTTCTGAAGACATTTACAATGGTATCACCGAATTGATCCAGGATCTCTCTGCGAGTACCGGCGCCAAGAGTGTCGTATTTTGTGAGTCTAATGGATATGCGGTTACGCAAGTAGGAACGATCAAGGGCCTCGATCTGCCTGCAATTGCGTCGTTGGCCGCCAATAATTTTTCAGCCACAGCGCGTATGGCTGATATGTTGGGCGAAAAGAGCAGCTTTAAATATCTTTATCACGAGGGTGATAATATCAATCTTTATATATCCAATGTAGGGTTTGATTTTATACTGCTGGTGATTTTTGAGGTAGATGTCGCACTCGGCATGGTTCGCATCTACACAAAAAAAACAATCAATGCTCTGGCCGGCCTGCTACAATCTGCAAGCCACAAAGATGCACAGGCGAAACAGTTTTTGGATGCGGAATTCAAAAACTTACTTTCTGAAGAATTGAATCGGTCCCTAAATTTTTGACCGTGCCTCATGTTCATAAATCGTGCTCTGCAGGAAATTAGCTTTAAAATCGTTTATTACGGGCCTGGTCTGAGCGGAAAAACCACCAACCTCGAGTACATTCACCGTCATCTCGCCCCTTCGATGCGTAGTGATTTAGTCACGTTGAATACTCGCGAGGAGCGCACACTGTATTTTGATTTTATGCAGTTGGAACTCGGCCGCATTAAAGGCCAAAAACCGCGTTTTAATCTCTATACTGTGCCTGGCCAGGTCTACTACAGGTTCAGTCGCAAAATAATTTTAAAGGGTGTGGATGGACTCGTATTTGTGGCAGATTCTCAACGCAGTCGCATGGGAGAGAACCTGGATTCATTGCTTGACCTCGAAAGGAATTTGATTGAGATGGGATTTTCCTTAGAGACTTTTCCGTGGGTCATTCAATATAACAAACGCGATCTTAGGGATGTCGAAACAATTGAAACAATGCAAGCAAAATTGAATTTTTTTGGTACCGCCCATTTTGAGGCAGTTGCCCCCAATGGGACTGAAGTCCTTTCAACCCTGAAAACTATCATTACAAATGTAATAACAAAACTGGAGTTGGTCGCATAATCTGGGTGATTTATGGAACCGATCTTATTTAAGCAAACGCCTCAATCAGCAATTGAAAACAGGATGAAGGAAATTTGCCGTGGCGGAAACTATGAAATGGTCCATCTGTTTTCAACTGAAGGGCTGCCGCTGGCTCAGCACTATCATGAGCCTATTATTGATGAGGACCGGCTTGCGGAACTTTCCATTCTATTGCAGCAAATACGGGAAATGGCCGATGTGATGGGCAAGATTTCGTATGTAAAAGAGTTGATTGTTGAAGGCTATAATCATCGTAAGATTGTTTTTAGATTTTTTCGTGCATTTGAACAGGACGTCGTGCTTGCGGTTGTCGTGCCACCGTATAAATCATATCGCAATCTGACAAACTCATTAATCAAGATGATAGTCAATATTCATTTTTGAGCAATCGCTTTTACTTGGAACTACAAAAAAAAGACCGCTTGAGCGTCTTCCTGACGTTAAGCGGTCTTTTTTTTGTATCCGGTCGGGCCTCACACTCATAGAGGACAGCTGGTGGAACCGGAAAACGCACGTCATTGCACCACACGACCATGGGGAGACAAAGCTGCATTGAAGCAAAATCATTTCACTTCCATTGGCTTTACTATAATAGACATAACGAAGACTTAAATTCTTTCAAAAAAAATCTTTTTTTTCATATTCTTTTCCACACTGGTGTTTCATGTTTGATACACTGTCCAGAAACCAAACAACATGATTGTTTTTTGACCACCCTGAAAAAAATCTTTTTCCTTTAAAAAACAAATAGTTATGTCTATGTATGGTGTTGGCATGAGTATTGCTAAAACCAAGCGCGTGAACTAAAGGGACTTAATTCATTGTAAGTCAAGAGAGTCGGTTTGGAAAGGGAAAGCTGTATCGATTCTTCTGAGGCTGGGATTTTCTCATAAAAGGATTTATGAGAAAATCCCGGTTTGTTTTGTGGTACCTACCTTCAGCCTAACGCTGTAATTTCATTTTCACCGTTAAGTGTCAGCTTCTTATGGAACCCATCACAACAAAAGTCCTCATTGTCGAAGATAATGTGGACCATGCGCTATTAGCCAAAATATGTTTGGGAAAAGCAGGCTACCGTAATGTGTGTGTGGTGCATTCAGCTGAGAGTTGCCGAACCCGCCTGTCGAAGCAATCATTCGATATTATTCTACTCGATTATCACCTGCCCCCTGAAAATGGCTTGACGGTCATTAAGGATTTAACAGAAAATAAGGTGACTATTGCGCCTATTGTCGTTGTCACCGGACATGGTCATGTAGGAATTGCCGTAGAGGCAATGAAAGCCGGCGCCTTTGATTATGTGATCAAGTCTGGAACTAATTATCCGGGAATTTTGCCTAATGTAATAAAGCGTGTTTTAGAAAAACATAAGATTCTCATGGATAAAACGCGAATGGAGGACGAAATTTTACTTCGGAATCGGGAATTGCAGGTACTCAATTCCATTTCGCAGGTTCTGAATCGTTCGCTTATTCTGAATGAAATACTGCCGGGGGCCATTGACACGATTTCAGAAAGCATGCAACTGGAAACTTCGGCCATCTATAAGTTTGACGAAGAAAAAAACTTGCTGGTGCGTATGGTTGGGGCGGGTATGCTGAAGGACCTCGATGAACTTGGGGAGCTACCTTCCGAAACTGAAGAATTAAATGAATTGTTTGCCGAGGGTAATAGTCGGGTTTTGTTGAGTAATGGTACATCGACGTCTGAGTGGAGCGCGCCATTGTTTGCTGCAGGGATGAAGACCTGTATCGCAGTGTTGCTTACTCATAACAGGCGTTTGAATGGTCTTTTTCTGGGTGCCAGCAAGGAAAAGAATTATTTTTCCGAAAGACGCGTGAATCTGTTCTCCTCTATTTGCAACCAAATCAGCATTGCCATAGAAAATGCCAATCTTTATATCCAAACTCACAACCTGAAAGACAATCTTGTGGATGTGCTTGATAGCTCACTTGACCTCATCGTTACGCTGGACCAAGATGGGAGAATTCGATTTCTAAACCAGCGATTTGTCCGTGTGCAGAAACAACCTGCCGACAAAGTCGAGGGTATGTATTTTTGTGATTTCATTGTGGAGCATAAGCGGTCAGAGGTAGTGCGAAATATAATGAGTACAGATCGTGATCGAAGCAAAACCTACCTCACCGAACTTCTTACGGCAGAGGGAGCAACGTTGCACTGTGTAATTTCGCAAACCCGGCTGAAAGGCCGGGATGAACTGCTTCTGGTTATCAAAGATTTTTCCCCAATCATACGTCTCCAGAATCAAGTGATGCAATCTGATAAGCTGTCTGCTCTTGGTCAGATGATCGCCGGGGCTGCTCATGAACTCAATAACCCTATAGCAGGTATCAGCGGTTATGCCCAGCTTTTATTGGAAGAGGGCCTTGAGGAAAGCACGATGCAGGATGTCAAGGTTATCCTCAAGGAGGCGCGGAGATGCCAGGAAATTGTCCGGAATTTGCTGGCCTTTGCCCGAAAGCGAGATCCGAAACATCAGCCCATCGATTTGAACGAAATGCTCCGGGCCATTGTTGAGGTGCAGGGTTATCAGCTCAGACTTTGTGACATAAAAATCGAAACGGACTTGTCGCCTGAACTGCCGGCAATTTCTGCCGACTACCAGCAGGTGCAACAAGTTGTTCTTCACCTGATTCACAACGCGCAGGATGCTTTGGCAGACCAGCGAAATTTGCCGAAGGTGCTAAGAATAAAAACGGCGGTCACAAGTGAGTGTGTTCAGATTGTTGTTGCTGACAATGGCATTGGTATCCCGCCGGAAATACACAACAGTATTTTCGAGCCTTTTTTTACTACCAAAGATGTTGGAGAAGGAAAAGGGCTGGGCTTAAGCATGTGCCATGGAGTTATTGAGGCACATCGCGGCAAGCTTAGTGTCCATAGCAAACCTGGAATGGGTTCGCAATTTACCATTGAACTGCCGATTAAGGATAAGTTCAAAGGGGTCAAGCCACGGGAGATCGTCTGGGGTAGATACCCTTCTTTCGAGACCTGATTCTGCGTTTGATCAAAGTCAATTATAATTCCCTCCAGCGACAATT
>JAJDAG010000180.1 GCA_029262005.1 Candidatus Zhuqueibacterota bacterium | reverse complement strand
CTTGTTTATGACTTTCTCATGCGGCATGTTGACTACAGAGCGTGGGCACAATACCTTGAACGTGTGTTTGACCGCTCGAATAAGGATGTTGTCCGAATCCTCGATATCTCGTGCGGGACAGGTACTCTTTTGATGCATCTGAGCCTGCTGGGATATCGCTGCGCCGGGTTTGATTATTCAAAGCCGATGGTTAGAATTGCCGGGCTTAAGTCAAGAAGCCGGAAAAAGATGAAACCTCTTTTCTGGGCGGCTGACATGCAAAATTTTTCTGTAAAAAAGAAATATGACGCGATATTGTGTACTTATGATAGCATCAATTACTGCCTGAACTCTGAACGATTTGACTGTGTTATGGATAGCGTGGCCAGCGCTTTGACTACGGGGGGCTTGTTTATTTTCGATGTTAGTACTTTGAAAAATTCAATGGACTATTTTCAGGATTATTATGATCGTGACGGCACAGATGAGTTTGAATATATCAGGCAATCGTATTTCACGAGAAAAACCAGGACACAGGTTAATGAGTTCTATCTTTGTCGCCGGAGCGAGCCGGATAAATGGTACCATGAATTCCACAAGCAGAGGATTTATGCTTTGAGTGAAATACGGAACATAATACCGGCAAGGCTGTTTAATGTGCTTGCTGCGTATGAAGGATTCTCTCTTCGTGAGGGTTCCGAAAAATCAGACAGAGTTCATTTTGTGTTGGTAAAGAAATAGCACCATGGTTAAGATATGTAAAGCGAGTTTGAAATACGCAAGCGGGGATGGTTTGGACAGAATTAGCCTTGAGGTCCGAAGCGGTGAATTCGTTTATCTGGTTGGCCCGACAGGGGCAGGAAAAAGCAGTGTTTTAAAGATGATTTACATGGATGCGCTTCCTTCAGAAGGGTATGTAACCGTGGGAGGCTATGACTCAAGGGATATTTCTGATAACGAAATACCGTTCGTTAGACGTAAAATCGGTATTGTCTTTCAAGATTTTAAATTACTGGAAGATCGCGATGTTTTTGAAAATGTTGCCTTTGCTCTGCGTGTGACCGGGGCTCGTCGTAAAGATATCAAGCGTAAAACTTTAAGAGCCCTTGGTGAAGTAAGTCTTCCTCACAAAAGCCGCAAAATGCCGCACGAATTGTCCGGCGGCGAACAGCAACGAGTTGCAATTGCACGTGCAATTGTCAATGATCCGTTTATTCTTCTGGCAGATGAGCCAACAGGAAACCTCGATCCTAAAACCACTATTCAAATAATGAATATTCTTGACAGGCTTAGCACTCGCGGCACAGCGATCCTGATGGCTACCCACAACTATGAATTGGTTAACAGTTCAGTAAAGCGTGTGGTTTCAATCAAAAATGGAACGACATTAAATTAATTTTATGTTATTCGTGCTTGGAGAAGGTCTGTCCGGCCTTTTAAAATCTCGTCTTTCCGGTCTGATGGCGGTAATAACAATTGCCGTTTCTTCAATATTGATAGGCATTTTTTTAATTATTACTGCTAACCTCAGCTACTTGGTGGAAAATCTTCGGGGACGTGTTGAGTTAGAGGTTTTTCTTGATGATTCTTTTAATGAGGAAAAAATAGAAACGCTATCAACCCAAATCCGCGCCATTCATGGTGTACAAACATTAACATTTATCTCTAAGGAAACGGCCGTTCTTGCCTACCGTGATTTATTTAAAGAACAAAAAGACGACTATTTTGATGCCCTTGGCTACAATCCTTTACCTGCTTCTTTTCGTGTTACCCTGAAAGAAAGCTACCGAACCTCAACGGGCGCAGACAGCGTATTTAACTCCATTAGTTCTCTAGCCGATATTAACGAAGATGACGTTGTGTATAGACGCGAATTCCTTGTCCTCATGGAGCGTTATATAAGAATCGCAATAACAATTGATTTTCTTGTCGGCTCTATTGTTTGTTTGAGCGCCCTGCTTCTTGTTTCCAACAATATCCGGCTTATTATCATTTCAAAGCGCAGGGCAATCGAAACAATGAAGCTAGTTGGGGCTACCCGATTTCTTATTCGTATGCCATTGTATATTCAGGGTACACTCCAGGGCTTGATCGGCGGCTTGCTCGCAACGGTGTTTTTGTATGGTCTTCTTAAGTTGAGTGCAATAGAGATTGCAGGACTTATTTCAGTTAATTGGCAAATATATATCTTACTTATTACTCTGGGTGTCCTCCTTGGCGTAACGGGTAGTTTCTCAGCTATTAGGCGCTATCTTTAAATAACAATTGTTTAGGCCTGTTTTGAGTCCTAAGTTTTACTTGACAAACAAATCAGAAATTGTTATCTTTACAAGATTTCTACCCAAGAGGGTCTATTTTACAACAAGGTACTGATTTTTGTAGTATGAACCAATGAGATGCAATCACTTAGATGTCGTGCTGACAGAGCGCGAGAATTTGATTTTGAACTGCGTTGTTGAGGCATATGTCCCAGCAGCTACGCCGGTAGGCTCCAGGTTTCTGGCAAAGAAATTTAATCTCGGGATTAGCCCAGCCACCATTCGGAACGTCATGAACGATCTGGAGGATATGGGTCTTTTGTGTCAGCCTCATGTTTCTGCCGGCAGGGTGCCGACTGATAAAGGCTATCGGTTTTATGTTGATGGCTTGATGGCAGTGCAACGGCTCCGGAAGCGTGATCGTCAGATTGTCGATGCCAATCTTCACAGAGACTCTGTGGATGTGTGTGAGATTCTAGGCGCCGCTTCTCAGGTATTAAGTAGAATTTCTGCTCAACTTGGGGTGGTGTTGGAGCCCCGGTTTTATCAGGGGATTTTTCAAAAAATGGAATTGGTTTCCGTTTCGGAAAACCGTATTATGGCGGTCATATCAATTAAGTCTGGTCTTGTGAAGACAATATTAGTCGAGATTGAGTCCGCATTTTCCCAAGAGCAGTTACACGCAACCTCTTTTGTTATTAATGAAAGGTTGTCGGGGTTGTCGCTCAAGGAAGTGAAGGAGACGATCGATGAGCGTTTAACGGACGTTGCCATTGGCAACAACCGACTTATTCGTTTGATATTGCAATCCTCGGATCGTTTATTTGATTTTGAAAGCCAAGATGGTTTGCATCTGGGTGGGGCGATGAATATTGTGGCTAACCCTGAGTTTTCCGAACGCGAAGATGTCGCTTGGGTTTTGGGGCTTCTTGAGGGCAAGGAACGTATATCGAGTATGTTTAAACTTGCTGTTGATCGGGATGTTTCTGTAAGTATTGGAGAAGAAAACCAGGAGAACTTGTTTCGTGCCTGTAGTGTGGTGGCGGTTCCTTACACTTTAGGATCGGTAACAGGGGCGGTGGGCGTTGTTGGGCCGACAAGAATGGCCTACGCCAGGATTATTCCCCTGGTTGATTACGTGGGGCTCAGTTTGACGAAAATGTTTTGTGAAAAGTGGAGCTATTGAGCAGGTTAGAAAAGTATGGAAAAAATGGATCAAGTAGAAAAGTCTGATTCGAAAAGAAACAAAAAGGGAAAAGCAAAGAAACAGGGTTCGGCGGTCGAAGTGAATCGTCTTCAGTTCTTGATAGGGGACTTGGAAAAAGAGCGAGACGAGCTTAAGGATTTGCTTCTTAGGAAAGCGGCTGAGTTTGACAACTTTAAAAGGAGAACTGAAAACGAGCAGGCGATGTGCATAGAAAACGCTAATGCCCGGTTGATTACAGAGCTCCTGCCTGTTCTCGATAACTTTGAAAGAAGTATCGTTGCTGTCCAGGGTAAGGACGATTTCGATGGGTTGCGAAATGGTGTTGATCTAATTTACAATAACCTGAAAAGCGTTCTGGAAGAGTACGGTGTTGAAACGATTCAGGCTGTCGGTGAGGAGTTTGATCCGGAAAAGCATGACGCCTTGATGCAGGTGGCGCATGACGATTACCCGTCAGGGGCGGTTGTTGATGAGCACTTGAAAGGATATGTAATGAATGATCGGGTTTTGCGCCATGCACAGGTGCTGGTTTGCAAGTAATTTTCACCTCAAACATTTTTAAGCTTAAAGGCTGTGATGAATACAACGAAAATGCATGACTATTACGAAATATTAAATATCGATCGTGACGCCTCTGCTGAAGAAGTAAAGAAGGCTTATCGCAAAATGGCCATGAAGTATCACCCAGATAGAAATCCTGGAGATAAGGCGGCGGAAGAGAAATTTAAAGAGGCTGCCGAGGCATATGAAGTGCTAAAGGATCCACAAAAACGTCAAAGGTACGACCGTTTTGGGCATGAAGGGGTTCGGGGTGGCGGCATGGGAGGATTTGGCGGCTTTGACATTGATTTGGGGGAAGCCCTCCGTACCTTTATGTCTGAAGGTTTTGGATTTGGTGATATTTTTGGAAACAACAGGGGAGGGGGACGAGATAGGCGCCAAAGAGGTGGCGACCTGCAGGTTCGTCTTAAGTTGACACTTGAGGAGGTCGCCTCAGGTGCTCGAAAAAAAATTAAATTGAAGAAAAATGTTGTTTGTGAGGACTGTAGCGGGAATGGGGCAGTCAATACAGACGCCTTTATTACTTGTTTACAATGTCAGGGGGCAGGTGAAATTAGGCAGGTATCACAGTCTCTTCTTGGGCAATTCGTAAATGTGACAACATGCCCCCGTTGTTCTGGTCAGGGTCGTGTATTGAAGGATCCTTGCAAGGCATGCAATGGGGATGGTCGCGTGAAAGGGGAAACGACGATTACGCTTGATGTTCCTGCCGGCGTTACTTCAGGGAACTATATAACTGTTAGTAGCGAAGGGCATGTCGGTCCGCGAAATGGGCCGAGCGGGGATGTTGTGGTTCTAATCGACGAGCTTGAGCATAAACAATTTGAGCGCCATGGAGATGATGTCCTTTACGAGTTACCCGTTAGTTTTGGCCAGGCTGCATTGGGTGCTGAAGTGGAAGTGCCTACGCTCAGCGGCAAGGCCAGGCTGAGTATTCAACCCGGGACGCAAACGAATAAGATTTTGAGAATGCGGGGAAAGGGTATTCTACATCTAAATGGCGGTGGTAGAGGTGATCAGTTGATTCGAGTTGTTGTCTGGACGCCTGTCAAACTGAGTTCGAAAGAGAAAGAGTTGTTAGAAGAGTTAGAAAAGAGCGAGTTAACGAAACCACCTGTAGATGATCAAGGTTTTTTTAAACGTGTTAAAGAAGCTATTTTTTGATGGCAATCGGTTTTACCAGACAAGAGCAGGGAGTTGTTTTGTTTCTGGTTTTGTCGTTGGTTGCTGGGTTGGTGGTCAGGGGGTACCAAAGATACTTTCTTGAACCTCCAGACTTGGGGTTTGATAGTCGGTTTTATGGGGACTTTAACAGAAAAGCGACAGAAATAAACGACTTTCCTGTTGACTCATTGGTCTCTGTTGACGTTAAGAAAAAGAATAATAGAAAAATTTCTTTTGGTCGCCGGCAGGTTCCCCTGAAAAAAGTTAATTTACCAACGACTGTTGTTAATGTAAATTCAGCAAGTGAAAAAGAATTGGAATCCCTTCCGGGAATAGGTCCAATGCTTGCGAAGAGGATCGTAGCGTATCGGCTGACTCAGGGAAGCTTTACAAGCATTGATGATTTACGAAAGGTAAAGGGTGTTGGTCGGGTTAAACTGGACAAAATGAAACCTTATATAGCAATTACTACTAAAAAAGAATTTCAAAAGGAATAAATCACAAACACGAGGGAGGAATAATGGCAGAAAAGGCGAAGGGATCAATTCTATACAAAGTTCTGATCCTGTTTCTTGCGGCTGTGCTAGTTGGTTCTATTTTGTACCCCAAAAAACTCAAAGAAGAGGAAGAGCGCAATGCCGGGTTGTGTCGCCATCGGATGGAAGAGGTTCAAAGAGTCGGGCTCCAGTATCAGAAGTATACGGCTGTTTACAATGATACGCTGGATGTGCTTTTTAATTTTATAAAGGCAAGTCCGCAGTTCGAACAATATGTTGACTCTGTTGTTGTGGGCGGACTTGATTCAATCGTTACCAAGCTGAATGAATTCAGGGACCGTCAACATCTTGTTCAGGAAAATATTCCAAATGCTACTGACAGTGTTATGATTGATTCCCTGGCGCAGATGCAAAACGACATGAAAATGGACTCGCGTCAACTGGCTGCTTATGTGGAGTATGTACATGACAGAATGCGAAATCTACCCAATATGCCTGTTGAGCGTTTAAAGGCTGCTTTAATTATTATTGATTCGAAGCAGTTTACTTTGAACATGGATATTGTCAGAAACTCAATAGTCAATGGAAAGCTAAAAGATGCAGAAAAAGCCTGCAACGACGTTATTGGCGTTATGGATTCCAATATTAGTCAAATTAAGGAAGTTGCCACCAGGGTTCCCGATTATAAGGGCAGTAATCTCGAGCAACTTGCCTTTTGCCCGACAACCGGCAGGGCGTTCAAATTGGCGCACATTGATACATCAGTCATAAAATACTTAAATGTTTATTGTCCAATTGACAGTGCAGATATTGCCACGGTTGCAGGCAATTTCATGCAATCAAAAATTGGTGGTTTTGCGATTGAAACCCACGGTATAATAGACGGTGGAGTAAAAAGCTGGGAAGATCAGTAAAAGGATGTAATTAGGAGTTGTTTTTTGCATGGGGCTGGATGAGAAGACAGGCATTCTTGGTGTAAGTTTGATTGACAATCAACTGAGAATTGTTCAAGGCGAACGAAAGGCCGCAGACGAGTTTCATATAACTCACATCGCGCGTGGGGTGAGTAGGGAGCCCTTTAGCCACGCTGTGATCTTGGACAACAGTATGCCTCGTCTCTTTGCGGAGGATATTACTCGACTTTACGAGTCTCAGGATTTTGATGTTAAGCGGGTTGCCTTCTCGTTAGATTCCAGTATGGTTTTAGTAAAAAAAATGGAGGTTGATCCCCGGCTTGATAAGGAAAAACTCCAGGAACATGTTGACTGGGAGGTACAACAATTCGCCATTTCTCCAACTGACCAGTATATTATAGATTTTGAAGAACTAAGTGCCGGGCCTCAGGTTGGAGCACTAAACGATATATTGGTCGTGGTAGTTCGAAAAAAAGTAGTGAGATTTTTAAGACAACTTTTTAAGAACACAGATCTTAATTTGGGGGTTGTTGATGTGGATGTTTTTTCTGCTCAACGTGCCCTGCAAATCAATTATGATTATGGTCAAGACGATAGCATTTGCCTGGTGCATGTTGCTGAAAGCAAGCTGCACTTTTCAATTCTGCGTGGCCGTAAATTTTTTCTTACACAAGACGTCCTGATTCCTCAAAACAATGGTGCGCCAGAGACTTCAGAGTCTATTATGCGTTTGATAGCAAAGGAGTTAAGGCGGATTGTCCTGGATCATCAGTTGGGTAAACGCGTGGAAGATTTAAGCGAAATTTTTCTTTATGGTGAAGGTGCAGACGACCGGGTTTTGGAAGGCCTGCAAAATAACTATGATGTACAAATTAACCGTGCAAATCCATTTCGGAAGCTTAAACTGACGGGGCAGGCAAAAGAGGATGCAAGTAGTGGGCGTGTTGAGCGTTATGTTATTTCTGTGGGTGCTGCGTTGAGAGGTATACAATAGTCGTACTATGCGTGTTTTAGGAGAAATATTATGGTTGATATAAACCTGATCGGCGATGACAGGACCGGGGAAGAGGAACGGGTAGATGATTTTACCCAGACCTCAAGTATGGATACTCAGGAATTGGCGTTTGAGGAAAGAACAGAAACGTTTGATACGACAAAAACAGCGGGCTTTACACCTAAAAGGAGTTACTCTCCGATAATATCTATCCTGATTATCCTTGCTGTGGTTGGCTTGTTGGGAGGCTCAATTTATTTCTTCTTGTATAGTGGCGATAACACTGAGTCAGCATTAGATATACCCACGTTTGAAACCCCGGATGGTGAAGAGAGTTTCGCGACCAATAATGAGGATGCTGAACTTGATAGGTTAAGTCAGGAATTTTCCGAGGATCTCTCGGATTTGGATGGACAGGAACAACAGGCTACATTTAACGACCCGGAACCCTTTACAGACCCGGCTTCTCAGCCCGTACAACAGCCAGCTGTAACTCGGCAACCTGCAAGAGACACACAGCCTGCTGCGTCTCCGCCGGTTTCCACACGTGACCTTAGCCCAACAGTATCTGACTTTGCCTCGAACTCGAGTGCCGCTGTCCAGGCAGTGACAGGTCTGTTGACATCAATGCCAACCAATTTGAGCACTACATTACTGTCTTATGCCGGGCGACATGTGCGGCTGGAGTTTGTCGCAGCGACTGCGGCTGAAGCGACAGATTTTACGGATCGGTTAAACCAATACATTGGGTCCGGCAATTTTGCGGTTGTATCAAAAAATCAAGTTTCCTCGAACCGTGGTGTCCTGGAAAAAGTACTGATTTCAGGCACAATGACCAGCAGTGCTCCTGCATTGTCTGGGGGACAAATACGGTTTATGAATATCGGTCAGGCCGGGGATTGGGTGCGTCGGTCTGCCCAGCAATTCGGGTTGACGGTCCGGCAGGTTTCACCTCAACAAAGCAGTTATACTGCCGGTTTTCAGAGGACGCCAATTTTGGTTAGACTCGGCGGTAGTAAATCAGCAATTGTTGGTTTTCTCCAGGACCTTTCGAACCAGTCATACAATGTTGATTTGTCTAAAATTCTTTTGGTTTCACCCGATGTAGTTACATATAGCGATGACAATCTGGTCCTTGTTTTGAACATATTTTTGTATGAACAAAGATAGATGCATCTTTTGGGTTAATGCGGGTAATTGCCGGTAGCAAGAAAGGACTCAGGCTGAAGGCCAGCAAGGATCGGCGAGTTCGTCCTACGACTGACAGTGCAAAAGAGTTTGTGTTTAATGTGATTGGCATCTCTGTCAGAGATAGCGTTGTACTCGATGTTTTTGCGGGAACCGGCAGTCTTGGAATAGAAGCCTTGAGCCGTGGCGCGGCCAAGGCTGTTTTTGTTGAGAACAGCCGCCAGGCACAAATTCTTATCCGGGAAAACCTGAACAAGTGTAATTTTCTGGATTCTGCAAAGCTTATTTCCATGTCGGCCGTGCAGGGACTCAAACACCTCGGCAACAGTGGTGTTTGTTTTGATTTGATTATAGCTGACCCGCCGTATGAGGGCGAACTTGCTGCACAGACACTTGGCTGGATCGAAGAGCATGACTTGCTGGTGCCGGGTGGTTTGTTTGTATTGGAGCACGGACTCAGAAGTCACGCTGTACCTGTTGAGTCAAAGTACATGCTAGCATCGCGCAGGCGCAAAGGCGACTCATTATTCTCATTCTACCACAATAATGCATAAAGAAAAACTTGCCATCTATCCCGGGACTTTTGATCCTGTTACTAATGGACATTTAGATGTCATTCAGCGGGCCACCTACCTGTTCGATAAGGTGGTAGTCGCTGTAACCACAAACCCGGCGAAGGCACCGTTATTTTCAGTTGATGAGCGTGTTGATATGATTCGCCACTCTGTTTCTGACTATAGTAATGTTTGTGTGGAGGGATTTGAAGGATTATTGATGAACTATGCCACACAAAAGGGGGCCAGTGTAATCGTCAGGGGACTCAGGCAAATAACTGATTTTGAATTTGAATTTCAGATGGCTTTGGTGAATCGCAAGCTTGTCGGTGACATTGTTACGGTCTTTCTGATGCCAAATGAAAAATATACTTACTTAAATTCAACGATTGTAAAAGAAGTGGCTAAATTCTCCGGTGATGTCAGTGGATTTGTAACGCCGGAAGTGAACAAACTATTAAGTAAAAAGTTTTCCGACAAATGACATTTATAGAAGGGGTTCGTGCAAAGGCCCGCGATGCTGCTAAGACACTTGCTTTTCCGGAGGCAACAGATCCACGCGTGCTCAGGGCGGTTGCCTATTTAAATAAGGAAAGGCTTGTTTCCTGCATCCTGGTTGGTGATAAACGGGAGGTAACTTCTGCCGTTGAGCAATGTGGCGTCGATATCAGCGGTATAGAGATTATTTCACCGTCTGATTGCAAACATTTTTACGACTACCGCAACACCTATTATGAGTTGAGAAAAAACAAAGGAGCAACCACGGATTCTTGCACTAAGACCATGCAACATCCACTTTATTTTTCTGCGATGTTGGTAAATAAGGGTGTTTGTGACGGTTGTGTAGCTGGAAGTGTTTTTACTACAGGCGATGTTCTTCAGGCAGCGTTACAGATTATTGGTATGCGTACTGGGATTTCTCTGGTCTCAAGTACATTTGAAATGGTCTTTGGCGACAACCGGGTTCTGACATACTCTGACTGCGCCGTGGTTCCGGAGCCAACAGCCGAGCAATTGGCAGACATAGCCATTTCTTCGGCACAAACGCACAATAAGCTAACCGGGGAAACGCCCTATGTGGCTTTGTTGTCATTTTCGACCAGGGGCAGTGCAAAACATGCTAAAGTTGAGAAAGTGCAACAAGCTGTCGAATTTGTTCGAAGTAAAGCCCCGGCTCTTTCTGTCGATGGAGAACTACAGGTAGATGCTGCGCTGGTCGCCGCTATTGCTGAGCGTAAAGCGCCAGACAGTGATGTTGCAGGCCGTGCGAATGTGCTTATTTTTCCTGATCTTGATTCCGGCAATATTGCCTATAAGTTGACCGAGCGACTGGCAGGTGCGCAGGCCGTCGGCCCAATACTGCAAGGGTTAGCCAAACCAATGAGCGATCTTTCCAGAGGGTGCAGTTGGCAGGATATTGTCGATGTTGCATGTATTTGTTCAACCTTAAATTAGTTCAATAATAACGTTAAACCGGCTTAAAATAGATGAAATTCACACAACGAGTCCACAGTATCCAACCATCACAAACGTTGGCGATTACGGCATTAGTCGAAAGCATGCGCCGCGAGGGTAAAAAAATTGTTGACCTCGGGGCAGGCGAGCCTGATTTTGATACCCCAGAGCTTATCAAGGATGCCGGGATAAAGGCCATTGAAACGGGCTACACAAAATATACATCCATCGCCGGTCTAATTGAACTTAGGGAAACGATTTGTGAAAAGTATCTCAAGGAACGCAACGTCAATTATTCGCCTGCCGAGGTACTGGTTTCTTGTGGTGCTAAACACTCAATTGTGAATGTGATGCTGGCGCTTTGCGAGCCTGGTGATGACATTATTATTCCTGCACCATACTGGACTAGTTATATTGAACAGGCTCGTTTTGCCGGAGCCACTCCTATAATTATTGAGACAGATGAATCTACAGGGTTTAAGATATCTGCCGCTCAACTGCAGCAATCTATCACGTCGCACACGAAGATACTCATGCTTAACAGTCCTTCAAATCCGACCGGCGCAATCTATTCAAAGGAAGAGTTGGCCGCACTTGTGGAAGTGATAGTGAAACACGACATTACTGTGATTTTTGATGAAATCTACGAGAAGATTATTTATGATGGGCTGCAGCATGCTAGTTTGGCTGATTTTTCCGAACTGCGTGACCGTTTGGTGTTGATAAACGGTGTTTCAAAAACATACGCAATGACCGGTTGGCGAATCGGGTATATGCTGGCGCCGCAACCTTTGATTAAGGCTTGTAACAAAATACAAAGCCACACAACCTCAAATCCGTGTTCGATTTCGCAGAAGGCAAGTATTGCTGCTCTTAAAGCAGATGATAAAATTCTATCTGAAATGCTGTCGGCGTTCGGTAAGCGCCGTAGCTATCTCGCAACCGAGGTAGGTAAAATGCCGGGAATTTCATGTGAGATACCCAAAGGCGCATTTTATCTTTTCCCTAATATTTCGGGATGCTTTGGCCGGGCGCATACTAAGGGTGTGATTAAAAATCCAATTGATTTTTGCGCTTATATGCTGGAAGAAGCGAGTGTCGCCATCGTGCCTGGCGAGGCGTTTGGTTCAACCCAACATGTGCGCCTGTCATATGCAACTTCAATGCAAACTCTGGAAGAAGCTGTTCAAAGACTAACCCAGGCGCTGAACAAATTACGCGACTAGGGGGTGCTGCAATGTAAACGTGTCTTTAAACCAATTATGAAATCATCGGTTTGAGAGGTTTCTACTAACAATTGTATTTGTGTTCGGTGTTTATGGACGAGCAACTTTGTAACCAAAATGAGTGAAATGTCATGGAGAATCTAGGACTTAACAACGATGTTTCTGTCGGCGGACGGAAGTTTCATGTTCAAACCAATTATTCGCCTAGTGATGGTGCGGTGGTTGCCAATGTTTTTCTTGAGGGTGTTGTGATTGATCGTAAGGAAGTGGGCGTTGCCCCTGAACTCAAGGAGGCTGAGGCTAAACAGCTTATGAATGCGGTACATCAGGAGCTGATTACAGAAATGGAGGTCCTTTATTACATTTATGAAAAAGTCAAGAGTGTTCGGCATGCGGCTTCTGCCAACAGGCTTGGCCAGCTCTTCCTGCAAAAGAACCTGTACGCAGAGGCAATCGAGCAGTTCAATCTTGCTTTGGAAATAGACCCCGGCTATTCAGATGTTTTGGCAAATCTTGGCAAAGCACTCTTAATGACGGATGCTTATGATGCGGCAATTGAGACGCTCGACAAGGGTGCTGAACAGGCACCGAACTATGCAGATATTCAGAATTACCTTGGGATTGCCAAGTTATATAAGGAAGATTATGCTGCTGCGGTTGAACATCTGCAAAAAGCTATTGAACTAAACGCCAATTACATCGGTGCACATTATCATTTGGGAATGGCCTTACTTGCTCTGTCTCTTTCAGATGAAAGCAATGAGGCTTTGCGGCAACAAGCGCTGGACCATCTTGCCCAGGCTTCTGAGCGTATGGTGAATCGTAAGATTGACAATTTTGAGCGCGTTATAAAGAAAGTGAAGGACAATGCTTTTGAGGACGCTCTTAATGAGTTTTTGCTTAGTAAGCCTAAAGATGTTCTGGCACATTTCGTAAATATTGAAAATGAATTTTATCTCAAGTTTATGTACGGCGGCAAGGGCAAGGATGATAGCTTTATTTCCGAATATGTTACCCAGCTTAGAGACATCATTGACGTTCACCCGGACTATGCAGATGTGCGCAACAACATGGGCATCGCCAATTTGATTCAGTGCCGCAACCTATTCCTTAAGTCGCTCGATGAATTTCGGGCTGCGCTGAAGATAAACCCAAATTTTAAGAAGGCACAAAAGAACTTAAAGCTGGCCGAAAATGATGGCAAAGGTTTTCTGATTCTGTTGCGGGCGATTTTAAAATGATTTTGGTATAATGTTTGCTGATTGCACGGGCAATCTTTAAAAACAGCGTTATAAAAAAGAAGGGTTGTTCCAGGGTGAAACAGATTATCAATCCAAGACAGAAAGCTGCGCGTCGCTGGCATTATCTCCTGCCATGTGTTGTCTTGCTTTTCGTTACTTCCAATATTTTTGCTCAAAACCGACTTGCCATTACTGCACAGTCTCCTGAGACCAGTGCGACCTCGTTGTACAAATTCGAATTCAATTGCCCTGTTCGCCTTTCAGGCAATGGTGTAATCGTTGTTGCTTTTCCAGTGGGCTTTGATTTGCGGGGAGTGACTATTGCCGCGTCTTCAACAATCCTGGGTGGAATGAACTTGAAAATAAAAGGTCAGGAAGTTTGGGTTTTCAGGAGTGGCCGTGGCACTGATGTACTTGTTGGTCAGAAAACAGATTTATTTCTCTCTGCTGTGAAAAATGCACATGTTGCGGGTGCAGAACGGGTGAGTCTTGCTGTTTATGGCGAGAATAAAATCGCGCTAGCCCGATTTTCACAAAAAATTCCCAGTGAAAACGCTTCTGTGAAGACTTTGACGGGTGACGTCATTGTGACGGCCACTCAATAATATTTACTTTCGAATAGATGACTTTGCATGGTGCAAATAAGTAAACAGCGAATTATCTTTACTGCTTTTCTGCCTCTTTTCTTGATTCCGCATCTTATGTTTGCGCAGGCCACAGCGGATAATAGTACCGTAGGTGCTACTACCAACTACACATTATCCATTACTCTAGGAAGTGATCTTGCGCCTACAGGCACCGTCACAATTACATTCCCGGGCGGATATGTTTTGCCGACGACTATGATTGCCTCGGCAGGGACAAATATTACCGGTGGTTTCGGTCCAGCAACACCCTCCGGGCAGGCGGTTACTTTTACGCGTGATGGCACGGGCAACAATGTTCTCCTGGGAAACACGTTTACTGTGGCGATCGGCACTGTGCGGAATCCGACGACACCAAACACTTACACACTTACCGTGACAACCAGTGGTGGCGCTCCTTTAGAGTCTTTCCAGCCAACAATAGTAGTAGGTGCTATCAGTAAAATCTTGATTGAGGACGCTGCTGGCGGAGGTGGTAGTGAAATAACAACCCTTTCCACAGACACGGACGATGATGCTCAACAGTTTTTTGCTGTTGCTCGTGATCTTCATGACAATTTTGTGAGTGATGTATCGCCTGTGACGTGGGCGGTTATCGGTGGTATTGGCACGGTTAGTGGCACGGCCAGTAGCACAACGTTGACCCTTACCAGTACGGGAACCGGTGTGGTCACGGTTGACGATGGTTCCGGGCATACTGATCAAACGGGCACAATTACAGTAGCTGACGGTGCCTTGGCTAGCATTGTTGTAGTTGAAGGCACAAGCGGCGATGGGGCGGCTTTTGGAACACGCAGCATGACTACTGATGAGACTTTGTCCCTGCACGCAGCCGGTTATGATGCCGACAGCAACTATCGCTCTGATGAATCGGTCACTTGGAGTGTGACAGGTGGGATTGGCTCTGTTTCTCCGGCAAGCGGTTCGAGCACCATCTTTGATGCCAAGACCGTTACCATAGGTGCCGTGGTTGCGACTCATTCGTCAGTTGGTAACGATGCAACCGGTACAATTACAGTAAACGTTGGTGCGTTGGATTATGTTAGAATTAATGATGGTGCCAGCGGCTCCACCGCCGAGGTCACAACTGATGCCCTGACAACGAGCGAGACCAAAAGCGTGCATGCCTCCGGCTATGATGCGGACGATAACTACATTACTGATCAGTCTGTAACCTGGAGCGTAATCGGGGGAATTGGTACGGTCACCCCAACCTCAAATTCCAGTACGACACTCACAGCAACGGTACCGGGCACAGGTGTTATTCATGCCGATCATGCGACTGTCAATGATGACGATACAGGAACAATTACTGTAACCGTTGGCTCAGTTGCCAGTATTACTATTCGTGATGCTCCGGATAATGGCGGCAATGCGGTCGGTGCATCCACTATTACGGCGGACGATCAAGTTACATATTATGCTGCTGCGTATGACGACCAAAGCAATTTCATCTCTGATGTATCTGTAACTTGGAGTGCAGCTTCCGGCAGTTTGGCGCCTGCCATAAGTGGCTCGGGAACAAGCTTCGAATTTTTACCCACGACATCCGCTGTGAGTGGCGTTATTCGTGCGACGCATTCTGCCTCAAGCAGCACCGATGATACGGGCACGATAACAGTAAATGATGGCTCCCTGAGTTATGTAAGAATTAACTCTGGTGCTAGTGGCAACACGTCTGAAATCACCACATCAGGTTTGACTGCTGACCAAACGCTCCTGGTACATGCCTCCGGTTTTGACTCTGACGGTAATTATATTGGTGATGTGAGCGTTAACTGGAGCGTTTCTGGGGGGATAGGTACGGTTGCTCCCACTTCGAATTCTTCGACAACCCTGACTGCCATAACAGTCGGTTCAGGGGTTATCAATGCAGATCATGCCACTGCTACCGATGATGCCACAGGGACAATCACCATTACAGCAGGGGCATTAGCCAGTATTGTTGTTGTTGAGGGGGGAAGTGGTAATGGACCGGACATGGGGGCCCGCAGCGTCACCACGGATCAGGCGTTGACACTGCATGCGGCAGGCTACGACTCTGATGGAAATTATCGCAGCGATGAATCGGTAACCTGGACTGTGAATAACGGTATTGGCACGCTTTCTACAGGCTCTGGTACAAGTACGGTTTTTGACCCAACCACGGTAGCGAGTGGCTCTGTCCAGGCTGATCATGCTGTTGGAACAGATCTCACAGGAACAATCGCTGTTACCGCGGGTGCTTTAAGTTATGTTAGAATCAACGATCAAGCAAGTGGCGCCACCACAGAAGTTACGACGAACACATTAACCACAGGTGGAACATTTGTTGTTCATACCTCTGGTTATGATGCAGATGGCAATTATCGCAGTGATGAAAGTGTTACTTGGAGCGTTACAGGGGGGATTGGCAGTGTTGCTCCAGGCAGTGGTGTCAGTACTACTTTGACTGGAAGCACACCGGGAACGGGTGTGATTGTTGCCGATCATGCGACTGCAATTGATGATGCAACAGGAACAATTACAGTAAATTCCGGCAGTATTGACAGTATCGTAATTCGCGATCAGGCCAATAACGGTGGGAGTGAAGTTACGACGGTCGGTCTAACAGCGGATCAAACGCAAGCGTTTTATGCCGCGAGTTATGATGGGCAGACTAATTACCTTGGCGACGTAAGCGTCACGTGGAGCGCTGCTTCCGGCGACTTGGCCCCTGCAGTTTCAGGAACTGGGGCAAGTTTGAATTTCGAGCCTACAACGGCCCCCACAAGCGGAGTCATTCGGGCGACTCATGTTGCGTCTGGTGCAACAGATGTATCTGGAACGATTTCCGTTAGCGTTGGCCCCCTCAATCGCATTAAGGTTCTTAGTGATGCTAGTGGCGAAACAGTTGAAGTCCCGGCCACTGGCCTGCAGCCTGGTAACCAACTTGTTATGCATGCCGGCGGGTTTGATTCCGACGGCAACTATATCACCGATGAATCTGCAATCAATTGGCAGCTTTCAGCTGCAATTGGTACTTTGAGTTCGTCCACCGGCTCAAGCACCACACTTACAGCAACAACCCCTGGCAGTGGTGTCATTACTGCGGATCATGCCACAGTAATTGATGGCTCCTCCGGATTGATTACCGTTAGTATAGGAAGTGTTGATAGCGTTGTTGTGCGTACGGCGGCCAACAATGGCGGCAGCCCTGTCGGCGCAGTTTCACTAACGACTGACGATTCGACCACAGTTTACGCGGCAGGTTATGATTCGGGCGATAATTTTGTAGCTGACGTCAGTGTTACCTGGCGAACAATTGGCGGCCTTGATGCCAGCGGAAATCCAACTGGAACGAGTTTTACCTTCAGTCCCGATACGGCCAATACTACAGGGAAGATTATCGCCGATCATGCAACCGCAAAAGATGACTCTACCGGCACGATAACTGTTTCCCCGGGAAAGCCTGTGGGGCGCTTCACGCTTACGCCAGTTCCAGACACCCTGGCAGCAGATGGGGTTTCGACATCGTTAATTACCTCTTCTTCTATTTTTGATGCAGATGGCAATTTGATTGCTAGTGGCTCATTGTTTACGATTTCTTTGTCTCCCGCTTCGCTCGGGGCGATAACCGACGTTGACGCTGATCCGGGAACACCTACAACGAAAGAAATTGCCTCTGATGCGAGTAGTCAATTGAGCTTTACTTTTCAGGCGGGCACTGAAAGTGGCACGGTTTCGGTCATTGCTGCAAGCGTTAGTGGCAGCGCCACCGGCGACACGACTTTAGCAATCGGCAGCCTCGGAATCAATTCAATTTCCACAACGCCAACCAATGTAAGTCGGGGACAAACCGGCGTTGCCGTGACCATGTCTGTTTCGAATCAGAGCTCCACGGAGATTACGGGCCTGACCGCGAATTTGAATTTTACCGGGACAGTAAATCGCAACGCCGACTATACATCCACTCGTTCGGATTTGATTACTACTATTCTTGCCGGGCAAACGGTTAGTCTGCAATTTCTTGTTGATGTCAATGCAAGTGCTGCTCTGGAAACTATAACGATAAATGGCGATGTCAGTGGTCTGCTCGGCTCAAATCCTGTGTCTGCGGCTGCTTCGGCCGTGCCGGATATTTGGACCGTGCAGGACTCGGCTCAACTCAAAATCGACAGTGTTGTGACCACGCCGGACACTGTTCAACATGGTCAATCTGGTATTGCCATTGCTGTAACCGTTTCTAACCCGGCTCCGGCCGGCGGTGCTGCGGCTGCTGTTAACAACCCGCAACCAAAGTTTACACTTATAAAAAACGCCAGTGATCAAACCAGTAATTTTACAGTTATTGCAGATGGTGGCAATCCAACGAGTATCGCTGCACAGGCGTCCGGTGTGTTCAACTACACCGTTACTGTGCTCGCTTCAGCAGATACCGGGCAATATTTTTTGGATGCAAGCATAACCGGGCAGGATGCCAATGCTGCGAATATTGTTTTAAGCGATGCTGGGGCCGACCTTACCGACACCTGGTATTTGGAGGCAACTTCGAGTCTGCAAATACAGTCACTTTCACCCTATCCGACAACTGTTACTGCGGTTCGCGCCGGGCAGACCGATGATTGGCGCGTGCGTATGGCTGTTTTTAATGGCAGCCCGGATGCTGTTGATATTGACTTCAGTAATTTAAATACATTTGTTCAATTCAGAATTGGCGCCTCTGATGTCACTAATAAATTCACAATCGCCCCACCTGACTCACTACTGTTATCTGGTGGCAATCGCCTTGCCAGCGGCACGACGGATTCTCTCGATTTTCTTGTGGACATAACTGGTGACACAACAGGAACAGCCACGATAACCGGAAAAATAACCGGCGTCGTAGTTGGTTCCGGTGGCAATACAATTTCAGATGACACCAGCGATGATATCGGCCTAGGCACGATTCAACTCACATCATCTAATGCCACCGTATCTGTGCTTAATACGAATCCGCATGTGGCAACACCAAACGCTTCATCTCAACAAGCAGAAGTGAATACCGGCCAAAGCTTTCAGATTACACTCGAAGTGAAAAATGATCTGCAAGAAGCGGTTGAAAACGTCGTTGTGCAACTGCTGACTGATGGCACTTCCACTGTTGTGAAGCCGCAAGACACAATTGCAACAATTGCCTCGAATTCAATTGGCACAATTAATTTTAACATTTTGGCTTCCGGTTTGGAAAATGCCGTTATCGGTGAGATATTTACCTCTCGCGTTTTGAGCGCGGTCGGAGTGCAGAGTCAGCAACAAGCCTTGATTGGAACTGCAAACGACAGCACCGTGCTGGTTCGGATTCAACAGCCGGCCGATTTGTCTCTGAGCTTTGAGCCCGGCTTCAGCCAATTTCAAACTGCTGATGAGGTTTTTCAGATAGAGGCCACGGTTAGTAATAGTGGCCAGGCAAGTATAGGTAATACAGGAGAATTAACCCTCTCTGTTCCTGTTGGTTATACGATTCAAACACCTAACCCGGCACCATTCGCGGCAAGTAATCCTGTGAGTTGGGATGTCAAGGCCCCGGCTTCGACCATGCCGGTGGACTCGATATTTGCCAGAATCACACAAATTCCACAAGATATTAATAGCGCTTTAGCTGCTACTGTCAGTGATAGTGCCGACACGGTGTTAGTCGAAACTTTAGATGTCGGCTTGTCTGTCAATAGCTTGTTGGTAACAACACCTGCCGGCGCTCAGAACAACATTGTTTCAACTTTGCAATCATTTCAGCTGGCGATTGATGTTAGTCGCTCCCCAAATATCGACAGTGTTAAGGTGACGTTGATTTTACCCGGAACCGGGTTTGCACTAAGAATTGGTGAATCACCAACCAAATATTTAGCTGGACAAGCTGAAACTGTAAAAGACTGGGTCATCCAGGTTCAAGATATTGAGCTACAGGATACGCTTAAAGTTCAAGTCATAGGTTTGGTGCCTGGTCCTACCCAGCCGGATACGACTGTAGCGTTGGTGGTCACGGCTGTCGAGCGGGCAAATCTCGACTTGGAAAGCCTGACCACGGATTTGGTTGAAATCAACAATACGGTCTCGGTTTCAGCCGATCAGGAGTTTGAAATACAGGCGACTGTCAAAAATGAAGGAACTGCTGATGTCGAGGGCGCTGCCGTGCTGACCCTTGATTTGGGGCTGACGCAACTATCTTTGCTTGCCGGGGAGCAACTTTCCAAAGCATTTGTGCCGAATACTCCTACAACCTGGCAAGTTAAAGCGCCGTCAATTCCGGTTGAACAGCAGGATATCAAGGTTACAATAACATCGATTCCGGATGATGAAAACACCAATCAGTCAACACGGGTTGCTACCGATCGATTGACCCTCGGCGTTGTTACCGGGGACGTCGGTACGGTTGTGGTTGACACTGTTTTTGTTGAGCGACCGCCTGGCGCTGAAGATGGCACTTTGTCCACCGAGCAACAATTTACTTTGACTGCAAATGTCAGGATTACAAACGTTAAAAACACAAACATCTCGTTGCAAATACCGCCCTCATATATTCCTATCGATGATTTGCCTAAATTCATTGGCGATGTTGATGGCGTTCGTCCGGCTCAGCTTTCCTGGAAGGTACAATCACCTAATCTTCCGAGCGCGTCAGATTTTTTGAAGGTGACTGCGACGGGAACCGATTTAAATAACTCTGAGCGCAACGCCATTGTCATGCCTGACTCGGCGCATCTCACTGTGGTGGAAAAGGCTGTTTTGAGTTTTGCGGTTAGCAATTCCGACGCAGACAATTTTTTGACTGTGGGGCAAAGGTTTACTCTTACAGCCTCACTTAGCAAGAGCGGCGAGGCTGCCGTTGTCGGTGAGGACAGTGTGCGCCTGGAATTGCCGGGCGGCGCCGGGTACACAACCTCGAGCGCCATTTCTCAGCCTATTGCACCCGGTTTTTCTCCGTCCTGGGAGATTGATGCGCCCACGGAACCGGTGACGAACCGCAGCATTACTGTTCGTGTTTTTGACCGTGGAACATTGGATGAAAATAATCTTGATCAATTCGTAGAAATAACGCCGGATCCGGCGGCAATCTCAACCACTGTTCTTACTCAGGCCATCGGGTTGAATGTTGCTGTCTTAAGTAGCAAGCGGCCAACAACGGTCGTTCGGGGCGCAACGGACTTACATTTATTCGGTTTAAAATTTAAAAACACCACCACTGAAATTATTAACCTGGAACGGATAAACCTGACGATTCAGGACCCGGATGGCAGCGATATTGCACCAAGCAGTATTATTTCCAGTGTACGTGTTACAGACTATGACAACTTAAGTGTTGAGCATTTAAGAACTTCTTCAGTCAGCTCAAATCCGGTGCAGTTAAATTTTGGTCCCTTGAGTATCGCATCGTCGGACTCCGAGGCGATTCAGTTTTTGGTTGATGTCAATGCTGAAACAGAGCTGACGGGTTTCAAAGCCATTTTCGCAAGCCCTCAAGGTGACATACTGGCTCGGCCTGTTGGTTCGCCGGATTTTGTTATTATCAGGGACGACTCTTTGCAGCGTACCCTGAACGCTGCCTTTGATGCCGGCAAGTTTGTTTTGGTTAACCCGGAACTAAATGCAAGCTTTTTTAACTATCCAAATCCATTTGGTAGCTCCAACGCAGACAAAACTTATTTTAATTATAATTTATCGCAAGCCTCAGATGTCAGTATCCGGATATATACTTTGCTTGGCCGCCTGGTAAAGAGCTATTCTTTTGCCGGCTCTGATGAGCAGGCGCAGGCAGGGAATCATGACAAAGATGTTGATTGGGATGGTAGAAATGATCGTGGCGACAAAGTGCTTAACGGTGTTTATGTGGCTGTGATACAGACAAGTCAAGGAACAGCCGTTACAAAAATAGCGGTTGCGAAGTAGTATGAATAATCGAAAACTTTTAAATCTATTGACTTTAGGCCTTGCCTTTATTACTATTATGGTAACTTTCCGCGCGGTAAATGCGCAGAGCGGGGATGGGGGTACGGCCAGTTTGTTTGTCGAGGGTGGTGTTGGTGCACGTGCACTTTCGCTTGGCAGCGCTTTTGTAGCCCTTGCCGATGACCCGACTGCGGTTTATTGGAACCCGGCCGGCCTTGATTATATGCAAAGAAAAAGTGCCAGTTTTTACTACACGGGTATTCAGTACGGTATAAATTACAGCTTCTTTGGCGCTGCTTACCCCACGCTGTCTTTTGGTACTTTTGGTTTTGGCTGGTCCAGAGTCGGAACGGATAATGTTGAAGAATACTCCGGCCAGGCAGTTCTGGGTAGTAGTGGCTCTTATAGTGAGAATGAATTCTATTTTTCCTATGCAAAGCAAATTCGCGAGTCATTGAGCTTGGGTGGCAGTATGAAAATACAAAGACAATCTTACACCTTTGGAAATTTGGGTGACTCCGGTATCGGCATCGATTTTGGAGTCATTTACCGACCCGCCTTTGATAGTAGTCTTTTACGGAACGTTGGTTTTGGACTGAACATTCAAAATCTTATTTCGTCTAGAAAACGCCTGGTTGACTTGACTGAGAAAATCCCGCTTAACTTTAAAGCGGGATTTTACAAAATTGTGGCCTTTGGCGAAGGCAATGCACTTCGAGTATTATTTGATTTTAACGAGGGTGAAAAGACGTCTTTAACATATCATGTTGGCTCAGAGTATTCTTTTCGTGGCGTCGCGAGTTTACGTGTTGGTTATAATGCCGGCCAGATGGCATTTGGTGCCGGAACAACATACAAAAATTTTCTGATTGATTATAACTTCGGCCGCTTTTTTGACGGTGCCGATTTTGACTCTGGTCACCGTTTTTCGATCACTTTTAACATTGGTCGGACGCGGTCAGAGGTAAGGCGCGTTGCAAAAGAACAACAAGAACGCACTTTACAAATCAGGGTTGAAAACGAGCTGTGGTTTAATGCTGAAACCGACTTCAACCAAGGCATTGAGAGTGGGCGGACCAAGTTCTACGAAAAGGACTATCTTGGTGCGTTTGTTGATTTTTCCAATGCACTGGAATCGGCTGAGTCAATGCAGGAGATTTCAATGCGTTTGCGTGGTCAGGTGACCGATGATCCTGAGGCCAACATGCGAGTGGAAACTGCCAATTCCTCTATACAGGAAGCACAGAGTTTTTTGACTTTGGCCGATGTGCGCAGCGACTCTGTCCAGCGTGTGGAACAAAAGCGTATTATCCTGGAAGCAAAGCAGTCAGCTATTGAAAAGTCTCTGCAAGATTTTATTTTGGAGCATAAAGAGAAGGGCAATGCCTTTTTTAAGGGTGGTTTTTACACCAGAGCTTTAAACCAATGGCAGCAGTCGATAGACCGAATAAACAGCGCCAACCTATCTAAATTGCCGAGTTGGTTGGCAGAGGTGAAGCTGCAACTCGAGAAAGATATTCAAATAGCCGAAAAACAGTTACAGGGAAACATTCGTGCAACCATCAAAAAAGCTGATGCACTGGCAACCCGCAGTCAATACCTGCAGGCTTTGGATGTGCTCAACAGCGTCCGTGGCTCCGGACTCTCTGACAGCGAGAGAAAACAGGTTGAAAGTCGCATAAGACGGTACCAAAGTCAACTCAGTTATGAGCAAAAATATAGGGAAGGCGTGCGTTTGTACGCTGAAAAGCAATGGAGGCAAGCGGCTGACGCTTTCCAGGCAGCAGTTAAGAGCCGGCCTGGAGATAAAAAGGCCCTTGAGTACTATGAGGAGGCCCAGGCAAGAGCGGTTGCAACAGTACAGCAAATGCCTGCTAATCTCAGAGTGAAATACTCCCGTGGAGTTGCTTTTTATCGAAAGGGAGAATATGCGGAAGCATTGAAGGTTTGGGAGCAGGTTCGCCTAGAGCAGCCTTATAACAAAACAATACTTGATGCAATAGATCGTGTTAAAAGTAGATTGGCACAGTAAGAGAGACGATGTTTAGTAGTGTAGAAAAACAAGAACTAAGAGTCCCCGCGCATATTGACTACTTGGGAGATCTGCGCGATTTTGTCACCGAATTGGGGCGAAAACACAGGTTCTCTGACAAAGTTGTCAATGCATTCAAGCTCTCCGTAGATGAGGCTGCCACAAATATAATACGGCACGCTTACCGCGATGCGGAAGGCTCTATAACCATCCGTGCCATCGTAAAGAGAAACAGCCTTACTCTTAGTATTATCGATCAGGGTATGTATTTCGACCCTAAACGGGTCAAAGATCCTGATTTAAATCGGTACATCGATATTGGCAAAAAGGGTGGGCTTGGCATTTTCATAATGCGTAAGCTGATGGACGAAATTGATTATCGCAAAACCGAAGAGGGCAATGAGTTACGCATTACCAAATATCGCGATAAGCCGGTTAAGGCCGGGCTGTTCAAGTCTGTTGGCACTATTCCCTTTTCCATTAAGGCCAAATACTTTTTTCGCGCTATCGGCATCGTTACGCTTCTCATTGCTTTAGGCTATTTTTATTTTTTTTTAAAGACCGATGACGAACTGATTTCAAATTTCATTTCAGTCTCCCAAGCAACCTCCAGAACAATCGTCCACCGTATCGGCCTGGCACAAGCTGAAGAGTTTGCGTTTGTTGAAGATATCGTTTTTCCTATTGAGGAAGAATACAAGGAACAAATTGCCCGTATCTCCGTCGAGGACAGTCTGGGTGTTATTGTCTATAGCAGCAATGTGAGTGAGATTCTCAGTGAGTTCACTCGTCCTGAAAATGCTGAAAAAACTTCTCAAGGTATATATAAATACTCTCTCGCCGTTGGTGGAGAAATATTTTATGAGATTGAAATCCCCGTCATTATAAAGCAGTTGGGTGTTGTTTACGGAAAAGCACATATCTATTTTTCTGATAACAAAGTAGCGTCTGAAATATATTCCATTCGTTTCGATAGCCTGCAACTTGCGCTTTTTATTCTTGGCATGAGTTATGTTGGGGTGGCTTTGCTGATCTATCTGGTTATGAATCCATTTCGCAAGCTCTCCGAGTGGGTTAAGAATATTGGGCACGATGAAGTGGAAGACGAAATGGACATTGACGCGTCCACTGAGATTGGTGAAATCGCCCGGGCCTTCAGTGATATTCAGTCCAAATTCCGAGACTCGCAGAAAAATCTCGTTGATCAGGAACGCTTGCAGCGGGAAATGCAGGTTGCCCAGGAGATTCAACAAACCTTGCTCCCAATGGAGTTCCCTGAGTTGGAGGGATACCAAATCGCAGCGTTTTATGAAGCCGCGAAAGAGGTGGGCGGTGATTACTACGATTTTGTTGAAGTTGACAAAGATACGCTTGGCATTGTTGTCGCGGATGTTTCGGGAAAAGGGGTGCCGGGTTCTCTTGTGATGACAATGATTCGAACAGCTCTAAGAACTGAGGCACGGGGCGTTCACGACGCGGCAGAAGTTCTTGCGCGTGTCAATGCTTTTGTCAGCAATGACATTAAAAAAGGCATGTTTGTTACCGTCTTTTATTTGATTATTGATTCTAAGCGTCGTCGCGTGAACTACGCAAGTGCCGGCCATAACCCAATGATTCTATATCGGGGAGGCAAGAAGAGTACTTATTATCTGAATCCCAAAGGCTTTCCTGTCGGTGTGCAGCTTCCCGATCGCGATTATTTCCGCAACTCGATCGAGTCCGATACTATCCAATTGGCAAAAGACGATATCCTCTTGTTATACACGGATGGTATTACCGAGGCGATGAATTCTAGCCGGCAGTTGTATGGCGAGGAACGCTTGCAGAAAACGCTCTCGGATTACGGAGACTTGCCGGCAGACCAATTTGTTGAGCGGCTTAAGGACAGCATATACTCATTTACCGAGGGTAGTCCTCAATACGACGATATCACACTCGTCACAATTAAGGAGGAATCTACTAAGGAGGAAGATGAACTAAGGCGCGCAAAAGAGGTACATGAGCATATTGGTGATGGGATGAGTATCAAAGATGCCTGCCGGGAGGCCAATCTGACCACTTACGCGTATTACAATAAGTATAAGAAGGTCTTTGATGAAAAGGGCATAGATGCTTTTGAGGTTGATGACTCGATTGCTGTTGAGGCGAAGCACATTAGTATCGAAGAAAAGAGCAAAATATTTGATATTATTGGGAATCATCCTGAATATGGGGCTGCGCGGATTCGTGAGGAACTCAATACCGAGAAATACAGTTTTGCTGAAATTAGCGAAAACAGAATATATGATGAACTCGTTCGTAGCCGTCTAAACACCAAGGCGCTGCGCGAAGCCTACATTTCCAAAGCGAAGCGCAGTAATCGACGGATAAAGGCGCCTGGCACACCGTTTATGACGCTTGATGGCAAGGTTATGGTACAGGAGAAAGTACAAACTGATTATGGCCTGGGGACTGCCCAGGATGTGCCGCCATTGCCTCGTGCTGAAGATGAGGTTCCTGTAAAGCCACAAAAACAGGAAGAACCCCTAAAAGACGAAGTGGTTTCCGACTTCCAGACAGAAGCCTTTATTGATGTCCCAATTGAGGATCTTTTGGCCGATACCGGTGAGCTTTCTAAGAGCGAAAGTGATTTACCCGAACAGGAAGACGTACATTTTGACGATAAGCCTGACAAGGCACCTGACTCTGAACCAAATTTTTTTGCGGTCAGTGCAGACGAACTCATGACCGCCCCGGATGACACTGGTCTCGCTGAGTTTGCTCAGGCAGGTGAGGAGACATCACTTCTTGACGATTTTTCGTTTGAAGAACTTTTTGTTGATAGCGGAGAAATTAATGCTGACGAGAGTGATGATTTTGACTTCGACTCGGCAACCGCAGAACAAGCAGCCGATACACCTGTAGAGCCGGAGATGCAAGGTATTGCCGATGACTTGCAGGATGTTTTGCCGGCTAATTCAGAGAATATCGCTGAGCAGGATGCCCATGAAGAAGATGTTGCGCCCGTAGCAAATATTGACTTTGGTGATAGTGAGTCGTCATTGACCGCATCATCCATCGATGAGTTGCTTGGTGAGACGGAATTTGCAGGTACAGATTCTGGAGATGATTTTGGTGCTGGGACTGAAAGTGACTCTGTCGATTCGCCACCGACATTTATGGATGAAGATGAAGATACGGTTTCCTTCTCAGATTTAATTCAGGCAATTGATGAGGAAATAGTTTATGTAACTGAGCCCTCTCAACAAGCAAACAATTCAATCGATATTGATCATGATGTTGTTGAGTCTTCTCAGGGTGAAAAGCCACATGATCAAACGGCTGATTCAATCCCAACCAATGCAGCAGCGGAGAGCGACACTACGAAGGCTCAACAAGCAGGCGGAAATGGAAAGTCGGCGCATCAGGCCGTTCAGGATCGCGAGACTATTCTTATTGATGGCATAAAACATTACAAAGAGAATGACTATAATATGGCCATTGAGGAATTTAAAAGGGTGATAAATACCTACCCTGATTACAAAGAGGCACATAGTATTCTCGGTAATGCATATTTTCGCAACAAAATGTACAATGAGGCTGCGATTGAATATCAGAAAGTAAAGGAAATCGATCCGGCAGACATTACAGCATATGAGAATATGGGTGTCATTTATGCCAATCGCGGTGAATATAGGCAAGCTGTCGGTGAGTGGAAGAAAGTAATTGAGTTGAGTCCAGATAGAGCCGATATTGAGGATAAAATCAGAAAGGCCGTGCGTCTTATATAATTTTTAACGGACAAAATATCTATACGCAAGTAATAGCTTCTAGCTATTGACTTTTTACACGTTTTATAGTATATTTCGAACCGTTAATCCTGAACCATTTAGAAATTGCTTTAGGAGCTACCCATGGAAGGTATACAGGTATCTGTCGAAACAGTTGGCCCAGGCCAAAATATTTCGGTGATCAAGGTCGGTGGTTATATCGATACCACCACATCTGCTGAACTTGAGCACTCATTGTCCAATTTACTAAAATCCGGTAGATATAATATTGTTATCGATCTCGGTAATGTTGATTATATCAGCAGTGCTGGATGGGGTATTTTTATTAGTGAAATAAAGGGCATTAGGGAGAATCACGGTGACTTGAAACTCATAAGAATGATCCCGGATGTTTATGAAGTTTTTGAGTTGCTCGAATTTCATTATATACTTATGGCATATGATACGCTTGATGAAGCCATAACGGACTTTAGTAAAAATGCTGCAAGCCCGGCGCTACAACCACCGCTTCGGCAGGAGGAAAATGCCGGAGTTGGAACAGTCGCTCAACCGCAGGCAGAGGCACAAGTTGCGCAAATGCCGAGCGCTAGCTACAACGGCAATGATGGCGCACATCAATCGATTGAAGAAAAACTACAACAAATTGTCGTGGAGCACCCGGATGCCGGCCTCTTCCAGTTGATTAAGGCGCTGAATACACCAAGATTTGGCAATATTAAACTTGGTTGGTTCGAAATGAGAAGGCATCTTAAGCAACTCAATCTGGCTTCAAAAAAGAAGCGGGTTTCATACTTTAAGCAAAGAACTTTTACCTAGTCGAACCTTTTGTTTTTTTTGAGCTACATCTTCAATTCCAGCAAACGCCTTTCAATTTGTGCTCAGATCAACTCTTTTCTAATTCTCACTCTTGTTTGTTGATCATACAAAAATTCGTGTGACCGCCGGCAATGGCGGTAGTGGTTGCGTTAGTTTTCGCAGAGAAAAATATGTTGCGAAGGGTGGGCCAAATGGTGGTGATGGTGGTGATGGCGGCGATGTGATCTTGCAGGCGACAGCGAACATGACCACGCTTTTGGATTTCCGTTATCGTCCTACCTACAAGGCCGAGCGTGCTGAACACGGAAAGGGTAGTGATATGCACGGGAAAAGCGGAAAGGATTTGATTATAAAGGTTCCTGTTGGCACAGTAGTCAAGGACGCTGAGGGTGATATAATAGTAGATTTGGTTGCAGCCAATGAGACGGCGATTGTAGCAAAAGGCGGTCGCGGCGGTCGCGGTAATGCACGCTTTGTTTCTTCCACCAACCGTGCACCTCGTGATTGGGAGCCGGGTGAATTTGGTGAAACTTGTGTCCTTGAACTCGAATTAAAACTTATCGCAGATGTAGGCTTGGTTGGTTTACCAAATGCCGGCAAGTCAACACTTATCTCCAAAATATCTGCTGCAAAACCTAAGATAGCAGACTACCCATTTACCACGCTCCGTCCTAATCTTGGTATTGTAAAGTATCGTGATATTGGCAGTTTCGTGGTTGCGGATATTCCCGGAATTATTGAGGGTGCACATGTTGGCAAAGGACTTGGCCATGAGTTTCTCCGGCACATTGAAAGAACCACCCTCTTGTTGCTTCTTATTGATGTCTCTTCCGAGAACGTGGATGATGATGTCGAGCTTTTGATGCAGGAGTTACGCAAATACAATGACGAATTGCCGGCGCGCGTGGGTGCGGTTGTGTTAACCAAACACGATCTATGTCCGGATGTTGCTTGTGAAGAGGGTGAGAATTTAAATGGAATTCCTGTTTTTAGAATATCAAGCCTTACAGGCGTTGGGCTTAATGAACTCAGGGATTTTGTCTGGAACTATTTGGCCGCTCAGAAGAGGTAACGCAATTGGCGAACAACCCGGTCAACCTTGAGGCTCTGCTAAGATTGGCCTGTGTGCCGGGTGTTGGCGCTGGAAAACTTCGCGCATTAATCGGTCAGTTCCGGTCCGCAGATGCAGTCCTTTGTGCCTCAAAAAACAGGTTAATTGCTGTTCCCGGTATTGATGCTTCCACGGCCCAAAAAATTCAAAACCATAAGGGCGAGCAGTTTGCCCGCGAGCAACTTGGCCGCTTGAAAAAATCCGGGGGACAACTACTCTCTTTTTGGGATAAGTCCTATCCGAAACTCCTGAAGCACATTTACGATCCACCAGCAATGTTGTTTATAATGGGCGAATTTGCTGAAACGGACCAGTATTCAGTCGCTGTCGTTGGCAGCAGGCAGCCAAGCAATTACGGAAAAATAGCTACGGAAAAACTTGCCGGTGAACTTGCGGCGCGTGGCATTACAGTAGTAAGCGGTCTTGCTTATGGCGTAGACACCATTGCCCATCGAAGTGCTATAAATTGTGGTGGACGCAGTCTCGCAGTGCTCGGTTCCGGCATTGATGTGGTGTATCCTTCAGAAAACCGACAACTCGCCAGTGCCATGCAGAAAAGTGGTGTCGTTATGTCTGAATATCCGATGGGAACGGGTCCGGATCGGGGAAACTTTCCGCGCAGGAACCGCATTATTTGTGGTTTAAGCCACGGTGTCATTGTTGTTGAAGCGGGTCAAAAAAGTGGTGCATTAATTACTGCGGCGATTGCATTGGAGCAAAACCGGGAGGTCTTCGCGGTTCCAGGTAACATAGACAGCTCAAAAAGCATTGGTACCAATGCTTTGATTAAAGAGGGTGCTGCAGTCGTTACATCCATTGAAGATGTCTTGGACACGCTCAGTGTCCCATTATCGCCAATTCTCACCGGTGTTGAACGCACTAGGCCCGATATTCATTTAGACGATGGACAGAAAAGAGTGATGGCTGTGCTTTCCAATGAGCCAACACATGTTGACCAAATTGCCAACACTACCGGGGAATCTGCTGCGACAATCCTGTCGAGGCTGTTGAATCTTGAGCTAATGAACCTGGTGCGGCAGTTGCCAGGGAAGATGTTTGTTAGGCTTTAGTCCAGGGTTGGACGCAAATTTAGTTGATATTCCCCCGCTTTTTCCACGCAAAAACAGGTTGACATCTTCTGTGTATTTTCCTATATTGCACAGCTAAAATCAATATAGGAGGGCTAGTCCTAATTGGTAAGGCAGCGGTCTTGAAAACCGCCGGGTTTGCGCCCTTGGGGGTTCGAGTCCCTCGCCCTCCGCAGCTAACTGAAATGCGACGTTTGACGAGCAGATCAATATTTTTGGTCTTCGTTCTTTAAGGGTCGTTTTTTTCGGAGAGGTGGCCGAGCGGCTGAAGGCACAGGTTTGCTAAACCTGCGTAGGGGCAACTCTACCGAGGGTTCGAATCCCTCCCTCTCCGCTTTTTTTATTTGTGGTGGAATCGTGTTTGTAGAACCAGGAGAAAAAGTCAGAGTTCGGTTTGCCCCGAGTCCTACCGGGTATTTGCATGTTGGGGGTGCGCGAACGGCCATTTTTAATTGGCTTTTTGCAAAAAAATACGGCGGTAATTTTCTGCTGCGGATTGAAGATACGGATGCCGCTCGTTCCGGTGAAGACATGGTTGCTGCCATTCTTGATGGCATGTCTTGGTTAGGACTGGACTGGGACGACGATGTTGTGTTTCAGTCCAAGCGTCTCGAAGTCTATGATGAATTCGTTAATCAACTGATCGATTGCGGTAGAGCTTATAAGTGCTATTGCACTAAAGATGAAATAGAAGCAAATCGACAGCTTGCGAAATCTGAAAACCGCGATTATCGCTATAACCACGACCGTCGTTGCAACCACCTTACCCAAAGTGAAATTCAAACCTACGACAAGGCCGAGATGCCGTACGCAGTTCGCTTGTTGCTGCCGGAAGGAAAGACAAAATTCGTTGATGCCGTTTATGGTGAAATAACAGTCGAACACAGCCAACTTGATGACTTCATAATTAGACGTTCGGATGGCTATCCAACTTATCACCTGGCTGTGGTTGTAGATGATCACGAAATGCAAATCAGCCACATTCTCCGTGGCGATGATCACTTATCAAATACTCCAAAACATATTCAAATTTATCATGCTCTGGGTTGGGACTTGCCGAAATATTGCCACCTACCACTCATCCTGGGAAAGGACAAGCAACGACTGAGCAAAAGACACGGTGCCACAGCCATCGGTGAGTATGAGAAAGCCGGTTACCTGTCTGTGGCCATGTTAAACTTTTTAACCCTGTTGGGCTGGTCTTCCGGCGATGACAGGGAGTTGTTCAGTCGGGATGAACTTGTTGACACGTTTTCTGAAAAGGGTATTCAAAAGAAAAGTGCTGTTTTCGATGAGAAAAAGCTGGAATGGATGAATGGGCAATATCTTAATGCGTTGGAACAAAGTGAATTCTACCAATTAGTCACTGCGCAATTGCTCAATACCAACGCGATTGATGAACTTTTTATCTCTAAAGATTCTGCCTATCTGAGAAGAATGTCTGAGCTCATCCAGCCTCGTATAAAGCGCTTGTCGGAAATCGGGGAGATGACAGGATATTTTTTTAAGGATCCGGAAAGTTACGATCAAAAGGCTTTGAATAAGCACTGGAAAGCAGCAGACCAGATTACCCGCTTTGAGCAAATACAACAACGCCTGGGTACCATTGCTTTGTTTTCTATTGAAGAGATTGAGGCTGTAATACGCGGTTATGCCGAGGAACTTCAAGTTGGCGCTGGAAAGATTTTGCAACCCTTGCGCCTGGCAGTAACTGGTATTGCGGCAACGCCAGGTATGTTCGAGATTATGGAATTGCTGGGAAAAGATACTGTCTTGAGGCGATTGCAGGCAGCAATCTCCTATCTGAAAAAGAATCCGGTCAGCAGTTCCACTATAAACGCAGCCTGAAACTATGTTCTTATTCTGATTTTATAGAAGTTTAATCGTAAAAAACTGGGGTGTGGTCCAACGGCAAGACACGCGACTCTGGCTCGTGTAATCGGGGTTCGAATCCCGGCACCCCAGCTTTTTTTGAAAACCCTACCTTAGAATCCTGAATTTCATTTACATCTTAACAGATTATTTGTAAATTTCATACTGGCAATCCTGACGAAAACTATCTTAGCGCAGCCTTCATTTTGAGTTTAAAACGTTTTCCAATTATTTGGTATGAAGACCTTCCGTTATGAAAAGACATGATTTCAGTCTACACTTGAGATTTCAAGACTTCGTGCAGAAGCTAAACCTTCAAAATATCTCTAATTCTCGCTTGTTCCTATATTTTCCTCTTTGGCTGCTCACTTTTTATTTCTTCTTTTTTCCTGCCAATATTGCCCGGGAGTTTGGCGGAGCTGTTTTTGTAATACACTTTGTAATGTGGTTGATTTTGATCCGGGCGCTGATTGCCAGATTAAAACCGCCTTTTGAATTAATTGTCGGTTTGCTCTTTTTGCTATTTTCGCTCGATTCGGCTATTCTCAGATATTTTTACAGTACATCTGATACGCAACTCACCGCCTTTCTTGCCCATGTTCACCTCAATACGATGGCACTGTCGGTGCTAGGTGTCGGGACTCTCATCTTGATGAATCAGGCGGACAAGAAACGTCCGCTTGTCATTTTTACACTTATCGCCTGGGCGGCTATTGGAATAGTAGAAAGTGGTGGCTTTATTCCTGCCTATATCGTGCAGCTTGTTTTATTTATTTTCTTCTTGAGAAGGACGAAATGGCTTGAGGAGCTGACGCAGGCAGAGTGCTGGCTTTACTTAATTGCCGGTATTTTACTTTTCCGCGGTGTACTTAACTGGGAGCCGTTCAAAATTGAGGGCGCGCAGCGAGTCATTGAGTCGCATCTTTTGTATGGCGCCCCCTGGTTGACGGTCACGGCCTTCAAGCTGTATTTGCTCGCTATTCTCGTTAAAATTCCGATTGTTTTGGTCTACAATTTTGCCAGCCTTTCCCGGAAACTGGCGATATCGACGTTTTTTCAGTCGACATTTCCCCAGCTTATTCAGGCGACAATGTTAGTTATTATTTTCTATCTTTTTATGGCAGGTTGGCAGGCTGAAAAAGTCCGAAAAGCTATATTCGGAACCATCGATTTGATTGCTTCCGGTGAAGTTGCGCCACCGCAATATTGGGTTCAGTTGAATCTGGACGGTGTGGCTGAAATTAAACTACCCGGTTATCGACCGCTCGATTTTCAAGGAGACTTTCCACGTGAAGGGACTCTGATAATTGAACAGGCAAATGGATGGAGCGACAGCACAGCAGCAGACTATTTTGTTTTTAAAACAGAAGAGAACAGTCAGGATGAAGCGGGGGGCGAACAACTCTATCTGGTCAGGCTGGACTCAAGTTTTATTGCGGTTGTGGCAAAACAGACCGCGGTTCTGGCGGGCTCGCAGTTGGTTGCTTATCCTTACCAGCCGCCCAATTGGGAGTCGTATCTTTATTATTTTTCGAGCCACGTCGGCATCAGTTCTGCATGGCGAAAATTTCATATTTTCCCCTTTGCTCTGTTTTCTCGACGTAGCGAAAATGCAGTCACAGCAGCCATCGGCCTGCACACCGGGGAGCGAAACTCAATAGAAGAGGCAATAAGCCGTGAGTTGTTAAATAACAGAAATTTGGCTATTGGCCGCGTTATTGCCGATGTCCTCGATCATCGTTTGCAGCCGGCAGGTTTTTTTGCTTTTGATATTTTAATGGCACCGGGCTTTGATATGTTTAGCAAACCCCTACTGAGTTACATGATTTTGCTGGCGTTGGTTTACTCCGTTGTAAATTATTCGGTGACGCGACGTATGGTGAAATTCGGCGCTGAAATCAACAAAATGATTGTACAAAAGTTTCGTCAGTTGAAAGACGGTATTCATGAAATTTCCGCAGGCAACCTTGATTACAAGCTGCATATTGAGGGGAAAGATGAGTTTGTCGAACTGGCCGATCGATTTAACCAGATGAGTAGTAGATTAAGCGTTTCCATTGATGAAGCACGGGAAAAAGAACGGTTGGAACATGAGTTGGCTATCGCACGCCAGGTGCAACTCGATCTGCTGCCCCGCAAGCTTCCGGATATAGCTGGATTTGAAATTGCGGCGACTTTGCAAACTGCGAATGAGGTGGGGGGTGATTTTTATGACGTCGTGCCAATCGGTGGTGGCAAATACTTATTTGCCATTGGTGATGTGTCCGGGAAAGGGACTTCTGCCGCTTTTTATATGGCACAGTTCATCAGTTTGCTCCGCTACTCGCCTGAGTTCACAGATAAACCCGACGAAATTGCCTGCCGTTTGAATCGCTATTTTTCCGACCACGTTATGGACAGGCAAGTGTTTGTTACTGCGATTCTTGGTATTCTTGATACAAGCAAAGCTGCAGTTCGCTTTGTCCGCGCTGGCCACACGCTACCTCTGTTCGTGCCTGGGTCTTTTACAGAAGAGATTCAGGAGATACGGAAAAACGGTTTGGGCATTGGCATTGAACGCGGAGGCGTTTTTTTTGAGCAGACACTAGAGATCGCCAAATTAAAATTGCAGGATGGGGATGCAATGGTATTTTTTACTGATGGTGTGGAGGAGGCGGCACGGCAGAGCCAGGATGCCGGCGAAGGCACTGTTTTTTACAGCACCGAGCGGGTCATTGAAACCATACGAAGTGTGCGTGAAAAAGCCGCATCTGAAATTTTGAGCTCTTTAATAGATGATTTGCAGGATTTTTACCATGGATTTTTACCCGTGGATGATTATACGGTGTTGGTAATTAAGCGTAAAAGTGCCAGTCCGAAAGACCGGAAAAAAAACAGTGATGAGCCTTTGGCATAATGGCTGATTTTGGGGTTGTCGCACATGGTTTTGCCAATTCGCAGGTTGTGCTGGTACAAATGGGGAGAATGAGCTGACGAGCAAATCCGCTCGATTCATTGCTTGTAATACAACAGTGTTACCAAATATAACAGAAGTCAGGGATGTCTGAAAAAGTACGCATGCTTTGTCCTGTGCACCAGCCCTTAAAATATATCTGTAAAAAAGTTCCCGGGTATGCCAAGCCTGGCTCAATGGATTTTTAGGAAAGCCCTGCTATACCCCAAATCTAATTTATAAGTAGAAACGTTGCGAGTGCTATGGTCAGTTATTCTGAACTAATTATATTTATTGCTGGGTTTTCTGTGATCTCGCTTGCGTCACGGCAGATCGGCAATATCTTCGTGAAGGCCAATCTTCCTTTGATCAGTGGTTTTCTTTTTACCGGACTCATTGCCGGTCCTTATTTTTTGGGATTGATACCCGCAGCGGCAACTGAACATCTGCGCTTTGTTGATGAAATGGCGCTGGCTTACATCGCGTTTGCTGCAGGGAGCGAGCTCTATCTGAAAGAACTCAGAAGCCGTTTCAAGAGCATTCGCTGGGTCACGATTTGCCTGGTAGCGAGCACTTTTTCCATTGGCAGCATCGTCATGTTTATGTTGGGTGACTATATTCCGTTTATGCAGGATATGTCGGTTACCGGGCGGGTCGCGATTTCTATTTTAGCAGGCGCAATTCTGGTTGCGCGTTCACCCTCTTCTGCTATCGCTGTAGTGAATGAGCTGCGGGCGAAGGGGCCTTTTACACAAACTGCTTTGGGTGTGACCGTAATCATGGACGTTGTTGTTATCACCCTGTTTGCCGTCAACTCATCGATTGCAGATGCGTTACTAACCAACCTTGGCCTGAATTTGAGCCTTGTCTTTTTGATGTTGGTCGAATTGACGCTGTCGCTGGTTTTTGGCTATCTTGTCGGTAAGGTCCTGCAGTTGCTTCTTGCCTGCCCTTTTCAAAAAGTAGTGAAAACGGGTGCAATTTTGTTGGTTGGCTATGCTGTCTTCTTCATTTCAGGGGAATTGCGAAGTTTTAGCCACGAGCACTTTCCCTTTGAAATATTGTTGGAGCCTTTGCTCATCTGTATGATTGGCGGCTTTCTAACGACCAACTACAGCCGATATCGAACGGAATTTTTACAAATTCTGCATGATGTCGGGCTTCCTGTTTACATTGCTTTTTTTACTCTGACCGGAGCGTCACTGGCGCTGGATATTTTGATTAAAACATGGCCAATTGCCTTGACCCTTTTCGCTGTTCGCGTTGCCGCCATATTTGTGGGCTCATTTACAGGCGGTGTTCTGGCTGGAGATCCGGCAAGTCATAATCGCATCAGTTGGATGGCTTATATCACTCAGGCTGGTGTTGGGCTTGGTCTGGCAAAAGAAGTCACTGTAGAATTTCCCGAGTGGGGCGCTGCTTTTGCTACCATTATTATTTCCGTTATCGTCTTGAATCAGATCATGGGTCCGCCCTTTTTTAAATGGGCGATAAACCGGGTCGGCGAAGCGCATCCAAAGGCGGAAACAATGGCGTTTGACGGCGTGCAAGATGCCATTATTTTTGGTTTGGAAAGCCAGTCTCTTGCACTGGCACGTCAATTACAGTCACACGGTTGGGAAGTAAAAGTCGCATCTAGAAAAGTCAGGTACATTGAGGCTTTTGGTGAAAGTGCCGATGTTGACATTCACCCCATTTCAGAATTAAGCCTGAGAGAAATGAGCAAACTTGATGCTCAGCAAGCTGAAACGATTGTTGCCATGCTTTCAGATGATGAAAATTTTCAAATTTGTGAAATTGCTTATGAGCACTTTGGAACCGATAATTTGATTGTGCGCCTAAATGATCATGCGAATATGGAGCGTTTTCGTAAACTGGGTGTCCTGGTGGTTGATCCGGGCACGGCTATTGTCAGTTTACTGGACCACTTTGTGCGCTCACCTGCAGCCGCATCTCTTTTGCTTGGCATGAACGAGAATCAGGATGTGGTTGAGATTGAAATCCGTAACCCGAACATAAAGGGCATGGCTTTGCGCGATCTGCGTTTACCTTTGGATGTCCATATTTTATCCGTGCGCAGGCGTGGTCAAATGTTGCTTTGCCACGGTTATACGCGCCTGGAAGTAGGCGATTCATTGTCTGTAGTTGGTTCATTGCCCAGTCTTGAACATGTTGCCTTGCGTTTTGATGCAAATAGAGAGGAGGAGTTACTCCACCTCGTCGAAAAGGTCACCGCAAAAGAGCTTGTCACCGGTTCATTGGAAACAGAGGTGAAACAGATTATCAGGGAAAAAGAGGATGTTCTCAGGGATCGATTTGACCAAATTGTTTCCGGCGGCATTGTTCTTGATATCGAAGGTTCCATGACAGTTGAACAGCTTTTTAAACTTGCAGCAGATGCTTTATCCCCCGGCCTGTCTGTTAATGCGGATATTATTTATGATTTGCTTATGGAAAGAGAGCGGGAAAACAGTGCAGCCCTGACTCCCGGTTTCGCTTTGCCGCATGTCATTGTCGATGGTTCTCATACATTTGATATTTTGCTGATCCGCTGCAAAGAAGGCATTCGATTTTCCGAAGCGGCGCCCATGGTTCAGACAATATTTGTACTGGTGGGAACAAGAGATGAGCGTGATTTTCATCTTCGCGCACTTTCGGCCATTGCCCAGATTGTCCAGGATTCCCACTTTGAACGGAAGTGGCTGCGAGCCAAAAACGAGCGTGCACTGCGTAATGTGGTGCTGACAGCCAGGAGAAAGCGACACAGTTAGCACAGATTTTGAATTTTGCAACAGTGTTTTTTTACTAATGGCGCCGGTCAACCCCGACGGCAGCAACTTGTTCAAACTTTGTGCCGGCTCAACCATTTTCTGTCCTCAAAGGAGGGATTGCGGCAGATATCAAGATAATAGGTTAATTTTAAACCTGTATTCATGCTCGACTATAGCTAGGGATTGAACCATGAAAACCAAACTCAGAGATCCCCTCAGCGGCTTAACTCATTTTGTCGGAGCGTTATTGGCAGTGGGCGCTTTGCTTGCGCTTTTGACCAGAACCTCAGGTATTCTGACCAGCTGGCATGTTGTTTCGTTTGCAATCTTTGGCGGCGCCATGATCTTGCTTTATACAGCCAGCACTCTTTATCACTGGCTACCGATCTCGGGAAAACGCCTGGCATTTTTCCGCAGAGTCGATCATATTATGATTTTTGTTTTCATTGCGGCATCCTACACGCCCATTTGTCTTGTCACGTTGCGTGGTGTTTGGGGTTGGTCTATCCTGGCCGGCGTCTGGACTTTTGCATTGGCAGGGCTGTTTATGAAAATATTCTGGCTGTCGGCGCCACGCAAGCTTTACACCGGAGTTTACCTTTTAATGGGTTGGTTTGTGGTTGTCGGCATTTGGCCGTTGCAGCAGGCCATGGCCACAATGGGGTTAACCTGGCTGGCCATCGGTGGCGCATTTTATACCATCGGCGCAGTCATTTATGCACTCAGGAACCCGGATCCCTGGCCCGGCGTTTTTGGCTTTCATGAAGTTTTTCATGTTCTGATAATGCTTGGCAGTTTCTCGCATTTTTGGATGATGTATCGATATGTATAAAAATTGGCTGTGGCCTTTAGCTATTTGCTGTTGGCCTTTACACTACGCAAAGCCTCACTTTTGTGTCATTCCGAACCCGTTTTTCGGGTGAGGAATCTTGCGCGAGAACAATTACCTAAAATAAAAATAACTTATTGACGTCGCTGTGAAAAACAGGCGGCGGTGGAGGCTTTATGGCAATTGAACTATCCCCTGAAAACCAGCAGCGCCTGGTCGCTTCGATAAAGCGCTATTTTTTAGAAAATCTGGATGACGATATTGGTGAGCTGAAAGCCACATTGTTGCTCGATTTCTGTTTGAAGGAAATCGGTCCGGCAATCTATAATCAGGCGATTAACGATGCCCAGGCTTTCATGACCGACAAGGTCGCGGACCTTGAGAGTTCGTGCTATGAGCCTGAAGAGGGTTACTGGGAAAAAGACGCTGGTAAATGATGGTACCCTTTTCCTGAACCCAACCTAACGATTCAGCAACAGAGGGGCGGAAGACGCAAAGATTGAAGTAAATAAAGTACGCAAATTTCGCACTTGGAACTTGAAACCAAGCTCCCTTTGGCCACCGATTGGTAGGGATACAGCCCGGATTTCAGTCTCTCCCCAAGGGAAAATCCACAAAAAGGCATGGCCGAAAAACATCATCACTCGCAGGCCGTTAACACCGAATAAAATTCCGGCCGGCGATCGGCAAAGAGATCGTTGAGCGCTGTCATGCTTTTGTCTTCCGCCTGTACCGGATCGATTTCCGTAATAAACAATGCCTGACGCTGGGAAAGGGCCCGGTGCAGCAGTTTCCCTTTTGGCGCAACGATCTGGCTTTTGCCGGTAAACCGCACCTCGCCATGTGGCCGCCTGTCACTGCCGAAACGGTTTGTAGTGACGGCAAAAACACTGTTTTCCAGGCAGCGTGAGAGCATGGTTTGCTGACAATAGTTCAGCACAAGATTCGACGGGTGGCAAATAATGTGCGCACCCTGCAAAGCCAGAGAACGGCACACTTCCGGGAACACCCAGTCAAAACAAATCATCATGCCGATTTTCGTCCCCTTAACCTCCTGCAGCGCCAGCGGGGTGTCACCCGGGTCGAAGCAGTTCTTTTCTTCATTAAAAAGATGTATTTTGCGGTAGGTGTGCACCAGGCCGTTTGCACCGATAAGCAGAGCGCTGTTAAACAGCTTGTCCTGCTTTTTCTCGGCAAAGCCAATGACAATGTGCAAGTCTTGTTGCCGGCAAAGCTGCGTTAAGGCAGCGACTGCCATGGACTGTTCCGGATCCTCGCCTAAAGCCACTGCTTCCTCCCGGCCGCTGAAGTTGTAGCCGGTGAGCGCCAGCTCCGGCAGCACGATCAGGTCCGCATCAACATTGTGCAGCGCTTTGATTATTTTGCTGAGATTTGATTTTGTTTTGCCAAACAGCGGGCGAAATTGGTAGAAACCGATTTTCATGGGGTAGTCCTTTGTCTAATTTGAATTGTGCCTTGGCCACAGAGAGCACAGAGCAAAATCTCACTTAAGTAAAGTTAATGAATAAAGCGGGCTAAACATCCCTCTGTTTTTTGCTCTGAATGAGCGAAAGCCTGTCTCCCTTCAAAGGGAGTTTGACCTGATCAACTCCCTTTGAAAGGGGACGATTTATGAAGCGTCCAGCGAACAAATCAGGGGGATGTTTCACCCTCGCTGCCTGCCTTCTCACCGCGACAAAAAGCGTCCGGATTTGAAATGAGCCGAACAATTGATTATCATGAACTCAGCGCCTTGTTCAAGCGCTCAATTCCAGAGCGCAATCTTTCCTCAGGCTCACCGGTGAAACAGATGCGGATGAATTTTTCAAAATGGCTGCCAAAACTGTTTCCCGGCGCGATGGACACGCCACTGTCAAAGCAGGTTTCGATAACCTGCCAGTAGTCTCTTCCGCGCAAGCACTTTTCAATTGAGAAAAAAGCAAAGTAGCCTGCCTCAGGCTCTTCGATGTTCAACGTGAGAGATTTTGTGGCAACATCACGCAAATGCTGGTATAGATCACGCACCTGCGGCAGCCATTTGTCAATTGTTTTCACCGGTTCAAGCATCATTTGCTGCGCCAGTGTGGAGGCCCCGTAAATTTGGTGTACCATAATTTTGTTTGTCTCAGCAATAACAGTCGGGTTGGCGACCAAATACCCCAACCGCAGACCTGCAAACATGAAGCTTTTAGAAAATGTAAACGTGCTCAGTGTACGGTCGAACATACCCGGGAGGCTGGCGATGGAAATGTGCGACAGGCCATTGAAGGTCAAACCGTCGTAAGCTTCGTCGGAAATAATCCATAAATTTTTCGTTTGTGCAAATTCTGCGAGTTGCTTGATTTGTGTTTGCGTGAGCACTTTACCGCTGGGATTATTCGGCGTGTTTATGTAGATGGCAACTGTATTTTCTGTAATAAATTGTTCAAGATAGGCTGGAATATCCATGTCCGGCGTTTCAGTCAGTTTGGTGTAAAAAGGCGCTTCGAGTATTTCCCCGCCGGCAACTTTGACCATGCCGAAAAACAGGGGCCAGGCCGGCGTTAGCACAAGCACGCTTTCGCCCGGCTCGACCAGTGACATCATGCTGATATTCAGCGCATTTGTGGCGCCGGTGGTTATGAGGATATTGTCCCGCTCGACTCGTAATGAGTTTCTCTCCTGAAGTTTTTCAGCCAGGGCATCGCGCAGCGAGTCTATGCCGAAGGTGTTGCAGTAGCGATTGTGGTCAGGGTGCAACGTCAGCATCTTTTCGGAAACAGGCAAGGGGTAGCTGGTTGGAATGTGGGTGTCGCCGATGTGAAGCCGCACCATAGCTTCACCCTGTTCCCTGATGCGGGGGGCGTATTTTTCAAAAGCTGAGCCGGTCATTTGTTTGACTCGACTGGCAAAGTTGGGATATTTTGGCATTTACGACTCCTTTTGGATTCTATGTTGCCAGTGTGGGTAATGTCTGACCCCGGATAGCCGGGAATTTGTTAGCCACGGATTTACACAGATTTGCACGGATTCTTTTAGTAGATAAAGGGTTTGAGTTCTACTTTTTTTCCCAAAAGTAATAAGAAATCCGATTTTTATTCCCGTGGCCTTCAAATCATTCACCAACTGTGGTTCATTTTGTGAAGAATATTTTTCGGCAACTTTTAGCGCCATATTGACTTAATCATCAAGGAATAAATTTGCTGTATGTTCACCAACAATAACAACCCTGAACGCCACTTTTATGGTATGGCCCCATTGTGTGGAATGCCCTTATCCGAGTTTCATCTGTGTTTATCCGTAACTTAATTTCTCCTTACCCACACAAACAAGATAGAGGCTCCTTTTGCACTGAGAAAAACATGCCCTTTAGCCCGGCAACGGCTGCACAAAAAAATCTACTGCTTTTCTTGACTGATGGCTCTGATCGTTAAAAGAAAAATTGCACTGAAGCAAAATAACTTGTTTCGAGTTGGCCGTATTCGCTGTCGTCAGCGCCAAAAAGAAAATAGGTGTTTGCAGAAACATCCAGGTTGGTGGCCAAAGACCAGGTCAAGCCCGGGCCTAGCAGACTGCTGTGATCAACTAAATTGATGATGCTGTAAACGCTCGCGTTCAACAGTGGTGTGATACTTTTGGTCACGGAAAAAGCTGAATACAGTTTTGCCAGGTTGAAACTCTCACCTGAAAGAATATGGAAAATATCGTAATCTTTTTGGTTCGATGCACCCGGGCCGTTGTAGTAAAATTCAACCAGTGCATAAAAATTGTGCGGGAAATTGTAATCAGCGTTGAGCACTGCGCGCAAATAGTTGTCGCGGTTTTTTTTGAATGTGTAGGCCAATTCACCACGAAAGCCTGCATCGCCAATGTAACCGGCAAAGTCACCGCCGACAATGGCGTCACCACGAAATTTACCGGCGATAAAAGAGACATCATATTCGTGCAAATTGGTGATTAGTTTCGCTGCGTAGCTGGGTTTTATAGTGCTGAGTTTCGGTGTAAAAGCGGCTTCAATCCGTGATAAATCTCCGATAGGCAGCGTTGCGTGCACAGCGTCCACCCCTTGTTTTTCGTCCAGTTCAATGGCGCTGGGATTAAACGGGTTAAACAGATCTGTGGGGTTCCAGGCAAAGCCCGTGCCCCAGGCAATGCGCTGTCTGCCCAGTGTTATTGCCGCCGCACCGGGGTTAAGCGTAACAAACGCACGAAAAAGAGATTGACGTATTAAGTGCTTGTCTCCATCATTCACCGTCCAATCAAGATCGTAAAATGTTGGTCGTTCGAGTAGTTTAGAAAAAGCGTAGTCCACGGTTTGCAGGAAATCGCCGGCCAGAAGTTCGTTGTCCAACCACAACTCTGCGTGCGCGAAGCTGCCGGCATTTAGGGCGCTCTTGAGGCGTAGCCGGCTCGTGTTCAAAATGAAGGCTTCTTTGCTCAAGGCCGAAGTAGAGCGGATGGTTAAGTTTTTTGCATAGCCCGAGAAATCAAAGGAAAATGTCTGGGCGGACAACTGTGGCGTGCTGGTGAGCAGGAGAAGAAATAATGTGAGTGGCTTCATGCTGATTTAACGCCAAAGTTATGCCGGAGAAGCCGGTTCAGTTTTTCGGTCTTCGACAATTTCTCCGTCTCGTAGAATAAGCAGGCGTCGTGCGCGCCCCATAACCATGGGATCGTGGGTTGAAAAGAGAAATGTAATGCCCTTTTTTTCATTCATTTCTTTCATTTTATCGAGGAGGCGTTTGCCGGTTTGGGAGTCCAGATTTGCGGTTGGCTCATCTGCGAGGATTAATTTCGGATGAGACACCAGTGCGCGCGCAACGGCGACTCGCTGTTGCTGGCCGCCACTCAACTCGTTAGGCCGCCGGCTAAGAAGCGCGCTTTCAATGCCGAGGGCCGAAAATTCCTCCTTTACGCGCTGGTGCCGTTCGGCCGCAGAAACGCCCTGCAGGAGCAACATGAACTCCGCATTCTCTTCGGCTGTAAGCACCGGGATAAGATTGTAAGCCTGAAAAATAAATCCAAGTGTTTTGAGACGGAATTCAGCGAGTGCGTTTCGATTCATTGTGGTAAGTTCCTGGCCCGCCACTTTGACCTGACCGGAATTCGGTTTGTCCAAACCGCCAATAATATTCAACAGGGTTGTTTTTCCAGAGCCGGAAGGCCCGGCAATGGCGGTAAATTCGCCCTCTTCCATTTTCAGGCAAACCTGGTTTAACGCCTGAACGGGAATGTTATTTTTGTCCTCGTAGACTTTGTTAACATCGTTGACGGTTACAATGCTCATTTGACTTTGTTCCTTTGTGGTCTTTTCGTCTGCAATTACTCTTCAATCTAACCCGGGCAGGATTTTAACGCCCCGTCAGGACTAAATTTGCTGCAAGGTTTGAATGGTTACCAGTTAATTCCACATCTGCGTCCTCTGCGCCTCTGTGGCTCCGCCGTTTCACTCATCTTTAGACAAAGTGAATCGCGTCAACAACTTCAAAGCGGCTTGCCTTGATTGCGGGATAGAGTACGGACAGAAAAACAACCAGTACAATGCCCACGAGCCCGACCATGACGTCAAACGCCCAGATTTCCGGATAGACAACTGCGCTCAGGCCGAACTTGGCCAGGCCTTGTGCAAAGTTGGACAAATCCAGGCCATTACGGCTGTAATAGCCCACGAGTAAGCCGGTTGTGGCAAACCCAAGCAGCGCGCCAATTGCTGTGATAAACAGGGCCTCAGCATAGAGCATGCGGCGTATGCGTTTTGGCAGAACACCGTTTGCAATCATGATACCAAACTCTTGAATGCGTTCATAAATAACCATGATAAAGGAGTTTGCGATGGTGAAAGCGATGGCAATAAACATGATGATTGCGACAATGACAACGGAAGCATCGTACATTTCCAGGGAGAGCAGCAGCAGTGGATTGCGTTCTTTCCAGGATAATATTTCGAGGTTTTTGTCCGCCAATGCTTGCTGCAGATTCTCGACTGTTTCCTCTAAAAGCAGACCTTCATGCAGTCTGATTGAAATACTGGAAAGTTCGTCCGCGTACCCGGCCAGCGTTTGTGCTGCGTGCTTGTCGATGTAAACGAAGCGTTTTTCAAAGTCTGAGCTGGCGGTTTGATACACGCCAATGACACGAAATGCGCTTGAGTTAAGCTCGTTATTTAGGTCCGAAATCATCAGAACGATTTTTTCGCCCAGGGAGACGTTGAGCTTTTGCGCCAGTGCATTGCCGATGACAATTTCATGCGCGCCGTTGCCACTGCTTAGGTAGGTTCCCGCAACAATCGATTTGGCAATAACCGTGATTTGCCGTTCTTTGTCTGGATCGATGCCATTTATTTGCACACCGGCTGCAGTTTCCGAGCTGTTGATCATGCCTTGCAGCGATATGAGGGGAGCAAAAGTCACACCGCCGGCTTTTTGCAACACGGCTTCTACCTGCTCCGGTAGTGTAATGCGAAAACGCACTTGCGGATTGTCCTGATAGCCTCTGGCGTTGATGGTGACGTGGCCGCCGCTCAGATTAATAGTGGATTCTACCATTTGCTCGAGAAACCCACGGCTGAAAGCAGATGTGCCAAGAAATCCTAAAATGCCAATGGCTATGGATGTGACCAGAACCCAGGTTCGTCGCGGGTTCCGCCAGATGTTTCTCCAGGCAATTTTTGTCGTAATTTTCATTTCAATAGTTGTTTTTTGTAATCATTTTATTGTGCCTGTGCTCAAGTTCCCGGAGCTAGGCTTTCCTTAAGGCTTCGATGGGTGACAGTTTTCTGGTTTTGTAGATTGGAAATAACAGAGCGATGAACGAAATAATTGTGATTGACAAAAGCGGTTCGATAAAAACCTGTGCCCGCGCGGCAAACACCAGTGAATCGAAAGTAAAACCATAGCTTGCGTAGGCATCTTGCAAGGTCTGGCTCAATGCGATGGGGTTGTAGATAAAATAGGCGATGGCAATTGCGGAAATAACCAGGCCGGCGACGATGGCGGACAGGATTTTCATGGTTGATTCAAGCAGAACCAGGCTTGTGATTTGGCCGGGTTTCATCCCCATTGATTCTAACAGGCCAAATTCTCTTGTGCGCTCAATCACGCTCATCATGGTTGTGTTGAAAATTTCAAATCCAACGACAATGAGCAGGAAAACCAAATAAATTGCGCCACTCACATTGTCCATGACAATGATCTGCCTTAACTCGGGCATCATTTCTTCCCAGGTGAGTATTTCCAGGCGATCATTATTGAATTCGGTGGCGAGCCTTCTGGCGCGTTGCTCTGCCTGTCGAAAGTCGTTGGTTGCATAAATAACCTGGGTAACGCCATCGTAGAGCGAGAATAAGTCCTGCGAATTATGCAAAGGCATCACCATAATGCCGCGATCAACATCGCTATTACCAGCGCTGAGCAGTCCTTTGATAATATAAGTATCAGCGCCCATCTGGTTTTGAAAGCCCTGAGTCAGAACAACGATGGTATCGCCGATGCCCACTTGCAAGTTTTGTGCAAGTGTTTGACCAACGAGCACTTTGTGATCGTCCCCTGTTTGCAACTTTTCACCCTTGCGAACCATGTGCGTAAATTGTGTGTTCGTTCCTTCTTGCTCCGGCTCAATTCCCACGATAAGGGCGCCGGCGCTGGCTGAGTCTGAGCTGATCAGGCCGAAACCGGTGACCCTGCGGCTGACGCCGGTAAACTCGCGATATTTGTCGATTATTTCCTGCCATGCTTGTTCATCCTGGTTCATGGAATAGGTGAGTGTTTGCTCTTCCTGGAAGCCGGTTCTATGCACTTGAATTTCACCATTATAAAGCCGCACGGCCATCGATTCCATTGTGTCGTAAGTGCCGTATTGCAGGGAGCGAGTCACGGTTACAATAAGCACAGCAAAGGCGATGGCAGCGATGGTGATTAAGCTGCGCCGCTTGTTACGCCAGACGTTGCGCCATGCTAATCTAAAAAGCTTGTGCATGCTTTACCTGCTCTTTCGTAAATTTTGCTTTGTAAAAACAGATTTTTTTATGGGTGCATCAAAAACCGCATCTTCAAGGAGCATCACTGTTTTGCGTCCGGGTTTCTTGTCTTCAAGCATTTCAAACCGGGCTGGTATAACCCGCTTGCCGAATGTGGTGATGTCTGAGAAAACCATGGTGCGGATTCGTTCGCCGCGTTCGTTGTAATATTCCGCTTTAAGCGGAATGTAATCCGTCACGCGTATCCACTCGACAACTTTGTCCCAGACGACGGCTGCATCGGGTTTGGGCTTAAGTTCGACAACATAAGTAGCTGCACCTTCATATTGCTCTTTGCGCAGCAGCTTGTGGTCATAGTCTTCGATGATGCTGGACTCTTTCACCAGATCATCATTGGTGAAATCTGAGCCCATCCAGGATTGCAGCATCATGGATGGCGGAATTTTAATAACCCGGTTTATTTTCGGAATATAATTCCACATTTCGCGCTTAATTTTTAGAAAAGTGACATTCTTGTCCCTGGCAGGAGCAAGCATCTGAATGAACGATTTTTCAGTTCCTTCCGACCAGAATTGAAATGCCATGCTGCGTTGCCAATCCGGCCGGATGATGGTCATGGTGTATTTGCCGGCAAGGGTTTTACCCCGCATCAGTTCATCGGATTTTTGGATGATTTTCATGGCGTTTTCTTGTGCCTGACTACTATTGGCAGTTGTAAGCACGAGTAGCGCTGTTGTCATTAATCGCAGAGTTGCCAGCATACGGTTCCCTTTTTTCGGTTATCAACTTTTCAAGTGTGTGACGATACGCTTTGAACTTTGAAATATTAACCAGCAGACATTTAATGGTGCGTATGTTCTACATCATTGTCAAGAAAAATATTTCAAAGAAATTGGCTTTGTATTTTTTGTATGCTTTTATTACTATTGAAAAATCGGTTGGCTGGTTTGTTTTTAATGAAAAGGAGTCTTATGTCTACAAAGTACGTTGTGCTTGGTGCCGGTATGCAAGGGATTGCTGCTGCTTACGATTTTGGCCGTTTTGGTGACGCCGACAAAATAACTTTGGTGGATGCGAATGCAGAGCAGGCCGAGGCGAGCGCTGCCAGGCTGAACCGCCTGCTGTCAAGAGAGCTGGTTGTTGCTGTTTCGGCTGATGTAAAACAGGCGGCGGCCATCGGTGCTATTCTGCAGGATGCAGATGTTTGCTTGAGCGCTGTTCCGTATTTTTTCAATGTTGCGTTGACAAAAAATGCTGTGGAAAACGGGTGCAGCTTTTGTGATCTTGGTGGAAACACCGAAGTGGTGTTTAAGCAGCACGAATTTGATCAGGCGGCAAAATCAGCAGGTGTGACCATAGCGCCTGACTGCGGACTTGCCCCCGGCATGGCAAATATTCTCGCCGCGCATGGCATCCGGCAAATTGAAAATCCAGTGAAGGCCCTGATTCGTGTCGGGGGGCTTCCGCAAAATCCGAAGCCCCCGCTCGGCTACAGTCTGTTTTTCAGCATGGAGGGGTTGACCAATGAGTATTTTGGCAAAGCGCATGTGCTGCGAAACGGCAAAAGAGTCGAAGTCGACACTTTCACAGAGCTTGAGGAAATAGATTTTCCAGAGCCCATCGGTAAATGCGAGGCCTTTATGACTGCCGGTGGCACATCCACTTGTCCGTGGACCTTCGCAGGCCAGGTTGCTGAGTTTGATGAGAAAACAATCCGTTATCCGGGGCATTTCGAAAAGATGAAAACCATTCATGAACTGGGGCTCATGGATCTTGAGCCGGTCAAAGTTGACGGACAGGAGGTCGTTCCACGCCAGCTTTTTCATGCGGTGGTGGAGCCCATGCTCAAAACCGGCGATTTAAAAGACGTGGTTTTGTTGCGGGTGATAGTCAGCGGAGAAAACCGGGAAGTGCTCTTTGAGTTGATCGATTATGCAGATCCGCTAACCGAATTTACGGCGATGCAGCGGACAACCGGGTTTGGCGCTGCCATCGTCGGTATTATGATCGCACGCGGCGAAGTAGAGAAAGGCAGTGTTCGCATTGAAGAAGCCGTAAATTCGGGACTGTATATTGATGCAATGCGGCTGCGCGGGTTTGATTTGAAAGTGCGTGGATTATGATTTATGCAGGCCCCTATGGCCGATTTTTCCTCCGTTCGATGACGTCTTTTATTACATAAATGCTTGCACTGCAAGGCAAACTCATTTGCAGCTAATAATACGGGATAATTATATCCCTGCCAAGGATATCTCTCGCCGCCCTGATTTGGTTCCCCTCCAATCCTCTAACAAAGGCTTAAGTTGTTTTTTTTGCCGGATACTTTATGAATTGATAGGTAAGGCAAATAACTTCCTGTCAGGTAAAGTGTTAAGTTGTTGATTCGAGACTTGAATTAATGACTATCTTTGTTATATTTAGAGAAATTATGCTGACCATGAGTTGAAATTTGAATGAATTGGATTCCTAAAGATCCATTAGCAAAGATAGACATCCGGCACAAGCTTCCCCTCGGCTTTGTCTGCCTTTATTTGGTCGTGTTTGGAATTGGCGGGTACTTTGTCATTAACTCCGTATATGCGCCACTGAATCAGGAAATTCTGCTCCGGTTGCAAAGTGAGTCGTTGGCGCAGGCCACAATCTTTGACAAAAAACTCGAGATGCTGGCGCGCCGTTCAGAAGATTTTGCATCAGACGGTTTCATTCGAACGCAGACGGCAAACCTGGTGAACGAATTGGCTGAGGCTCGGTTTCTCGGACCGTTGCAAAAGCACTTGTTGGTCAATAAATTGCCTCTGGTTGCTGAATTTATCGACTTGCAAATACTTGATTTGGACGGTAATAAGGTCATCGGCGTTCATGAAAACAGGTATCTGGATGCCCAGCGGATCCAGCCTGAATTGGGAGGAGGTCAGCAGCAGTTTAGTTCAATTGTTGCCCCCATGGATGAAACTAATGTTCCGACAACAGCTATAATTACCCCACTTTGGGATATCGAGATGGTCCGCCGGATCGGTTATCTGGTCTGCGTTGTCAATCTGATCTCTGTTATCAATACTACCGCATTGGATTACGGTGAAAGCATTTCCGAATCGACAATGGAAAAATATTTAACTTTTGTCGATCAGAAAGGAGGGGCACTGGAAGTTCCCTGGTGGTATTTAAAGTTAATTACGCCTGCACGGCCCGGGCCGCATGACGAGGAAGGAGTGGGGGTAAAGGTGATCCCGCCCCGGGATGCGGTGAAACCCGCTTTGCATGCGGGGCGTCATGCCTGCCAAAACGGTAAAGACATGTTCGGACAGAGTTACCCATTGAAGAGCGCTGGGTGGCGTACGCTCATCGAGCTGGATGCCGCTGATGCGTTGATGCCCTTGAGTGTTCTTGAGGGGAAGCTTCTGGGCGTTGCTCTGGTTGTGGCCTTGACAACCCTGGTTTTGCTGTTTTTTCCGATACAATATCTGGTCAGGCCACTCGGTGAATTACAACGAATGGCTTTTCGTATTAAAGAGGGTGATTTTTCACAGCGAAATGAAATCGAGTCAGAGGATGAAATCGGCCATTTGGCACGGACATTTAATTTGATGACCGATGCCATTGAAGAACGAACCACTCGTCTGGAACGGACTGCAGCAGATTTAAAAAATCGCGAAGGCGAACTGCGGGTTCAACACAATCGCCTGCAAGCTGTTGTGCACTCGATGCGGGATGGGCTGATTCTTTTGAATCACAGGAGTGAAATTGTCTTGTCAAATCAAGCGGCCAAGCCCATTGTTTTGAAGCTGAGTGATTTGGAAGACACGCTTCGTATCAGCAAGTGCGAATTGCATGATGCCGAGAGTGGTGAGTGCGTCAATTGTCTGCTTAATACACAGCAAACAACCTCATGTGAGTTGCATGTGAATGACGGGATCTATGAAGTCATTTCTTCAAAATTACCTTCCCTGAACGGTGCTTCCGGAAAAGTCCTGGTGGCTCGTGATATTACTGAAAGGGAACGGATGAACAGCCAGCAGGCCCACCAGGAAAGACTGGCGGTCCTCGGTAGAACCGCTGCTGTTGTCGCGCATGAAATGAACAATCCACTGGCTGCGATATCAATGTACAACCAGATGATGGAGGAGGAATTGCCTGAGAGTTCTTCTTTTCACGAGCACGTTAATGTCATCAGTCGCAACACGCAAACGTGCCAGCGCATTATCCGGGAGCTTCTCGACTATGCAAGGACGCCGCTACCGAGAGCTGAAGAAGTGGATTTACATGAAATTCTGCATGACGCCTTTCGTTTATTGATTCCATTATACAGTAAAAAGAAAATATCAATCGAAGAGAACTTCGAAATTGAAAATGCCGGGTTGTGGGGCGATGCCACGCATTTGCAACAGGTTTTTGTCAATTTGTTGGATAACGCCATGCAATCCGTCGACTCGGATAGCGGTTGGATCAGCCTCACAACCGGAGAGCTGCTTGAAACGACGCAGGTGTTTGTCGATATTCAGGACAACGGGCCAGGGATTGAGAAAGCGAACAAGAAGGAGATATTCGAGCCCTTTTTTACCACAAAAAGTTCCGGCGGCACAGGTCTTGGCCTACCGACGGCGAAACGAATTATTAACGCTCATGGTGGTGATTTGTTGTTGCTGAGTTCGCTGAAAGGTGAAACAATTTTTAGGGTCATCCTGCCCAGGCGGAGCAAACAAAAACTCAAATTACAAGAGCCGAATACCCAATCCCGCACCGCAAGCGTCAATCGTTGAAAGGTAAAACCGAAAGACATAAATTGTTCGTTGAAAGTGAATTGAATCCGTTTGATAAAACACTGCATTTAGTAATTGAAATGTAAATATTCAGCCTTATGGTATTGGAGTGCAACGTTTTAGTGTTGCGATTTTCTTTGAAGCAAAACTAAAGTTATGCACACCGAAACTTCTCACGCCTGCATAGGACTATTGAAATTTAGAATTTGCAATATTGTAACTGGAGCGACAGCTCAATGAATTATGACACAAAGACGTCTTTCGATCTAGCCAACCTCAAGGTGCTTGTGGTCGATGATCAGGAAGACGTGCGTAGGGGGTTGAAACGGCTCATCACGACATTGGGTTGTGAAGTAGAGATGAGTCCTTCCGCCGAAGATGCTCTTAAACTTTTACGGAAGCAACCCATCGACATTGTCTTTACCGACTTGAAAATGGACGGCATGTCAGGTGAAGAGCTGCTAAAAGAGATCAATCAAGAATGGACGGATGTAATGGTCGTGCTGATCACCGGCCACGGTACAATTGAATTGGCAGTGGACTGTCTTCGCAATGGCGCTTCACATTTTATAACCAAGCCGTTCGATAATAAAGAGATCATTGCTTTTATTGAGCGGGCAGGGTATGGAATCCTGGCCAGGCGTCAGGCCAGAGATAACGCGTCAAAACAAAAAAGCCGAACGCTCATCGCTGCCGACAAAGCGATGAGACGTGTCATGGAGCTGGTAGAACAGGTCGCACCGCGCAAAGTACCGGTGTTGATCGAGGGCGCCAGCGGCACGGGTAAAGATCTCATTGCAAATGAAATACACAACCACAGCCCGGTGTATGAAAAACCTTTCGTGGCAATCAATTGCATCGCACTGCCCGACTCGTTGCTGGAGTCAGAACTGTTCGGCTACAAGAAAGGGGCGTTTACAGGTGCACTGAAAGATGCCAGCGGTTTGTTTGAGCAAGTCAGTGGCGGCACGGTGTTCCTCGATGAAGTCTCTTCAATGTCACCTTTGTTTCAAGGCAAACTGTTGCGGGTTCTGCAAGAAAAAAAAGTGCGCCCGTTAGGCAGCGATGTTGAGCGCCCGGTTGATTTTCGTGTCATATCAGCAAGTAATCGCAATCTGGAGGAGTTGGTCCATAAAGGTGAGTTCAGGGAGGATCTCTATTACCGCCTTCAGGTTATGAAAATTTCAGTGCCTTCACTGAAAGACCGCAAAGAGTGCATTCAAGCTCTTGCCGGACATTTTCTCAAGACGACTGCAGCTGAGTTTTTCTATGATGAACATCCGGTCCCGGAATTGTCTCCCGCGACAATGGAAGTTCTACTCAACCACAGTTGGCCGGGAAATGTTCGCGAGCTGGAGAATACGATTCAGCGGGCGTTGATTATCTGTCAGGGCGATAAAATTCTGCCTTCCCACCTGGGAATCCTGGATGATTCTTACGTTGCGGAATCCTTGTTCCGGCAAGAGCTTACCTCTTATGAAGAGGGTAAGCAACAAGCCATCGAAGCCTTTCAGCGTGAGTATGTGCAAACGGTGCTGCAACGCACGGACGGCAATATTTCTCGTGCCGCCGAAATGTGTGGGTTGACCCGGGCCGCGCTGCAGCGTATCATGCGCAAACTGCAGTTGGAGCCCGGAAAGGTAACACAGTAGAACGCCACCCCTAATAAACCGCATCGTTTTTCTGTTTGAAGAACCGCCAATCTCCTGCATACTCAACTATCCTCATGCCTTAAGCTTCTGATTATTCAATTGTTATTCGAGTTTTTTAGTACTGTTGTCTGTATACGCCTGTATGCAGTTACCACATTGTGCGATGCTGGTTCGCAAAAGGACTCTATGGATGGATAGGGTTTTCTGCTGTTGAAAAGAAAGCATTTATGTGTTGTTATGCACACTGTTAAGTGCCGACTTGACTTAATGGCATGAATGTTGTCAGGAACGTGTGCTTTAGTGCCATTAAATCATAATTAAAATAAAATTTCCAGGTAGCTCATGCGACGACTCAGTAGAAAATTACCCGTGGCCAACATCAAGTCGGGATTAGCAAAAGTGAGTTTCGTGCTTTTTTCCCTTGTCTTCTTTTCTTTACTCCAGGCCCAGGTTCCGGCAGATTATTATAAGCAAAACTGTGCAAGTTGCCACACGGTAGGGGGTGGTCGGTTAACCGGACCAGACTTAAAGAATGTGGCCGACAGGCAGTCGCGGGAATGGTTGGTCAATTGGCTGCTGGACCCGGATGGCATACTCAAGAGCGGCGATCCTTACGCAGTCAAGTTGCAGAAAGAAGCTCGTGGCGCGGTGATGACTCGTTCACCCGGCATGACGCGCGCTGTTGCCATTGCCCTGCTCGATTTGATTGATGAAGAATCCAAGCTGGAAAAATCACAGTTTGCCGGTGCTCAGATCAGTGACCGACCGCTGCTGGAAGAGGATATTGAAGAAGGCCGGGCGCTTTTTCTTGGAAGAAAAAGGCTGAAGAATAACGGGCCTGCCTGCGTTGGCTGTCATACTGTTAACAGCATGAAGGGGTTAGGCGGCGGACGTCTCGGATTAAACTTAACGCGTGCATACGCACGGTTAGAGGGTAGAAAAGGGTTGTCTGCCTGGTTGGTGGCGCCGCCCAGTTTGATGATGAACCCTATTTTCAAGAAATATCCCATCGATGAGGAAGAGGTGTTGCCGTTGGTCGCATTTTTGAAGAACGAAACCGAGAAAGATGAGCCTGAAAATGCGACAGCGAGGATTAATTTCTTGCTTTACGGCATTGGCGGCGCGGTGGTTTTGTTGGTGTTGTTTGACTTGTTTTGGAATAATCGGTTCCGTGGTGTGCGGCGACCAATGGTGAAAGAGAGTTATCACGGTTGATGAAACTTCTAAATCAACAACATTAGAGAATTTATCATTTTAAGGAAATAGCATGAGCGTCAAGTCGTGGATTAGAGATGATGTAACACCAAAGCAAAGAAGCTGGGAGCAGTTCTACAGGAATCGCTGGCAATATGATAAGGTTGTCCGCAGTACGCATGGCGTGAATTGCACCGGGAGCTGTACGTGGGATATTCACGTCAAGGACGGCATCGTAACCTGGGAGATGCAGGGGCTGGACTACCCGTTGCTGGAGCATGGTTTGCCGCCGTACGAGCCGCGCGGTTGTCAGCGTGGTATTTCGTATTCGTGGTATTTGTACAGCCCGCTACGTGTGAAGTATCCTTACGTCCGGGGTGCGTTATTCGACTTGTGGAAAAAAGCCAGGACGGAATATGATGATCCCGTGGAAGCCTGGACTTCTCTGGTGGAAAATCCTGAATCCCGGAAGCGCTGGCAAAAAGCGCGCGGTAAGGGTGGTTTTCGTCGTGCGGATTGGGACACGGTCCTGGAAATTATGGCAGCGGCAAATATTCATACCATTAAAAAGCATGGCCCGGATAGAATTGCCGGCTTCTCGCCGATTCCGGCTATGTCCATGATCAGCTACGCTTCCGGAGCGCGCATGCTGCAGCTTATGGGCGGACTGGCGCTGTCCTTTTACGATTGGTATTGCGATCTGCCCAATGCTTCGCCGGAAACTTGGGGTGAGCAGACTGATGTCAATGAATCCGCGGATTGGTACAATGCCAAAATGCTGGCAGTGATGGGGTCGAATTTGAATATGACCCGGACACCCGATTGTCATTTCGCGGCAGAAGCGCGGCATAACGGCACGAAGATGGTTGTCTTTTCGCCTGATTTTAGTCAGGTAGCAAAGTATGCAGACGAGTGGATGTCCGTAAATGCCGGACAGGATGGCGCCTGGTGGATGGCGGTTAACCATGTGCTGCTAAAAGAGTTTCACCACGAAAAACAAACCCCATATTTCATTGACTATACCAAGCAGTTTACCGATTCACCAATGCTGGTAGAGCTGCATAAAGACGGTGATAATTACGAGGCCGGACAATTGTTGCGGGCCGGGCGCATGGAACAATACGCTGACCAGGAGAATGGTGAGTGGAAATTTCTGATGTGGGATAAGAGCGCTAAGACAGTTAAAATGCCCATGGGAAGTGTTGGCCATCGCTGGGGTGAAGAAAAGGGTAAATGGAATCTCACTCTGAAAGACGGCCAGGACGGCAGTGATATCGACCCTGAATTGACTTTTCTGAAAGACAGCGACGGAGAAGTGCTGGTCAGGTTTGATGACTTTGCTGAAGGAAACAGTCTTGTTCGTGGCGTGCCGGTCAAGAAAATTCAGACGGCGAAAGGGGAAGTGCTCGTTGCCACGGTTTACGATTTGCTTATGGCTCAATATGGCGTACCGCGTGGTTTGGGCGGTGCGTATCCTGAAAATTACGATGATGAGAATGCGCCGTACACGCCGGCTTGGGCGGAGAAATATACCGGCCTTTCGCGTGCCGATCTTATTCGCTTTGCCCAAGAGTGGGCAACCACTGCGGAACATACAAATGGCAAATGTACGATTATCATCGGTGCCGGTATTAACCACTGGTATCACGCGAATCTGATGTACCGCGCCGGAATTCATGCTTTGATGTTCTGTGGCTGTGTCGGCGTCAATGGCGGTGGATTGGCGCACTATGTTGGACAGGAAAAACTTGCTCCGGGTGAATCCTGGGGTTCGATTGCGTTCGCAAAAGACTGGTACGGACCTTCGCGCCTTCAGAATGCGCCGAGCTGGCACTATGTGAATACCGACCAGTGGCGTTATGAAAAATCTTTTACCGATTATCACACCGTGCCACAAAATGGCAAGGCCGGGAGCCTGGCTCAAGGCCATACCATGGATGTGCAGGTGAAGGCTGTTCGCAATGGCTGGCTGCCATTTTATCCGCAGTTCGAGCAGAATTCCACCACGTTGGTGGAAGATGCAATCAAGGCAACCGGTTCGAAAGATGAAAAAGATATTATCGCTCATGTTGTGGAACAGTTGAAAAGCAGAAAACTGAAATTCTCGGTGGAGGATCCGGATAACTCAGCCAACTGGCCGCGTGTATTTTATATCTGGCGTGGCAATGCCCTCATGTCCAGCGCTAAGGGGCACGAGTATTTCCTCAAACACTATTTGGGCACCCACACCAACACCGTTTCGGATGATGAGTTTGCAAAGGGCTCCGCACAGGAAGTTGTCTGGCATGACGTGGCGCCACAGGGCAAGATGGATCTGGTGGTGGATTTGAATTTTCGCATGGATACTTCTGCGCTATATTCAGACATTGTTTTGCCGGCAGCCACCTGGTATGAAAAGGCTGACCTCAATTCTACAGATATGCACAGTTTCATTCATCCGCTTTCCAAGGCCGTGCCGCCGTGCTGGGAGTCGAAAAGCGACTGGGAGATTTTCAAGCAAGTCGCCAGGAAATTCTCGGAACTGGCTGAAAAACACTTTCCGGAATTGGTGCCGGATCTGGTTACCATGCCGCTGGCGCACGACACACCGGCTGAAATCGCCCAGACTGAAATCAAGAACTGGATCGACGGTGAAATCGAAGCGATTCCCGGCAAAACCATGCCCGGCATGAAAATAGTTCAGCGCGATTACAAAAACCTCTATAAACAGTTTACGTCTTACGGGCCTCTTGTCCGTCAAAACGGTCTGGGTGCACACGGCACTAAATATGCTATCGATGATTTTTATGATGGTCTAAAGGAAACGCATCCAACCGAAACCTGGAGCGGGGAAACTTATCCTTCGCTGGCTGAGGATGTGGATGTCTGCAACGTCATCCTGCACCTGGCAACGGTGACAAATGGTGAATTGGCTCATCGCTCCTACAAAAATATGGAAGAGAAAGTCGGCCTGCCTTTGGCGGACCTAGTGGAAAAATCGAGAGATATCAGAACAACTTATAAGGATTTGCAGGCGCAACCCAGGCGGTTTGTAAACAGCCCTATGTGGTCCGGGCTGGTGACAGGCGGCCGCGCTTATGCACCGTTTACTTACAATGTCGAAAAGTTGGTGCCGTGGCGCACCTTGACCGGCCGTCAGCATTTCTATCTCGACCATCCGGGCTATATTGAATTTGGTGAACATTTGCCGACCTATAAGCCGAAACCGTCACCATCGCAATACTCGGATCTGCGTTGGAGCGATGAAGCTGATAAATCGATGATGCTCAACTACCTGACGCCGCACGGTAAGTGGCATATCCACTCCACTTATGGTGATAATCACCGGATGACGACGCTCTCTCGTGGAATCGAGCCGTTTTGGATGAACGACAAAGATGCGGCTGAACTCAACATCAATGACAATGATTGGGTGGAAGTTTACAACGATCATGGCGTGGTGGTGACTCGTGCTTGTGTCAGTGCACGTATTCCACGTGGCATTTGTATTCAGTACCATTCACCCGAACGTACATTTTCCGTGCCGAAATCGCCATTACGAGGCAATCGCCGGGCTGGTGGGCACAACAGTTTGACGCGCACCCGGCTCAAACCTAACCTGATGATCGGTGGCTACGGCCAATTTACGTATCATTTCAACTACTGGGGCCCAACGGGCAGTAACCGCGATACCCATATTCTGGTACGCAAATTACCGGAGTTGAAATGGTAGTACAAGCGATTTCGATAACCGGAATTACAATAATAAGGATAGCATAATGGATGTCAGGTCACAAATCTCAATGGTTTTTCATCTGGATAAATGTATTGGCTGCCATACTTGCAGTATTGCGTGCAAGAACATATGGACGGATCGCAAGGGCACGGAATACATGTGGTGGAATAATGTAGAGACCAAGCCCGGTACAGGGTACCCCACAAGGTGGGAAGATCAAGAGAAGTATAAGGGCGGTTGGGAAAAGCTCAACGGTTCCATAAGATTAAGATCCACTGGTAAAAGCCGCATTATACCGAATATTTTTCATCATCCGCACCAACCCGGTATGGATGATTATTATGAGCCGTGGACTTACAAATACGACGAACTGTTCACGGCCCCTGAGGGCAATGATCAGCCGACTGCCAGACCGATTTCGATGGTTACGGGTAAGTATATCGATATTGAAGCCGGCCCCAACTGGGATGATGATTTGAGTGGCTCGCCTGTCTACGCTGCAAACGATCCGAACCTAAAGGGCTTGACCGAAGAACAGAAAATGCAGTTGTCGGCAATTGAACGACTGGTTTTCTTTTATTTCCCACGGATTTGTAATCATTGTCTTAACCCGAGTTGTGTGGCTTCCTGTCCATCAGGCGCATTGCACAAACGGGGCGAAGATGGTATTGTTCTCGTCGATCAGGAACGGTGCCGTGGCTGGCGCTCATGTATTCCGGCCTGCCCATACAAGAAAACCTACTACAATTGGCAGACGGGTAAATCGGAGAAATGTATTCTTTGCTTCCCACGCATTGAGACCGGTCAGGCTCCTGCCTGTTTTCACTCATGCGTTGGCCGTATTCGCTATTTAGGCGTCCTGCTCTACGATGCCGACAAGATCGAAGATGTGGCGAATTTGCCAAGTGATGAGCTGATTGACGCTCACCGGGACATGATTTTAAACCCACATGACCCTGAAGTTATCAAGGCGGCAAAGGCTAACGGCGTGCACGACTCTATCATTAAATCCGCGCAAAAGTCACCTGTTTATAAATTCGTAAAAGAGTGGGGTATTGCACTGCCACCACATATAGAATACCGCACGCTGCCAATGTTGTTCTACGTACCGCCGATGCTGCCGGTCATGACAAGCATGGATGGTAACGCCAAGAAGAATATGTGTGAGGGGTTGTTCCCCGATTTTGAAAAATCGCGAGTGCCAATGGAATTTCTGGCTAATTTGTTTTCCGGGGGCAACACTGGAAAGGTGCGCTACACACTTAAAAAACAAATGGCCGTTCGGCAATATCGACGTGCGGTTACGGTTGGTGATATTGATATGGAGGCTGCCAAGAAAATGTTGGTTGCGGCAGATTCCTCGGTTGAAGAAGCTGAGGGGATTTATAATTTAACGTCACTTTGCACATTTGAAGAGCGTTTCGTTATTCCGCCGGCCAACCGTGAAGAAGCAATCCAAATGATGCAAGATCCTCTGGAGCACAAACAATCGGTTGGATTCGGGCTGCTTGAAGACCCCGAGAGAGGCGCGTAAACAATGACTTATAGCAATAAAGTTTTCCTTCAATTCGCCAAAATCTTCTGCTACCCTGAAGTCGGGATTGCTGCACATGCCGAGTCTTTGCTTGAAGAATTGAACGGGCAGAAGGAAGACGCGGATCATCTCAGGCCATTTTGCGATTTTGTTAAAAATGCCCGGCATTCGGACCTGGAAGAATTGTTCACCAGAACATTTGACATGAATCCTACCTGTTGCCTGGAAATTGGCTGGCACTTGTTTGGCGAGGATTATCGGCGCGGTGAATTTTTGGTGCAAATGAGACAATCTCTCGCCGAGGAAAAGTTGCCTGAGTCCGGGGAGTTGCCCGACCACATAAGCCACTGCCTGCAACTCTTGACCCGGTTGGAAATAGAAGATGCCCGAGAATTCACAAAAAGTTACCTTCTGCCGGCGATGGAAAAAATCCGGGCGGGGTTTAAGGAGAATGAAAAAAGTCCATATCGAGCTGTAATGGACTTACTGCTGTCGGTATTAAAAAGAAATTATGACATCAAGGATCTGCATCATCCTGCTTTGAAGGTGCTAAATAATGGGCCCAATATTGAAACTAACCATAAAGGCAACAACACTTTTATGGTGTAAGAGCGAACTTTACGGATTATTGCTATGGCTGAAAACACAACTTTGTTTGACTATTTGAACCTGTTCTGGTTTACTGTTTTACCTTACATTGCGTTGTTCACTTTTTTTCTTGTCACCATTCAACGTTATCGGGGCAAGGGTTTCACATATTCAAGTTTATCGTCACAGTTTTTGGAGAACAAGGTTCACTTTTGGGCCATGGTCCCGTTTCACTATGGTATTCTTGTAGTGCTTGGCGGCCACATTTTGGGTTTCTTGTTACCCAATCAATTGCTTTTGTGGAACAGCAATCCCATGCGTTTATATATTTTGGAAATTTCCGGTTTTGTCGGCGGTGTGTTTACACTGGTTGGTCTGATAAACATCATTATACGTCGTTTGACTGACGCCAGAACAAAAATGGTAACCTCCGCAGCGGACTGGATTGTTATCAGTGTTCTTTTGTTTCAGATTTGTACAGGACTTTACACCGCTATTTTTCATAGCTGGGGTAGTTCCTGGTTTGCAGCATCAATGGCACCGTATTTATGGTCAATAGTAAAATTCAACCCCACAATTGCTTATGTGACGCCATTGCCCCTCATGGTTAAATTACACATTATAGGTGCTTTTAGTATCATTACGCTATTTCCTTTTACACGTCTTGTTCACGCGCTGGTTGTGCCAAATCCTTATCTCTGGCGCAAGCGACAAGTCGTGCGGTGGCACTGGGATCGGAAGAAAATTCGGACACCGGAGTTCAAGATAAACAAGTGAGCGCAGCTTTTGCTGGCCATATAATATCGATAGTATTTTAAACAAGCTTGTAAACGAGGACTGGAGACATCTGTGAAAAAACCCGAATTGTTAGATTTTAGCCAGGAACGTATAAAAACCCTGCACTACACCTGGATTGCTTTTTTCATCACGTTTTACGTTTGGTTTAATTTGGCACCTTTGGCAACAACCATGCTAAAAAGTATGGATTGGTTAACCAAAGAGCATATTAAAATTTTGCTCATCTGTAACGTTGCTTTGACGATTCCTGCGCGAATTGTTGTTGGTGCGTTGATTGACCGTTTTGGTCCGCGTATCGTTTTTTCAGCTCTGATGGTTGTAATGGCGCTTCCGGCATTTTTCTTTGCATTCGGTAATACTTTCCTTCAGCTATTGATTTCACGTTTAATTCTTGGGTCTATCGGTGCCGGATTCGTGATTGGCATCAGGATGGTTGCGCAATGGTTTCCACCAAAAATGGTTGGACGCGCCGAAGGATTTTATGCCGGATGGGGGAATTTCGGTTCTGCCTGGGCGGCGATGACTTTGCCTTGGATTGCTTTGACGGTTTTTACAAAATGGTTTGATCTGGGCGAGGATAGCTGGCGCTGGGCCTTATTTGTAAATGGATTGGTGTCCTTAGTTTATGGAGTCGCTTATTATTTTCTCGTCAAGGATATGCCCGATGGCAAAAAGTTTATCGGTGTTAAAAAAACAGAACCCATGGCAGTAAGTTCCTACGGAGACCTTGTGCAATATTTGGTCTGGTCTTTTCCTTTAGTTGGTGCAATGGGCGTTTTGGCATGGCGGCTTAGTACGGTTAAAGTTAGTGGCGTGCCAATAATAAGCGAGACAATTCTTTATGTTATTTATGCTGTTTTAACAATCATTTTCGTCGGTCACGTAGGTAAAGTTTTATCCGTTAATTTACCAGCTTTAAAGGCGGGTGTTCCGGAAAAAGAAAAATATCATTGGGGCAGTGTGGCGGCCTTAAATAGCACTTATTTTGCAAATTTTGGTTCGGAATTAGCCGTTGTTTCGATGTTGCCGATGTTTTTTGAAACCACTTTTAAAAATTTAACGGGTGCCGATGGAAATTATATAATGACTGCAACTTTTGCAGGTATTATTGCTGCATCTTTTGCATTTGTAAACCTCTTTGCCCGTCCTCTTGGCGGTTTGCTTTCAGATAAAATGTCTAATAGAAAAAGAACAATGCTTATCTACATGATAGGGATTGCGCTCGGATTTTTCGCTATGGCAAATATTGCAAAATATGATATTGTCAACGGAAATGGTGTTCAGGAAATCGTTCCGATGTTTAACGGTATCTGGTGGCTCGGCGTTTCCGTGTTTATGACAATTATGTGTTCGATTTTTGTCCAGGGCGCAGAGGGTGCCACTTTTGCGATTATTCCCCTGATAAAAAAGAATATGACCGGGCAAATTGCCGGAATGGCTGGCGCTTACGGCAATGTTGGTGCGGTTGTTTATTTGGTTATATTTTCGCTTGTAGATGCCAAAACATTTTTCTACATCACTTCTGCCGGCGCTGCAATCAGCTTTCTTTTTTGTTGGATGATGCTTGATGAGCCTGAAGGTTCTTTTGCTGAGGAATAATATTAAGGTTATTATACCAGTTTGAATGAAACAATTCAAAATCGGAGAACAAATAGATGACTGACCTTACAAAATGGAACCCTGAAGATGAACAGTTCTGGGAGAAAGAGGGCAAGTCAATAGCCACACGTAATTTATGGATTTCCATCCCTAGCTTGTTAGTTGGATTTTCTGTGTGGCTTATGTGGGGCATCATTACGGTGCAGATGAAAAATTTGGGGTTCACTTTCGGTAAATCGCCTGAAGAAGCAATGGGGTTGCTGTTTATGCTTCCAGCGATTGCCGGTTTGACCGGAGCAACTCTAAGAATTCCCAGTACATTTTTCATTCGTTTAGCAGGCGGAAGAAACACTATTTTCTTCACAACCGCCCTGTTAATGATTCCTTCATTTGGAACGGCAATCGGTTTGCAAGACCCCAATACATCGTTTGAATTTTTTATGGCCATGGCATTTTTATCCGGCTTTGGCGGTGGAAACTTTGCTTCTTCTATGAGCAATATCAGTTTTTTCTATCCGAAAAAGACGCAAGGTTACGCGCTCGGAATGAATGCCGGGTTGGGGAATTTTGGTGTGACCACTATGCAAATTCTCATTCCTCTGGCGATGACTTTTCCCATGCTTGGTGCTTTGAGTGGTGACCCGCTGATCTTGTCAAGCTCAAGTGGAACAATCTTTAAGCGCATTGCCGCCGGTGCTGAAACCTGGCTTCCTAATGCAGGTTGGGTTTGGATGCTCTGGCTTATTCCCCTGGCTTTCTTCGGCTGGTTTAAAATGAACAACATCAAAACCGAAAATGTTACACCCAACTTAAAAAATCCCCTGGTTTCTTTCGGGCGAATTTCCTGGTTATTAATTATCGGGTTTATTACAGCGGCAATCGGACTCTATTTTATTCTGACTTTCGAATCCCTCACCTGGGTTAAATGGATTGCTTTGCCTGCCGTGATTGCTTTGACGGTGTTTTTGATGAAAAGACTCTCTCCGGGAGAAATTAAGGCCAACCTGGAGCGCCAATATAAAATTTTCGATAACAAACACACCTGGGTTATGACCATTATTTATACAATGACATTTGGCTCATTCATCGGCTTTGCCGCTGCGGTGGGTTTGGCCATCAAGTTTATTTTTGGTGTTAAGCATGTCATGGTGGACGGTGTGATGACCCATAATTTAGCCAACCCGGATGGACCCGCTACATTTATGTATGTGTGGGTGGGGGCATTTATCGGTGCGTTGATTCGACCGGTTGGTGGAAAAATTGCTGATAAGGTTGGTGGCGCCATTGTGACCCAGTTTGTGGCGATTGTCATGGTTATTGCATCTGTTGGAGTAGGCTATTACGCACATCTGGCGTATCAATCTCCCACGCCACAGGATTTTTTCATGCCGTTTTTTGTTTTAATCGTTATCCTGTTTACGGCAACCGGTATTGGCAATGGTTCTACTTTCAGAACAATTTCCATGGTGTTTAATGTGGAGCAGGCCGGCCCCGTTTTAGGGTGGACCTCAGCGGTTGCTGCGTACGGTGCATTTTTAATTCCGAAAGTTATTGGCGAACAGATGAAAGCAACCACTCCGGAAGTTGCCATGTATGGTTTTGCAGTGTTTTACGCTGTGTGTGCCGTCTTAAATTGGTGGTACTATTTGGGACCGAAGGCTGAGTACAAAAACCCTTAATTGTTATGATAGCATTTGGCTAAGAATAAATTTTTGCTGTAAAGTCGTTAACTTACGGATTGCGCATAAAGCATGACAAACAGAAATATTACAATCCTCCTGCTGATCGCTCTTGTGACGGGCACAATAATATATGCCCGCAGCGTAAACATCAACCTCCCGGGCAATAATCAGGGCTTTGCACCTGAGCAGCCCATCGCTTTTTCGCATAGACTGCATGCCGGTGATCTGCAAATTGATTGCCTTTATTGTCATACCGGTGCAGACAAAAGCAGGCACGCGGGAACGCCGGCTGCAAGCATTTGCATGAATTGCCACAAGTTTGTTACCGCGTCCTGGGAGCAGAACCAGATTGAGGAACAAGCCGCTCAGGATGAGAAACGTGATCTGAAAATACCTGTATCTGACGAACTGCGCAAGCTTTACGCAGCAGTTGGCTTTGATACTGAAAAAATGAAGTATGACAAAAACCTCGTGGGTAAACCCATTGAATGGACACGCATTCACAGTCTGCCTGCCTTCACATTTTTTGATCATCGGCGGCATGTCAACGCCGACGTTACTTGTCAACAATGTCATGGCGCGGTTGAATCTATGGAGAAAGTTTCCCAGGAAAATGATTTGTCAATGGGGTGGTGTGTCAATTGTCACCGGGATGTAAACAATGGGATCATAGCAGATTTTCCGGGAAAGCATCCTTCCACGAATTGCGCTGCTTGTCATTACTAAAAACTAACTCCTAAAATCTATAAATATGTCAGAAAACAAAAACAAGATCTACTGGAAGGGAATTGAGGAAAGGGAATCCACCCCTGAGTTTATTAAAACTTTGGATAGTGAATTTCCTGCCAAACCGGAAGAAGTCGGGGCGCTTTTCGATACAACCAAGTTACAAAACTCGGAAGTTTCGCGGCGCTCATTCCTGAAAGCAGCAGGATTTTCTCTTGCCGGAACCATGTTCGCCTCTTGCGTACGCGCCCCTATTGAAAAATCGATTCCAGTCCTGGTGAAACCTGAGGAGATTACACCGGGGCGGGCTTATTGGTACGCCACCACTTGCGCCGGATGTAATGCCGGTTGTGGAATTCTTACAAAAAATCGTGACGGACGCCCCATTAAAATTGAAGGTAATCCGGAGCATCCATTGTCTGGTGGTGGGGTTTGTGCTGTTGGTCAGGCCATGGTTTTGGGTTTGTACGATTCTCAGCGTTTGCATAAGCCGGTGGTTAATCAAGAATCTACGAGCTGGGAAAAAGTGGATGTCGCTATCAACAAGAAACTGGCGGACATCACTGACAATGTTTATTTTTTGACTGGAACAATCACGAGTCCAAGTACGCGTGCGGCAATCAAAAAATTTCTGAGTCGCTTTAGGAACGCAGAGCACATCGAATATGATCCGGCGTCTTATTCGGCTATTTTGGATGCGCATGAGGAAAATTTTAACCAGAGAGTGCTGCCACATTATCACTTTGACCGTGCTGAGGTCATCGTAAGTTTTAATGCGGACTTCCTGAGTACCTGGCTGTCACCGGTGGAATTCACCAGGGATTACACTGCCGGGCGTCATGTGGAGGAAGGTTCAACAAGGCTATCAAAACATATCCAGTTGGAAGGTCAGATGTCTGTTACTGGCGCCAATGCTGATCGCCGCATCAAAATAACCACAGCTGAGGGCCGTTCACTACTCTTTGCAATTGCCAAAAAACTGGCCAATAAGTCCGGTTCTCGTTTTCCTGATTGGCAGGCAGGAACCGTGGACACTGCTATCGTTGATGAAATTGCTACCGAACTCTGGCGGGCTCGCGGCAAGAGCCTTGTTATTTGTGGGCTGAATGACACAGGTGCGCAAAGTGCGGTTAATTTTATAAATGAAAAACTAGGCAATTATGGCAAAACATTGAATATTCAGCGGCCCTCCCGTCAGTGGAATGGCAATGATAGCCGGGTACAAGCGCTGCTGGCCCGAATGAAAGCAGGCGAAGTAAATGCCCTGTTTATAGCTGACTCGAATCCCGTTTATACCTTGCCGAATGCTGAAGAATTCAGTGCGGCGTTTCGTCAATTGTCCTTAACTGTGTCTTTCTCTGATCATCAGGATGAGACATCGAGCTTGGCCCAATACATCTTGCCGGCCCCGCATTTTCTTGAATCCTGGAACGACGCTGAAGTTGCTTCGGGCATCATTAGCGTTTCGCAACCAACTGTCCAGGGCTTGGGGCAGGCACGCTCGGTCCGCCATACTTTGAATAAATGGTCAGGTGCCGGGGATAATGATTTGGATAGTATGAAATCATTTTGGCGTCAAAATATTTATCCGCGTCAGAGTGGAGCGGGTTCCTTCCAGGAGTTCTGGGATAATTCGGTGCATAATGGTTATGCTGCGTTGCGCCCTGAACCGATTTCTTTAAGTGCTTTCAAAATGGGGCAGAAGGCGCCGCAACCAATGCAGGCGAATACCGCCCATGATTCTTACGATTTGGTGCTTTATCAAAAAGCCGGGATGCTGGACGGGCGTCATGCTCATAACGCATGGTTGCAGGAGTTACCGGATCCCGTTACGAAAGCTGTTTGGGACAATTATGTTTGCCTGTCCGCAGCCACAGCCAAAAAGGCAGGCGTAAAAAACGGGGATGTTGTTAATGTAACCACCGGAGATGTTTCGTTTGAATTACCAGCGATAATTCAGCCGGGGCAACATGACAAAGTTGTTGCTGTGGCGCTCGGATATGGTCGCATGGGTACAGAGCGGTTTGCGAATGCCGGACCCGAGTGGCTTGAGGGAAAACCAACATTGAAGGCAGGGGAAAGGGTCGGGAAAAACGGTTTTGTTTTTGTATCGCAGACTGAAGATGGTTTTCTGTTAAATAATACAGTGGAACTTTCTGCCACCGGCAAGCACGTGGATCTGGCTTTGACTCAGACTCATCACTCGGTAACTGTTCCTGAAGAGTTGGGCGGCCAACGCAGAAACCTCGTGCGCGAAACAACGCTTGCCGCTTATGTGAAAGACCCTGCATCCGGCAACCATGAAAAACACGAATCACTGCAATTGTGGGAACAGGATCATAAATATGAAGGCCATCATTGGGCCATGGCAATCGATTTAGGTAAATGCACGGGCTGTTCAGCTTGTGTGATAAGTTGCCAGGCTGAAAACAATGTGCCTGTGGTAGGAAAGGATGAAGTTTTCCGCCGCCGCGAGATGCACTGGTTGCGGCTGGATCGCTACTACTCCGGTGATGAGGACAATGTCGGTGTTTTGCACCAGCCGGTGATGTGTCAACATTGTGATCATGCACCCTGCGAAGGTGTGTGTCCGGTCCTGGCAACAGTCCACAGCGACGAAGGTTTGAATCAGCAGATTTACAACCGTTGCGTCGGCACGCGTTACTGCGCCAATAATTGTCCTTATAAAGTCAGGCGTTTTAACTGGTTTGATTACCGGCAAAAGGATAGCAGGGAAAATTTAGCGCTTAATCCGGATATCACCACGCGTACGCGCGGCGTCATGGAAAAATGTTCACTCTGTGTGCAGCGTATTCAGGAAGCCAAGGCGGAATCGATACGGCAGGGAATCGCATTGGCTGATGGCGACATCAAACTTGCCTGTGAACAATCTTGCCCGGCTGATGCCATCGTCTTTGGCGATATGAACGATCCTGACAGCCGAATTTCAAAACTGATTAACGATCCGCGCCACTACCGCATGCTGGAAGAAATGAATTTCCGACCGACGGTAGGATATTTGACCAAGGTGCGAAATCGGCAGGATGAACCCTCTGAAGAAGGGCGGCACGGATAAGCCTAACTGATATTTACTGATCATTTATCTGTGGCTTGGCGGTACTATTAAAGACATGATTGGAGAAAATATTTTAAGATGTCAATGCACTATTCCAAACTGAGAAAACCCGTCATCGAAGGGGACAAAGCTCTCGGACAGATAACCGACGACGTTGCCCGCACGCTGGAGAGGCCACCGACCATGCTCTGGTGGTTTGCATTCACGCTCTCTTTTTCATTATTGGTGATTGGCGTGGCTGCGGTTTCATATCAGATCAAAGTCGGTATCGGCACCTGGGGACTCAACAAAACCGTCGGTTGGGCCTTCGATATAACCAACTTTGTCTTCTGGGTTGGTATCGGGCATGCGGGCACCTTGATCTCCGCGATATTGTTTTTATTCCGGCAACGCTGGCGCACATCCATCAACCGCTCAGCCGAAGCCATGACTGTTATTGCGGTCATCTGTGCCGGTATCTTTCCGCTTATTCACATGGGGCGACCATGGCTGTTTTTCTGGATTGCGCCCTACCCTAATTTCCGCGGGCCGTTGTGGGTGAATTTCAGATCACCATTGTTGTGGGACTTTTTTGCAATCAGTACTTATTTTACAATTTCTTTGGTGTTCTGGTACATCGGTCTTATTCCGGATTTGGCTACTTTGCGTGACCGCGCAAAATCAAAAATAAAGAAGGTCATTTATCGAATTACCAGCTTTGGTTGGAATGGTTCTGCTCGCACCTGGCATCGCTATGAAACGGTTTATGTTTTGCTTGCTGCCTTTGCGACACCACTGGTGCTGTCTGTGCATTCCATCGTGAGCATGGACTTTGCGACCTCGGTCATTCCCGGCTGGCACACCACAATTTTTCCACCTTATTTTGTTGCCGGTGCGATTTTTTCAGGCTTTGCCATGGTGCTGACCTTGATGATCATCGCCCGTAAAGTATTAAATTACCAAGAATATATTACGCTGGATCACATTGAGAAAATGTGTAAAGTGATTTTGACAACCGGAGGCATTGTTGGCCTGGCTTACGCAACTGAAATGTTTATGGCCTGGTACTCGGTGAACCACTACGAACGCTTTGCATTTATTAATCGAGCGTTGGGGCCGTTTGCCTGGTCGTATTGGATAATGGTGAGTTGCAATGTGATTATACCACAGTTGCTGTGGTTCAAAAAGTTGCGCCGCAGTATTGCCTTTGTGTTTGTGATGTCCATCGTCATCAATATCGGCATGTGGTTTGAGCGGTTTGTTATTATCGTAACTTCTCTTCACCGTGACTTTCTGCCCTCGAGCTGGGCGATGTACAAACCCACGCTTATTGAAATTGCTACTTTGATGGGTAGTTTTGGCTTGTTTTTTACGGCTTTTCTGTTGTTTGCCCGCTTCATTCCTTTCATTGCAATTGGTGAAGTTAAGGGCGTTTTAAGCTATGGCCGGAACAAGAATCGCAAGCCTGCAATAATTCAAAACTCTGAAACTGAACTTGAGGCTGTTGAGGCATAAATATGGACGCACAACTCTTCTTAGGTGTTTTTTCAAATGAAGATGACATCCTGAATGCAACCCGGGCTACCAATGCTGCCGGTTACAAAATTCATGATGTTTATACACCGTATGCAGTGCATGGCCTGGAAAATGCCATGGGCCTGAAACCAAGCCGTTTAACCTGGGCCTGTTTGGCATTTGCCGCTACAGGTTTGATGTTGGCGGTGTTTGTACAATTTTGGATTGGCTCCATTGACTGGCCTTTAAATGTCGGTGGAAAGCCTTTCAACTCGTTGCCTGCCTACCTGCCGGTGATATTTGAATTGACGGTTTTGATCGGCGGACTCGGAGTTGTTTTTTCAATGTTTGTGAAAACAAAGCTTTATCCGGGTAAGACAGAGTGGGTGCCCTATCCAGGTGTTACAAATGATCGGTTTGTTATCGCTTTGGAGCAGAGAGACGCTTCTTTTGACTCAGGTGCGGTTCAGCGTCTATGGCAGCAATTTAATATGCTCGAAGCAAAAAGACTCGCGGAGGTAACTCTTTGAAAAAAATGATTGCGGCAACAATCGTCATTGTTGCCGGACTGTTCCTGCTCGATTTAGTTCTGGGACAAAAAACCGATCGCAGAAGCCTGGAATATCTGCCGGATATGGCGCGTTCATTCGCCTATAAAGCCGAGTCCCCGAACCCGCACTTTGCCAATGGGCAAACGCAACAAAATCCAGTGATTGGGACCGTTGCTCGCGGCTTAAAACCCCTGCACTTTGGCAGTTCCGTCGAAGAGTCTAAACGTGCGGGAGAAGAACTGTCGAATCCATTTGGCGGGCAAACTTCGGAAAGCCTGGACCGGGGCAAAAAAATGTACCAGGTTTATTGCCAGCCCTGTCATGGTGCAGGTGGACAAGGTGACGGTCCGGTGGCTAAACGCGGCTACCCGGCGCCGCCATCGTTGCTGCTGGATAATGCCCGCTCTATGAAGGATGGGCAGCTTTTTCATATTATTACTTATGGATATAAAAACATGCCTTCGTACAACGCCCAAATCGAGCGGCCGGACCGCTGGTTTACGGTTGCTTACGTTCGCAAATTGCAAGAGACTCAACCATGATCAATTCTATCCCTAATTTACGGATCCCGGCAAAGGTAAATCGAATTTTGCTCGCATTGGGCGCGATTGGTCTGTTAACTCTGATTGTCGGGCTTTTTACTGCTCAAGAAAGAATTTGGCCCAATTTCTTAATTTCGTTTTTTTATCTGACCGGGCTTGGACTGGGGGCAGGAATATTTGTTGCTATCCAATACGTCTCTAATACCGGTTGGAGTGTTGCTATTCGCAGAGTCCCCGAAGCAATTACAGCCACGCTGCCTTTTGCGGCTGTGGGGGGGCTGGCCCTGATTTTTGGTATTCATACACTCTATGAATGGAGTCACACTACAGTTGTTGCGCAAGATGAGATTTTAACAAGCAAAAGCGCCTGGCTCAATGAGCCGTTTTTTATTGCAAGAACAATTGGCTATTTCGTTCTCTGGATTGTGTTGAGCAGGGTTATTGTTCGCAATTCAGTTAAACAAGATGCGAATGGGGATGTTAAATACACGAAGCGCAATGTCCGCAATTCGGTCTTTTTTATCATTCTTGGTATCTACACGTTTTGCCTCGCAAGTGTTGATTGGCTCATGTCTTTGCAGCCGCACTGGTACAGTACTGTGTTTGGCTGGCTCAACCTCTCAGGTATGTTTATAAGCACGCTTGCTGCAATGGTTGTGGTCATTGTGTTTCTGCGGCATCTTGGTTACAAACATCTTTTCACCACCGAACATTTACACGATCTTGGCCGCATGATGATGGCCTTTAGTTTTTTCTGGGTTTATATGTGGGTTTCGCAGCACATGTTAATTTGGTACTCAAATATTCCAGAGGAAACGTCATACTATATTTTCCGTCACTTTGGCGGCTGGGGTTCTCTTTCGTTTCTGAATGTTATATTAAATTGGTTGATCCCATTTCTTATGTTGCTGCCGCGGGCAACCAAGCGCAGCGATAAAGTCATACTCCAGGCTGCTGTGATTCTACTCATCGGCCACTGGCTTGATTTGTACATTATGATCATGCCTGCTATTTTTGGCGCTGATCCGGTATTTGGTATCTGGGAAATTGGTACTTTTGTCGGAATGATGGCTGTTTTTTTCTGGGTGGTGTTCCGCGCCCTTGGAAAACACAATCTGGTGCCTGTAAAAGATCCTTATTTGGTGGAAAGTTTGCCGGAATTGAGCCACTCCTGAGCTGGTTTGGCAAGTGCGGGTTTAGGCCAGGGCTGATATTTCAGTGAGTCCTGGCCGGAGCCTGCACAGACTGCCGAAAGCACCACAAAGTCAATTAACACGCCCTCCCATTTTTTAGCTCCTCTCTGATTTTTTTCCTGAACAATGAATTTGTTTTGCCTAACTTGTGTTTGATTTTTCAGAGTGCAAAACTTTAGTTTTGCTTTGTTTCAATACAACTAGGTTCTGAGTAGTGCTGCGTTTGCGACAAAACGATTTTGTGCAAGAGAAGGAATTGGGAAAAAGTAAAGTCAGGGCTCTGTGAAGAAGCAGGGCTTTTTTTGTGCGCTTTGATGCAGAGAAGTGTTGGGTTCAAAAAGACAAGCGTAGCCTGCTGGCCTACATTATTTAATTTAAAATGTCCAATCCGTTGGGATTGAGCGTTTGATGCGTTCTAAATAGTTATCTTGCACCGAAATTATTAGGCTGAAAATTTAAACTGTCTCGGCATATTTAAATTTTATATGTTTATTATTAACAAAAACTAAAATAAGGTGGAGATCAAGTATGGGCTGCAAACAATTCTTTTCGGTCTTGCCTTTACCATTTATCTTAATGCTATTGCATCTTTGTTTTGCTTCTTCTGAAGTTCATGCAACAAGCGGTTCTATTAAAGGCAGGGTAGCTGCTCGTGAAACAAAAGGGCCTCTCATAGGCGTCAACGTTTTGTTGTCAGGAATGCGGTTAGGAGATGCAACAAATGAACAAGGCTGGTTTTTAATTGAAAATGTTCCAGTCGGAAATTATACGATTCAATTCAGCTATATCGGCTATGAACCACTAATAAAAACAGATATCATAGTCAAATCAAAGCGAATTACTTTTGTTGACGCTGAACTCAGAATGTCTGCCGTCGAAATGGGCCAGGTAGTTGTTTCGGGTGGATATTTTGTAGAAACTGAAGATAAACCGACCAGCGTTACCAATTTTTCTTATGAAGAAATCCGTCGAGCTCCTGGCTCAGCCGGAGACGTCAGCCGGATTATCATGGGCCTTCCGAGCATCGCAAAAGTAAACGACCAAAGCAATAGCCTGATCGTCCGTGGTGGCAGTCCCATAGAAAATGCCTTTTTTGTAGATAATATCGAGATACCGAATATCAACCACTTCCCAACACAAGGCACATCTGGAGGACCCATCGGTTTGGTGAATGTGGATTTTATTCGCGATGTTAACTTTTATACAGGGGGCTTTTCCTCAATCTACGGTGATAAGTTGTCTTCGATTATGGAAATCACTTTTCGCGACGGTAATCGCGAGGAATTTGACGGCCAGTTAGATTTGAATTTCGCCGGTTTTGGAGGCGTAGCGGAAGGTCCGCTTTTTAGCAATAAGGGTTCGTGGCTCATCTCGATTCGAAGAAGTTTTTTGGACTTGCTGGTCAAGGCTGTTGATACCGGGACAAACGTTGCACCAACATTTGGCGATATTCAGGGGAAACTGGCTTATGAGCTAAACCCAAAACACAAATTGACCCTACTGGGCATTTGGGGAGACGATCATAATGACCCGGACAAAGAAACTGCAGAAGAAAATGATATGATCTTTTTCGGGAATCAGGATATTGTTGAAAGTACGATCGGCCTCAATTGGCGGGCTCTGTGGCATAATAGCGGGTACTCAAATACCTCTCTTTCATATACATCCACCAAGTTTAAAGAGGATTTCTTCGAAACCGGCTCGGCAGATCTGATAATAAAAAACCGGTCCTTTGAGCAGGCTTTCAAATTCAGAAATATTAACTATTTTCGACTAAACGACAGGAGCAGCATGGAATTCGGAATTGAGGCAAAACATCTCATAACGGATTATGACAACTTTTTTGCAGAGTACACAGGTGCGCTCGGCGCCACGGTACCGACCCTAACTCTGGATGGCAAAATGACCTCAAACAAGTTTGCCGGATTTTTCAATTATATTGCAAAACCATTCAACCGA
>JAJDAG010000179.1 GCA_029262005.1 Candidatus Zhuqueibacterota bacterium | reverse complement strand
TTGATGCCCGTCCACCAGAGTTCGGACGCGCTGACCGAGCATGTTGTAGACAATCAACTTAACCTGGGCAGCGGCAGGCAGGGCGTAGGCAATAGTCACTTCGGCGTTGAACGGATTGGGAAAAGCCGGATGCAAAACCAGGCTTTGTGGCACTGCTGAACCAGGATTGCCGCCGCCAACCGATGTGATCGATGAATCAATAACAGTGAAAATCTCGGCGCTGACAGTCACACCGCCTTTCGCTGAAATGCTGATCTTGCCACTGACTGCGCTGTCGGGGACAACTGCCAGGATCACCGTGTCTGCTTCCACAGTAAACGCAGCATCGACTGAATCAAAAAGCACAGAATTAACCTCAAAAAAAGAGCGACCGCGAATCAGGACTTCCGTACCAACTTCGCCGCTATCCGGTGCAAAGGAAAAAATCGCAGGTGCGGGCGCGGGCACAATTACCACAAAATCGGTTTGACTTTCAATAGAACCGCCGTTTGTAATAATCGTTATTTTGCCGCTCGCAGCGCTGTCCGGCACAATGGCAGTCACCAGCGTATCAGACACAGCAGAAAACGACGCAGCCGTGCCGTTAAAAAGCACCGAAGTTGTTCCGCCCAAATTGCTGCCAAAAATGTTCACCAAAATACCGACGGCGCCACTGTCCGGACTGAAATACCTGATGACAGGCTGGCTAATTTGTTTTACATCAAAATGAGCGGTGACGGTTTTGTCGCTGCTTAAATTTAATTCGATGCCGGCAGAAGAGGAATTTGAAGCGCCGCTCCAGTGGGAAAACTCATGACCGGGATTTGAAACCGCAGTTAGAGAAATCGGCATTGCATTATAGTACAAACCGGTCCAGGGGAAATCGTTAATTGTCAGTGAATTGAGTACTATCTGCCCATTTCCGTCGGTTTTCACAGTGACCGTGCGATCAGAGCCTAAACTAAACTTCTCCCGAAGGTGATTTCTCTGGTTTGCAGGCCGGTTCGTAACCCAGCCGCGAATGGTGCCAATGCCGTTTTCCCAATCAGCCCTCAGTGCATCCGGCCACGCCTCTGTCTCGAAATGAATATTATCTTCCAACACATCGGCCATCGCATCTACTGAACTTTTGATATGGTCCGGGTGCAAAGTCGTATTCATCAAATCAGCAAAACGGTTTACAAATTGACGGGTAAAGCTGTCATTTTCGAGCAGCTTTCGCAAAATCAAAGTTGACCAGAGTAAATCCTCTTCGTCACCTGTCCCGGCAAAATTGGGCATCACTTCCGCACGGATCACCCAGGACAACGTGTTGATAGAAGTCGGCAGTGCCGCCCCAAGTGAACCCAGGCTGACATCCGTGTCCCACATGACCCAGTGCCATTTGGCTTTGGCAACCCGCTCCCGAAACATGTAAATATTGGTGTGCGGCATATCCCAATTTCCGGCAAATACATTGAAGATGAAAAAATCGATAATATTTTCAATATTTACGAAACCCTTTGCACGATCGTAATTCTGACTGTTACTTAAGTCCTTGTTTTCAAAAAAATAAAACATGGAATTCCAGGCAGCCAGATCACCTTCATCAACATCTATTTGTTCGTTATCCGGTCGCAGAATATCGGCGTTGGCAATGCCATAATTGCTCTGAAGATAATCGCCATCCACGCGTTCGCGAATATGATAAACACCCCAAATATCGCCATTGATGATGAGCACCACAGGCCTGGCTGCAGAAACAGCGCCTCCCTGTTCCTGCCAGAGATTGTGGTTCAATGGATCGCGGATGAGTGACCAGTAGCGACTTACTTTGCCCACTTTTTTGAAGAATTGATCACTCGACCCGCCGGAATGAATCACCAGCCGATCAAACTGATCGATTGACTTTGTGTCAAATAGTCGGTACCGCAGTTTGCTCTCTCCGTAATTACTGCGAAAATACAAGCGGGTTGATATTTTGGGAAATTCATGCCTTCGCGAGCGGCCGCCATGCACACGAACACCGGCATTGATTTGAAAACCCGAGCCGTCACGCTCGACAAGATTAATGGAAACAGGCCGCTCCCATCTACTGCCGCTTTCAGTAACATTATCAAAAATTCCATTGGAGCCGTATAAATTATCCTCATCCGTGGCATACGAAAGCACTGGAAGTGTGCCGCCAAAATCGAGCAGATAGACCTGACTAATATCATCGCTAACAGGACTGCCATTTTTGTAAGCGCGTGCCCGAATAACGGTGGTCTTCGAGATTTGCAGCAAGTCAGTGTATTTTTTACTGGAAGAACCAACATCGGACCCGTTTGTTGTATAACGAACCACCGCCCCGGCAACACTGCTGGTCAGCTCAACTGCAACCGAACCGTTGTAAAACCCACTCGCAGGCAGAAACTGAACGGCACTTAAGGCCGGTACATCCTGCTTATTTTTTGCGCCCGGCGTCGGCTTGGCAGTCGGTTCAAAATCACCACTGCCATCCGGGAAACGCGCCATGGAAATGTCCGGAATCTGCGGGCCAAACTCGATTCCATCGATTATTTGGCCGTTTGCAGTGTAAAGCCCAACATACTCACCGGAAGCGCCCAGTTTAAAATTGGTGTGCAAATGGCTGCCAGTCCGCGCTTTGCCTGATGCCCAGATCAGCAAATAAGCATCAGGCTGCAGGATTCGTGTCGGCAGCGTCCACTTGCCGGGAAAAGAGGCATCGTCAGTGATGGATAAGCCGATCAGATCAATGGTTGTGGAGCCTGTATTTTTCACTTCTACCCAGTCTGACGAATCACCGTCTTCATCGGAATTCACATTTTTGTTCGATGCGAGGAACTCATTAATGACCAGACTCTGGCTCACAATTTCTTGCGACGCCAGAAGCAAAAAAGAAGCAATAAAAAGATAAGTATGAATTAATTTTCTAATTGGCATTGGCGGGCAAATAGTGGGTTTCTGCATTGAAGCAGTTCACATTATTTTGGAATAATGACTTCATACCTTTAATATAGCTGCGCAACGCAAAGACACGTAAAACCGGAGTAAAAAATAAAAAAAATGACACCCTGCAATTTCATCGTGGCTTTTATTCTGTCCGGCCGCTATTGAAAAACATCAAAATATTGAATCAAACAACATTAGGCCGGCACAAAAATCCCACTATTTTTGCAATGACAATCTCTGGGTAAACACTTGCCCGCCAACATACAACCGTATAAAATAAACGCCCGAACTGATGTACAAACCGTTTTGATTTTTGCCATTCCAAAAAACCTTCTTAACTCCCGAAGATTCTACACCATCTACCAACCGAACAATTTCATGCCCGCGAATATTGTAAACCAGCAGCTTCACCCGGGATTGTTCCGGCAACGCGTACTCAATGGTAGTGCCGGCATTAAACGGATTCGGGTAGGCCTGCAACAGCTCAAATTTATCCGGTAAAGCTGCGCTCCTCAACACGGCTTCGTTTTCTATGGCTTTGCTCAAACTCACACCAATTTCCGCATCGCTGACCTTTGAGGCCATCGATTCTTTGCTCGCAGAAGCGCCTAAAGCCGCAGGAATTATTTCAACAGCCACCACGGCCCAGTCCGTTGTACTGCT
>JAJDAG010000178.1 GCA_029262005.1 Candidatus Zhuqueibacterota bacterium | reverse complement strand
TTATTGATGGATCCAAACAAGCATTCCAAGCAGTCACCCCAAAAGAAAACCCATGATGATACAAAGGACCTGGTTCAAGGAGCCCTGGTTAACTATCTGGGCATGTTTTCAAAGGTTGGTAAGGTGCTTTTCCTTTTTGTTGCAGCCCGGGTTTATGGCGTCCCCGCGCTTGGATTGTACCTATTGGCCTGGGGCGCGGTTGATCTCGCCTCCAAATTTGGCCTCTGGGGTTTGGATCGCAGTTTAATCCGTGACATTGCCCGCTACAACACAGACAAGTCAGAACAGACAAATAATAAAATATTTGGCCTTCTGCGCTTTAATCTTCTGCTGGCCACCGGGTTGAGCCTGTCCGCCGCAGCAGTAACATACCTTCTCAGCACATTCATCGCGGTGCATTTTTTTGAAGATGCCAATCTTGTAGCGCCTTTAAAAGTACTGGTTTTCGCCCTGCCTTTCATCGTTCTAACGCAAGTGCTCATCGCCTCAACAAAAGCACTCCGCATCATGCGTTACGATGTTATAATTCGTCAGGGTTTTGAGCCGCTAATATTGTTCATTTGCACAGCAGCTTTCATCCCTTTTCAATTAGGCGCCATTGGGCTGGCAACTGCGCATGTCGTGGCCAGTATTATCGCCTCTATTATGGCAGTTTTCGCTGTCGTTAAAACTTACAAACACCTGAGTTGGTCAAAAGAACCACTGTCGCCCGAAGTTAAACAGGATATTCTAAAATATACCTCACCAATGGCTGCGATGGATTTCTTAAATCTAATGGTAGCGCGAATGGACATCTTTCTGGTGGGGCACTTCCTGGATGCATCCGCAGCAGGTATTTACGGCATTGCCATTGAGATTATTTCAGTAATCAAACGGGTGCGACAAGGCTTCGAACCTATTTTCGCCCCAATTGTCTCTGAACTTTTTTATAAAAAAGAAGGGGAGCGTCTAAATAGAACTTATGTACTCCTCAACCGATGGCTGCTTGGCGGCACCCTGCTTCCGGTTCTGGCAATGGTGTTGTATCCTACTGAGTTGCTATCCTTATTCGGTAAAGAGGCTACAGAGGCTGCCGCGGTTCTCACTATACTTGCTCTGGCTCATGGCGTGCTCGGTACGTTCAGCGCAGCAGAAAATCTCATTGTCATGACTGGTAGAACATTGCCGAACACCGGTTTTGCCGCAACCATGTTACTGTTAAACACAGTAATATCGGTCATTCTCATTCCGAAACTGGGCCTTGCCGGAGCGGCTCTTGGCACACTGGCAGCGTTCGTCCTGATCAGTGCAGCCAGGCTTTTTTATTGCTACAAAGAACTCAACCTGCACCCCTTCAACACCTCGCTCGTGTGGCCATTGGTATCAGGCCTTTTGACATTCATCCTGTTTTACAGTATCAAAACCGTGGCACCTGGTACGACGACTGCAAGACTAATAATAGATTTGATATTATTGGTGGGCGTTTATGCGGGACTTTACTTTGGCGGCGCGAAAGAACCAGAAGAAAAATACTATCTCAGCAAAGTAAAAATGTGGGTCGGAAAACAATTTGCGGGAAAATCAGCTTGAAACGGCGTGTTAAAATCAGCCATTTCTCATACGCGCCAGTTTGCCTTTTATCAGTTCACGGGCTTCGCGTGTAACATATTTCACAGGTTGTTTGTTGGCCAGGGATTCAGCGACAATACAGTAAACACCGCAACCATCCTGACAGTCTTTTTTGTGATTGAAGCTTTTCAGAAGCTCAGGTGTCACATCCATCAAATCAACATTGGGCTCACGATTCATACTGCAAAACCAGAACTTGCCTGTGGCGGACACAAAGAAATATTTGTATCCTGCAATGCAAGTCCAATCCATTTTATTGCCGTTTAAAAGAGACTTTTGATAGTCGAAAAGATATTCGGTTGTGTGGACACGTCGCCCTTTACGCTTCTGTTTGATCTGAAAATCAACCAAAGCCTCCAACTCATCCTTTGCCCCGGTCTCAGCATCATAGGTTCCAGGAGGGCCATCATGTACGAGCCGCGAATGAATCTCAATATCGTTGGCGTAACCATATTCCAAAACTTCTTTCGCCTCACTGAGAGAATCTTTAAACAACACGCCGGTGATATTAAAGTTGAGCCTGGATTCCTTTAACATCTCAATTTTTGGAATAATTGTTTTCAAAGATTTCCGGGTTGAAGGGATGGGCGTCATTTTATCCACGGAAACCTGCAACGAATCCAGACCGGCCTCTTCAAATCCTTTGATCAGGGTCCGAGTCAACTTGAAGCCGTTTGTGGACATACTCGTTCTCAAATTCAATGACTTACAGAAACGAACAATTTCAACAATATCCGGGTGTAAGAGCGGTTCCCCTCCTTGAATCCCAATTCTTATGCAGCCCAAATCTTTAATTTTTTCGACCCACATTTTAACATCATCTAAACTTGGGTGCGGCACACTGTTATCATATTCCGTGCAATAATGACAGTCCAGGTTACACTGATCTGTAACATATAAGTGAGCCGCAATGGGCAACTCATCATATTCGCGTTTCACTGAATTCAATATAAAAGACACTTTTGTTCTCCAAAAGTAGGGGTAATTTACAAATTAGTCCCTCACCGCAAACGAATAAAGAGGGCCACGAAGTTACTGAAATATTATTGAATTGTCAAGAATTACTACCGTACTTTGGCAGACCGTAAAAAAGTACGGCCGAATGCTGTGCGCGTACAGCTACGGAACCGGCTCAAACTAATTGAACTTTAGCCCAATAAAGTCTATTCGTAAAATGGCCATGATATGAAGTTTAATTGAGGATGGTGACTGGCATTGGCTTGAACACTAGCGTACAATAGTCAACGTACGTACTTTTACAAACTTCCCCATTGCTACTCGATACAGATAAGTGCCATTGGCCACGTTGTTACCTAGATTGTCCTCCCCGCCCCACTTCACTGAATGAAAACCAACCGCTTTTCTTCCTTGAACCAGTGTTCTAATTAACTGGCCGCGAATATCAAAAACTTCTATCTTGATATCGGCTTCTTTGGGCACGTGATAATCGATCACCGTGTGCGAGTTAAACGGATTAGGGTAGTTTTGCTGAAGTTCAAATGAATGTGGCTGCATCGGGTCAGTGGTTTCGGCAGTTTGGTTCGCGCTAAATATCCATTGCGCTGAACTAATGGTGTCATCCGAACCCTCACCTGTATCGTAAACAATTTTGTCAAAATCACTAATTCTTTCAACTTTACCGGTTCCAACCAAATCAAAGTAACCGCCTTGCCTGTTAGTGTCACGATAGAGTCTGAGCGTGTACCCAACAGGAATTGCGTAAATGGCAGATGATGTCAAATTATTGAACGCTTCAATCTTTTTGAAATGAGCATAGTCACGAAGATGTCTGTCAATATAGTCGAGGATGATAGACCTGCCGTCAAAATCCTTCTTCGAATACAATTCCGCCCACGCTTCATTAATGGCGTTCACATGGTTCTTGGGCACTGCAGGCCCAAATTCAATCATCTTAACAAAACCACCCTCTCCGGAAACCCCGTGTTCAGTGGCGTATAAATACAGTTGATTATCAGGACTCACATAGATGCCGGCCGCAGCCTGCAAGTCGCCCTGTCTTTCACCGGAATTATGCTCAAGAAAAAGGCGCCGCTTAGCAACTTTTGTAATATAAACACCATCCCCGTCTATTGATGGTTCCGGTCGTTGCACAGGGACATCCAAACGGTAGGCATCAAGATAATCAGAACCCCCAAATCCAGATGGTCTGCGACCATGCGAAGCAATTAAATAGAGCGTGCCAGTGCCGCATTCTCGAACAATGTTGGTGTTCTGGTAACCGGCCCGGCCCCAGAAACTACCTAGATCTGCCCATGTCGGCGCCAACGAATCGCCTTGCCGATCCTTGGTGGATTGAAGCTCGTTATAATCCCACGTGTCCCAGGGTAAACCGTCGTGGTAAGTTGCCGGACTTTGCTCAAGCGGTTGATTTAAAATATAAAACTCAAGCCTCTTGGCATCTTTTAGAGCTCGCAAAACAAGATAACCGCCATTCTCCAGCCTTACAATACCAACAGACCCGGGGGCTTTGCCGGACAATTCCCAACGTGGTTTACGCCAGACATTTTGAGGAGATCGCGGCGTAGACATATCCCAAAGAGTGAAAAGCACGATCCCTCTTGAGTGCGAAATGCCATGATCAGCACTGGCGAGCAGATACTTGCCAATCGCCTGCAAGCCGCCGGGGTGATCAAATTCCGGGGTGATCATGTTTGCTTTGACAATTTTATCCAGAGGACCGGGACGAACTTTTCGTGTCAGTTTGCCAAATTCCAATCGGTTGGAGCGCAAGCTTCCGCCATCATTTCCCCGGGAAGCCAATTCAACCACAGCAAAGTGTGCCGGGTGAGAAATGTTCATAATTGCACCGTCTGGCGTAATCTCCTGACTTCGGTGCGATGATGCCACAACCAGATAAGGCACATTCAGCCCCATCACAGGCATTCGCTGAATACCCTGCCAGTGATTTGAACTAGCTGCCCCCATGACTTCGGGATAATTGTCACCCCAGTTGAAACCCATAGTTTCCCCGCGGTTTCTCAACTTATTTATCGACTCAATAACGTGCTCAACACAGGGATTACACGAACTGTCTCCTTCCGGGCTGAGCAAGTAACCACGAAAATACTGTCCTTCCGAGCGAGTCACTTCGTTTTGCGCAACAAGAAAACTATTTAGAAGAAGAAAAAAAATTACAGAAGACAAGGGTAACATCTTAATTATTTGCATTTTCTAACGCGTAAAGACATTTAAATATGATACAGCCATGGGAAAGCGCATTTGGCGCCATTCCCAAAGTCAAGTGCACGCACTTGGCTTTGACAACAAGCTGAGCTCAGATATGATAAACAGGGCTCCAACATACGATTACAACTGAGGCTTATGGCACTCGTCCTCTGTGTTCTCTATTGATCGACCCCCTACTAACCAGAACTTAAACTTATTTGAAAATATAAAAAAATACTGTCGAAAGGCAAAAAAAATGAGTTACAGCAACAAAAAATACTGGTGAGCAGTTGCCCCGAAACAGCATATCTCGGCGGTAAGTTAAGACGCTCGATCCACACAATATCAATAAAGTAGCGGGATTGGCGTAATAAGTATGGAAGGCAGTTGTGCATGACAATCATCCGCGAGGCTTCAAAACCGAGCCTCGCGGTGAAATAAAGGAAGTTGAATAGAATTTACTTAAATCAGGAACTTAGCTTTTCCGGGCTTGAAGACGTAAGCGCTGCAACAGAAACGGGAATGCCAATACAAAGGATGGTCAATGTTATCATCAAAAGAATATAAAGCAATTTCACATCGCCCGACAACATAACCAGCATCGCAAGAAAAGAAAACATATCCCGACGCCCAAAATGATGCAAAAGGCCAAAAAGTTTCAAATACCAAACTTGCTGGTCTGAATGATTAAGAGAAGCAATACCGCGATCGAGCGTACGAAAACTTGTTGAGCCCCGCCTCTTCACAAAAATCCGTGCAACGTTTAGAGCAAAAAACAAGGAAAGTAGAATAATGCCGGTAAAACCGAAAATGGAGCCATTTGCGGTGGCATTAAAAGCGCCAACGGTAACCCCGATTACAAAGCCGACATACGAAATTTGATCTGTGACGGTATCAACCATTGCCCCGGACTTTGAATCCTTCAACTTGATTACCGCGACCTCGCCATCACATCCATCCAAAATAGATGCGAGTTGAAAGAGAATTCCGCCAACAATGGTAGTGACAGGGTTGCCCAGTGAAACCAGCCATGCTATAAAAATCGAAAAAAACATGTTAAAAACTGATATCTGATTGGGCGTGATGGATGTTTTTAGAAGTAACTTGGTTATCCGATTGGAAACCCGTCTATTGATCGTCCGGGCGATAATGCCATCCCCTTTGGAACGCGTGGCACGCAGAAGAAGCCGCTCAGCATATCGTGCATCCGGCACAGTATCAACATCCTGCCAGAACAAATCCCCAATGTCAAACGTGCGCATTCTACCCTCTTCGGCCAAAACCTTAATGCCGCCGGAAAGGGAATATTCTCCGGCGTTCTGGCTCGTTCGTAACGCACCAAACAGATCGGGTGTGCAAACAAAAATGCCAACATCAATGGCGTTAAAATCTGCAAGGCTTTTATTCAAATCAATGAGTCGGCTATTCGTAGTTCGAACTTTTGTGGAATCGTCAAGATTCGGTATGCGACTCAAATTGTGATCAACGCAAAGCAAGGCTGCATCGCCTTCCAACTCAACATCTTTGACCTTATCCAAAATCTTGTAGTCAAAAATATGATCAGACATAAAAAGAAGAAACTTGCCCCGGACATACCTTTCAGCCTTCAGAACCGAAACACCATTCGGCTCATGCCAATCGGGATTTCTGACCCAGGTAATTTTTACCCCAAGATTTTTTGAACTGATGGTCTTGCGAACTCGGGCTGCTTGATAACCAATAATTATAACAAAATTCTCAATACCAATTTTTTTGGCTGAGAGGATCACCCGTTGTAATAAATGCACACCACCTACTTTTAGAAGCGGCTTTGGACTGCCGTTTTGATAGCCCTGCAAACGACTTCCGTTGCCCGCTGCAATAATGACCGCTGTCTTAATCTTGCCTTTATAAAGATTGGCTGTATCAATTGAGGGGGGCTCAACAGGCAGGGACGAGGAAAACGTACCATCGCCTTGTAGATTTAATCCCATTTTTTTCTCCACTCCGGTATCAATAAACTCAGTACGTGTCAGACAACACGTCTGTCTTCAACTCCGCACATGAAAACATTATCAACTCTTACCACAAATTTAAGCGGACAATATACAAAATGTTTTTTCGTATGTCAAGAACTCTCTATGGCTGTAATTAAAACACACTAAACAAACTTACACAATATTTTTAGTCAAAAAATTGCATTCATTGGATCCTTTTTAACTTCTACTCTCACTTTTTTAAACAATTTTTCTTCTAAAAAATGCAAGCTTCAGTCAGGATGCCTTCGCATTATCGCTTTGAGTGTTCCGGGAATCGCTTTGAGCCGGACAAACCAGGAAGCAGCATGTAAGAAAGCCGAAAATGCCTGAAAGTCTGCAATGCGTTCTTTGTTATAAGGAAACCACCAGACGTCCGAGCGCCTGAGGTGTCTGGCAAAAATCGCAAGAAACACCTGGGCTGCCGGTCTATCGAAACTGATGTATTTTGGCTGCACCATTTCCAGCATACCCCAAGGACCATGACTGACACCAATCCCGCTCTGTTTGATGCCCGTGTATGGCGCCTCGAACTGAGCAATGTGCGACTGGACTTCGTTAATGAGAACGGAACCCGATTTTACCGACTCGGCAATGGCAATAGCCCGGTCGCGATTTCTGGACCAGACGCTCGCCGAAAGACCAAACTCGGAGTCATTCGCCAAAAGCACGGCCTCATTATCAGAACTAAATGGCTGCAGCAGCACAACCGGCCCAAATATCTCCTGACTTGATATGCGCATGGTTGCATCTGAATTAGAAAGGATGGTTGGCTCATAATAAAGTTCACCCACATCCGGGCGGGACTTACCACCCAGATGCACCGTGACTCCCAAGGCCTTTGCATCCTGAACAAGTCCTTCAATCTTACGAAAGTGTGCTTCATTTATTAGACACGAAACATCTTGACCATCCCTTTTTGAAGTCTCAAATTTCAATTCCCTTGCCTTGCTGACAAACCGATCAACAAACCGATCAAAAATTGATTGGTGAACCAGCAGCCGCTCCACTGAAACACAAGCCTGTCCAGCATTGCCAAAAGCGCCCCACAGTGCAGCATTGCTCGCTCTTTCAATATCTGCATCGTCCAGCACAATCATCGGGTCATTCCCACCTAACTCCATATTAACCGGCGTGAGAGTACTTGCGGCGGTTTGGTAGATTTTTTTCCCAACCGCGGTGCTACCGGTAAAGAATATCTTATCTACATTTGCTGCAACAAGCGCTTGTCCTACCTCTGCAAACCCCGTAACTACGGTCAAAACACCCTCCGGGAAATTAGCTTTCTGGAAAATTTCAAGTACCTTGAGGCTTACCAGAGAAGTGAATTCGGAAGGCTTTTGAACAACCACATTTCCGGAAAGCAAAGCGGGAATAATGTGCTGCATTGAAAGGAGAAAAGGAAAATTCCAGGGTGAAATAACCGCAATGACGCCTAAAGGCTCATATCGGACATATCCCTTTCGTAGCTTTAGCAGTGGGTTTACGGCACGAACGGTTTCAGTCTTCAGGAGTTTTTTGCTGTTCTTGATGTAATACTTAAAACAGTCAAGCACCGGCAACACTTCACTGGAATAAGCCTCACAAATTGGCTTACCGGTTTCCGCAGAAATCAACTGCGCAAGCTCATCGCGGCTTGCAAAAAACTCTTGATAAGCCCTGCGCAAATAGTTAGTACGCTCACGCAGGGTCAAGCCGGACCACCCTGAAAAGGACAAGCGGGCAACCTCAATGATTGCAGGCATGACACTTGCTTCAGTCAACTCGAACTGCCCGACAGCATCACCGGTCCGTGGATTTTGTGAATTTACAGTGTTCGCAGCCACCGACTCTACCATGTAAGAACCTCGCTAACTTAAGACAGCGTCAAAAATTTTATCATTTCCTTATCCAGAAAATCACTGTGTTCGTCATTCATTGGGTCAAGGCGGAACTCGTTCATTAACATAAGTTGTTGACTGACCCATTCTCGCCAACAGGGCTCACAAGTTTGTTTGAGGAGCTTTTCTCCCAATTCGCCAGGCAGGGGTGCTTCAGTTAAAGCTTCCCGCTTTTTGTCACAACGTGCACATTGAACTGTTATCATAAAACGTTTACTCCATATTGCGTATCTGCTAAAACGCCGAGCCCTTTGCTATTCGACCCAATGGGAGAATTAGCAACACACAGACACCTTGACGTCAACAAATTATTTTTTTTCGAACAGATGTTCAGTACCAGATTCTTCACCCTGGACCACGTGTTCGGAATGACAACAAACTTAGAACTTTAAGCCAGAGCTGTTTACCAAGAATGGATTTTAGCAGAAATTCATCAAAAAGTCAAGAACTTCAACCATGAGAAAAAAGATGCCACTGTTTCATTGCGACACAGTGTTATAATGCGGAACGTCATATTTTGCGAAGAAATAACAATCAAGGCATTGTGAAAATTAGAACAAAAAGCGTATCTGTTTTAATATTAACTATTTATATTAAAAATTTAAAGAACGCAAAAACCTGGCACAATAGTTGTTAAATCACGAGCATCCACAACAACTAGAGCGGGGCGGCCAAGCTTCGCTCTGGATAATTGTTTTGGAGTTCTCCATCCACCCCTCCTTTCCAAAAACGGCGGAGTTAGTAAACCCCGCCGTTTTGGTTTTTATTGCTCCTTTATTCTTATGCTCCCATTCGTAGTATGTAAAATCAACCGTGCACCGCCGCCATGAATTGTTCCTTTTAGCTTACGCTTACTCATCTTTCCTAAAACTTCTATTGGAAAATCAGTTCGCACACTGCCATTCGTCGTTTTTGCCTCAACATCTGCTTTCAGGTCTTCCGGAAAAACAACTTCTATCGAACCATTGGTTGTTCGAAAGGTCATATCTTCATTCTCTTGAATTTCAAGTAATTCAGCATTGATGCTGCCGTTGGTTGTTTTGGCTTCAACCAGGCCGGCTGCGTTGAAAATGCGGATTGCGCCGTTGGTGGTTTTAAACCGCAACTTTCCTGAAACTCCCGATGCCGCAACTTTGCCATTGACCGTTTTAATATCAAGATCTGAGCGCTGCGGAACTTTGAGACGATAAGAAACACTAACACTCCCGCCATTTCCAAAAACAAAATCCCAGAAGCCACGATTACGGCGTGGGTAAATGGTTTCAATCTCTAACAAATTCTCTTCACTGTTGATATTAATCTTAATTTTTTCGAACAACTCCGCAGCCTCCTCCCTGCTACCAGCCTTCACCTTCTTCTCCGCCACCAGCCAGACTTCATCCTTATCCCAGGATTCAATTTCAACTTTGCCATTCTTGTTGCTTAAATAGATTTCGCTGCCGGCAGGAAGCTTAAAGCTCTTTTCCACAGTATCCGTGTAGGTACCGCCGAAAACATTTGAAACTTGCAATAAAAACAAGCCGGCCAAAACCGCAAACTTTGTTCTCATAACATTCTCCATTTATTGAAAAATCAGAACAATTTATTAGCCACCGTTCACCACGTCACCTCTGCCAATACAGAAATAATGGGGCTGCTCTTCCGGCCAAACAATAAGTGAAATTAAGAGAGGAAGCCAGTTGATGCGCCAACGGCGTAGATTATTGATTTTCACTACGCAAGCGTTGAAGCAAAAGTTGCATGTCGGCGGGCAGTTCGGAATTGAATCGCATATACTCAAGCTTGACGGGATGCAAGAAACCGAGTGTCTTGGCATGAAGAGCCTGACGGTCGAGCAAGCCAAGAAGTTCAGAAGCATAAAGCTCATCACTTTTATTAAGCGAGCCAATTTGGCGGTGGCGCCCACCATACTCGCCATCTCCAAATACCGGATGCCCAATATATGAGAGATGAACCCTTATTTGATGGGTTCGCCCTGTCTCTAGCTTTAACTCAACCAGGCTGTGCATCCTGTATACTTCAAGAACACGGTAGTTGGTTATTGACAACTTTCCTACTGGCTGCACAGTCATTCGTTTTCGATTCTTTGGACTTCTGGCAAGATAAGTTTGAATGCGTCCCTCCGTTTTATCGAAGCGGTGCCAAACAATTGCCCTATAAAGTCGTTCGGTCGTCTTATCCTGGAACTGCTGCGACAAATACTGGTGTGCCAAATCGTTTTTAGCAACGACCATTAGCCCGGATGTGTCCTTGTCGAGGCGATGCACAATGCCCGGTCGCTGACGACCGCCAACGGAAGACAGATCGCCACAGTAGTGCATTAGAGCGTTGACGAGCGTCCCGGTGTAATTTGCAAATGCAGGGTGCACAACCATCCCCGCCTTCTTATTCACGACCAGTAGGCTTTCGTCTTCATATACAATATTTAACGGGATATTCTCTGCAACAATATCGACTTTTTCGGGCTTAGGGATGCAAACACTTATTTTTTGGTCAGGAAGAACTTGATGGCTGGCGCGGACGGGCTGACCATCAACCAGAACAAGGCCTTCAGAAATAACCCGTTGCAGCCGAGCGCGCGAAACAGAACTAATAAAGCGAGTTAAGAATTTGTCGAGCCGTTCTTTTGCGGTATTTCCAGGCACAACCAGTTCGAAGAGATTTTCCGGGGGTGTTTCTTCAGATTTGAACAACGCTAATATTTCTCATTATGTAAGCGATTGTTTCCAAGGGGATAACTGTTCGTTTGTTTTTGAGGTAGATTAAACCAATCCAAAGAATTGGATATTGAACGTCAAAATAGATCTTTTTAAATACTTTTTAAAATGAATAGTCTACTTCCATTTTCGGATAGAGAAAACAAAAACTTCGAAAACCAAGTGCAGCCCCTGTGTGCTCTCAATTAAGTAGTCGCTTCTCCTCCCTCATCCGAAAGTTGTGTGCTTTTATCGAATAATACCATCCAAATAAGCAGGGCCATACCGATAGTAACAGCGGCATCCGCTAAATTGAATATAGGCCATCGCTTGTTAGAGATCATAATTTCAATAAAATCCACAACTTTTCCATACAAAAAGCGGTCGATTAAATTCCCAATGGCTCCGCCCAGAATAAGAGCAAGCGCCACACGAAGCTGAATCTTCTCATGGCGTGTTCTGAAAATATAAACGAAAATTACGATGGTTGCAAGGAAGGCAAATATGGTGAAGAACATTTGTCCCCCGACTCGGATTCCAAATGCCATTCCGGGGTTTTCAATGTAGGTTAAACGAATCCAATCACCTATCAGTCGGTGTGGCTTACCATATTCAAAAGAGAACCGGACTGCCAGCTTCGAACTCTGGTCAACAAGAACCACGATTATTGAAACAATCAATACTCGCACGACAGCCTCAACATCCCGATGACGAAACCCATAGCAAAACAGCGGTTTCTCATTGACAAAATATTTTCGGTCTGCTCAGTTTTAAATTCCGGCATTAGCACAACATCAACTTAATTTTTTTCTGCTTTTTCTTTACATGGCACACATCGCGTTGCAGTCGGCACCGCCTCAAGGCGTGGGGTCGGGATCTGTTCGTTGCAATCCGGACAAATACCATAAGTTCCGTCATCAATCCGTTCGAGTGCCTGCTCGATATGAGCAAGATATTTTCCTTCTCTGGTTGCAAAGAAAAACGCTTTTTCACGCTCCATATTATCTGTGCCCACATCTGCCATATGAAAAGAGTAGGCTGAGTTTTCATCAGCTTTATCCTTCAACTTCGATGCCACCTCCCTCTCTTTGAATTGGTCCAGATCGGCAAGCAATTCATCGCGTTTTTCAAGAAGGATTTTCTTGAATTTGGCCAATTCCCTTTTGTTCATAAAGCCCTCCGTTTCGTTGAACAACAATCCTTACCATTAATCTTCGACAGATCAACTAGACTCTACTTTTGTGATTCCAATGACTGCCTGAAAACCATTGATCTGTAATTCCTCGGTACTGGAACCATTTGTCGAGTCAGAAACAATTGCATCGGCAAGCGTTTCGTTGCGAATATAAAACGCCTCAGCTTCAACTGCCTCTGCCAACTCATCGGAAGCCTGGCAGTAAATTGTAATACGATCCGTCAATTCCAGCCCTGCACTCTTTCGCATGCTCTGTACACGATTAACAAATTCCCGGGCCAGGCCTTCCTGCTTAAGTGTACTGGTGATCTTCAAATCGAGTGCCACAGTAAGTTCACCTTCCGTTTGCACCAGCAATCCTTCAGCGCTATCTGAAACAATTTGAAGCTCATCTAAATAAACCGGTTTCTGCTCTCCTTCAACGTTCAGAAGCAGTTCCCCTTCCCGCTCCAGCTTTTCGACTTCCAAATTACCAAGCTCTCGAATCAAACCGGCTACTATATTCGCCTGTTTGCCAAAGCGAGGACCCAATTTCTTAAATTGTGGCACAGCCCTCTTAGAGGTTAGAACACTGGCATCTGAAACAAAATCGATTTCCTTAACATTGAGTTCTTCAAGAACCAAATTCGACATCACCGCAACACGTTCTTTGATTTTCTCATCGAGCGCGACAATGATCACACGTTGCAGCGGCTGCCGTACTTTGATGCCCGATTCATTGCGCAAAGAGCGGCCAAGAATCACAACACGCCTAACCAGACCCATTTTCTCAACCAGTTCAGTATCGATAAAACCATGCGTAACCGCCCCCGGTATTGGCCTGAAACTGAGATGCACACTTTCAGGCTCAGATGCGCGCGATCGGGTCAAATTCAAATAAATTTCGTCTGCAAGAAACGGTGCAAACGGCGCCATCAACTTGCTGACAGTCAGCAGCACCTCATACAGCGTTTCGTAGGCAGCCCGCTTATCATCACCCATTTCCGATTTCCAGAAACGGCGACGGCAGCGGCGTACGTACCAGTTTGAAAGGTCATCAATCACAAAATCAGAAATTGCGCGAACCACTTTGGTTACATCATAGCGGGCAAGCAATTCATCGACCCGTTTCACCAGAGTGTTTAGCGAGCTAATCAGCCACCTGTCAATTTCTGCCCGTTCGCCCACAGCAACCTGAGACGATTGATAATCGTATTTGTCGACATTGGCATATATAGTAAAAAATGAATAGACATTCACCAACGTGCCAAAGAATTTACGCACAACTTCCTTTGCGCCATCGGAATCAAAGCGCGTAGGGACCCAGGGCGGACTCACTGAGATCAAATACCAGCGCAAAGCATCGGCGCCAGTGTCATCCAGAATAGAGCCGGGTTGCACCATATTGCCCTTGGTTTTTGACATTTTCTTGCCATGTTTATCAAGAATCATATCATTGGACAGGCATGCTTTGTAACTCGGCTTATCAAAGAGCATTGTAGAAATAGCCAGAAGGGAGTAATACCAGCCACGTGTCTGATCCACTCCTTCCGCGATAAAATTTGCGGGAAATGATGCCTTAAACTTTTCTTTGTTCTCAAATGGATAATGCCATTGCGCGATGGGCATGCTGCCGGAATCAAACCAAACGTCAATAACCTCAGGCATCCGCGCCATTTTGCCGCCACACGCCTCGCAAGTAAGTTTAACAGCATCAATATACGGCTTGTGCAGATCCTCAATGTCATCCAGTCCGGATCGCTTCTTTAGTTCTTCCACGCTACCAATACAGTGCACCTCCTCACACTCTGCGCACTTCCAAATTGGCAGTGGCGTGCCCCAATAACGATCCCGGGAAAGCGACCAGTCAACATTGTTTTCCAGCCATTCACCAAATCGGCCTTCACCAACCTCTTTAGGGTACCAGGCAATATTTTTGTTATTTTCAATAAGTCGATCTTTTATTGAAGTTGTGCGAATGAACCACGACTCCTTGGCGAAATACAACAATGGCGAACTACAGCGCCAGCAATGCGGATAACTGTGTAGATAGCTCTCAACTTTGTAAAGTCGGCCCATCGCCTTGAGGTCTTTAATAATTTGCGGGTCGGCATCTTTTACAAATTGGCCATTATATGAAGTCACCTCAGCCTCAAACCGGCCACTTTTATCAACCGGCTGTAAGACCGGAAGATCATATTTGACACCGAGCTTGTAATCATCTTCACCAAAAGCCGGGGCAATGTGGACAATACCGGATCCATCCTCGGTTGAAACAAAATCGCCTGCCACGGTGTAATGCAATCGTTTTTCAGCCTGGCAAAACCGGAACAACGGTTCATATTCCAAATCGAGCAGAACACTGCCGTCTAGTGATTCTAAAATATCGTAATCACCTTCGAGAACCTCCAGTCTCGCTTCCGCAAGGATCAGGCTTTCGTCGTTATGTTTGACTTTCACGTACTTTATTTTGGGATTCAGCGCCAACGCCACGTTGGAAATCAGCGTCCAGGGCGTGGTCGTCCAAACCAGGAAATAAGTCCCGCTTTGCCCCTTAACAGGCATCTTGACATACACGGACGGATCCTCCACATCCTGGTAACCCTGAGATACCTCATGGCTCGAAAGCGGCGTTTCACAGCGTGGACAATAAGGCGTGATCTTGTGTCCTTGATAAAGCAAATTCTTCTTCCACAATTCACTCAAAATCCACCAAACCGACTCAATATAGTGGTTTTCATAAGTGATGTAGGGCTGCTCCAAATCCACCCAGTAGCCAATGCGTTTTGTAAGTTCATCCCACTCACTTTTATACTTCCAAACGCTTTCCCGGCAGCGAGCGTTAAACTTGTCAACGCCGTACGCTTCTATTTGATCTTTATTGATAAACCCGAGTTCTTTTTCAACTTCAATTTCCACAGGCAAACCATGGGTGTCCCACCCGGCCTTGCGCTCAACCCGATAGCCATCCATGGTTTTCAGTCGGCATACCAAATCTTTTATGGTTCTGGAAAGCACATGATGAATGCCGGGGCGACCATTTGCTGTTGGCGGACCTTCATAAAAAATAAACGGCTTATCAGCATCCCGGGACTCGATACTTTTTTTGAAAATATCATTTTCTTCCCAGAAGCGGCGTATTTCTTTTTCAAGCTCGGAAAAATTGAGTTGTGAAGACAGTTCTTTGTACATCGATTTATTTGGTTTATCCTGTTAAGATTAGATTTTCTCAATTACACGCTTCATCAGAAGCGTCAATTTAGGCTCAGCCTCAGCTGCCACTTTCAGAATCTCCTGAATGTCAACGGGCTTCAGGGCATCTGGAAAACAGGCATCTGTTACCACTGAGAAACCAAGCACCTTCATAGCGCTGTGCACGGCAACGATGACCTCAGGCACAGTAGACATTCCTACTACATCGGCGCCAATTCCGCGCAAGAATCGATATTCAGCGCGGGTTTCAAGGCAAGGGCCGGAGACGGCGACGTAAACGCCTTTCTGTATTTTGATTTTTTCTTCAAGGGCTGTTTTCTGCGCCAGTTCGATAAGTTGTTCTGTGTACGGCTCAGACATATCCGGAAATCGCGGTCCCAGTTCATCGTCATTTACGCCAATCAACGGGTTGTCGCCCAGCAGGTTGATGTGGTCGGACATGATCATAATATCGCCCGCTGCATAGATCGGGTTCATGCCGCCGCAGGCGTTGGACACGAGCAAAGTTTCTACCCCCATTCGCTTCATGACCCGCACCGGAAAGCCGATCTGCTGCATTGAATAACCTTCATAATAATGGAAGCGACCTTGCATCGCGACAACGCTTTTCGAGCCAATCGTGCCAAATATTAGTCTACCGGCATGGCTTTCAACTGTTGACACCGGGAAGTGTGGTATTTCTTCGTATGAAACCACGGTCTCCGCATCAATCTCTGCGGCCAGCGCTCCCAGTCCGGTGCCCAAAATAATGCCGACAACAGGCTCCACTCTTGTTTTTTCTGCAAGAAAATGACACGCTTCTGCTATATTTTTTTTCAAGTCGTCCATTCAGGCTCCGCTAGGTTATAAGTTGATCTGAAATACGTTGTGCAGGCTTCTGCTCATCACCACTACTGTCTGGGATGTCTTCGGGTAGATTGCGCTTACCCCAGTGAATGTCATGTGCGCTTTCATTTTTACCGTCATCGGCTGATTGGCGCTCCGCCGGGCGTTCCGGCAAAACATCGTCAACTGCCGCGAACTCTATCTTTTCCTGCTCTGTCTCAGAGCCAGAACTCTTGCGGTGATGACGCATTCCCGTTTTCTTTTTACTGGATTCGTAAGGGCCAAAGCCCAAATCATCTAATTCCAAAACCTGAATCAACTCGAGTTGCGAATCTAGCAAATGGCGTAATCGCCGCGCAAACGAATCTTTCTGTGACTTAACGAGCACCAACTCGTTTTTCATTTCTGCCAATCTGAGTTTTGTGTGTTCAAGGATCTGTTCTGCCTTCAGTTCAGCCTCACGAACTATTATGTCAGCCTCTCGGTTGGAATTCTCCTTCGAATCCTTAATCGATTCTTGCGCACTCATCAAAGTGTCCTGCAGCGTCTTCTCCACGCTTTTGTAGTCACGAAGTTGGGTTTTAAGAATCAAAACCTCATCCGCAAGTTCATTCTTGTCCCGAATAATGTCTTCCAGTTCTTCAGAAACCAATTCAAGAAAGGCATCGACCTCAACCGGATCGTAGCCGCGCAGGTTTTTTTTGAATTCCTGTTTTTTAATTTCTAACGGAGTGAGTGTCATCGTGAACACCTCCATAAAAATGGACTGTTAAAGTAAAAATATCGACTAATAGCCAGGAAAAAGCAAATTGCGAATTATTGACAACGCTACTATCAGAACAATGGGCGACAAATCAAGCCCGCCAAACAAGGGCACCACGCTGCGGATTTTGGCCAATGGTGGCTCCGTGATATCGATAATGACGCGAACGAACTGATTATTTGAGTCAATGCCTATCCACGATATTGCCACACGAACAATAACGATCAAGATATACAAATTGATTACAGTACTAATTAAGTTTCTCATGCCAATAATCCAGTCTGGTTTCGGTTAATTACGTTCGCCAAAAATAGAACGCCCAATTCTTACCATAGTCGCCCCTTCAGCAATAGCCAATTCAAAATCATTCGTCATGCCCATGGACAATTCCTTCAGCTCAAGCCCGGGAGGTGCAGCAGCAACAACCTCATCACGCAAATGCCGCAAATTACTAAAACATGTTCGAACAAGTTTTTCATCATTTGAGAAAATACCGATGGTCATCAAGCCGTTCATTCGCACATTTGCAAGGCCGGCAATGTGAGTGACTGCTGCCGGTACTTCCGCAGGTGCAAAGCCAAATTTTGACTCTTCACCGGATGTGTTGACTTGAACAAGTGTGTCAACAATCCTGCCTTGTTTTTCTGCCTGCAATTGAATCTCATCTGCGAGTCTCAGGCTATCAACCGACTGAATCACAGCAGCGAACTGCAAGGCATGTTTTACCTTATTGGTTTGTAAATGTCCAATCATGTGCCACTCAGCTTGCAGTGAAACAGCTTGAAATTTCTTCAACCCTTCTTGCACCCGATTTTCACCAACAATTGTCGAGCCAGCCAAAATGGCTTTGGTAATTTTGTCTGCATCAACGGTTTTTGTTACCGCGATGAGTTTCACATCTTCCGGACAACGCCCGGTGCTTAAGCAAGCCGCTGCGATCCGTTCCCGGATTCTTTGGATATTTTCTGCGATCTTCATTTTATTCAAAAAAGTATTAAATATACCGGTCTGTCTGATAAAAATCAATAAAAAAGTAGGGGAAGGTTCTTCGAATACTTCGAGAAGCATAGGTATATAAAAGGGAAAAGCGTCATAGCAATGTTGCCACAATTATCACCGCTACAACTTACCTGCTAGCACAACCGTCGTTTTATTACCGGCCAAAACACCGTTGGCCGCATTAATTGCTTGCAAAAAAACAACATAAATTCCCATTCGCGCCAGTTGCCCGAAATCGTCCCGGCCATCCCAAACAAGTGTGCCCTCAGCGCCCGACGGTCGATTGTTTGCCAAAAAACGAATCAATCGTCCGCGCAGATCATAAATCTTCACGTTGATCTGTGCTGTGGTGACCGGCAAAGAATAGGCAATAAGAGCAAAATCATCGCGACCATCACCATCGGGTGAAACAGGATTCGGAGCAACGGAAACAGTTGCCCTCGGGGCGAGCATTTCGGTGAAAATACTGTTCTGAGCGCCGGGCGTTCCCCCTGCATCTGAGACGGACGAACTCCAGTTGGTACTGTCCGTCGCCAACAAAGCTGGACTAATCTTTTCTAATGAGATTCCCGTATCGCCGCCCCAGTCACTGCGATAATACAATGAATCGATTGTTCGACCAGTCGGCCCGAACAAAATGACCGCATCACCGGCATTATTTAGAGACGGCCAACTACCTGTAACGACAAAAGTCCCAAACGGCGGCGTCAACTGCCCTAAAGATGAATCCTGCGCAAGCACGACATAGTCGTTTGGAGCGACATTGAAGTCAGCATTAACCCGTGCAACAGACCCGCTGCCTTGGTCAGAAAGCGACCAACCGAACACATTCACCGTTTCAGATGTCAGGTTCACCAGCTCCACCCATTCCGCCTGCCCGGATAAAGGTGCATACATTATCTCATTGATATGCAAAGCATGAACAGGAAAGGCTACATTCAAGATTGCAGAGCCACGATTATTAGACAAATCCTGATCAGCCGCAAACGTAACTTCAACGAGAATAATATGGCTGCCGGCGGCAAAACCAGCCAAAGCAACACCCGCATCAATCGAATCACCGGGCGCAACTTCGTTGTTATTTGCAACAGGCGAAGACAGCAATTCCTCAGCCTGAGGCACGCCATCTGCATTGAAGTCCTCAAAAAAACTCACCGAAAACAGCGAAGCCGTAGACCGTCCAATATTTTTCACTGTTGCAACGACCTCAACTCCCGTACCTGCTTCGACCATTTCCGGGGAAAAGCCTAGGCCACCGGAAACAGCCAAATCATAGCCATGCGGCGATACGCTATTTGGCGCGCCGGGCGTACCAAACAATTGACGACTGTCGGCCCAGTTGCCGGAATCGTCGGTGCCATCCAGGTCAATTTTCTCATCAGAGAAACCAGCGATATTCCCTGTGGAGTAGGTGTACCCGGCCACTGTACGCCCAGTGCTATCCAGCAAAGTAATGGTTTTGGAAACGGAGTTGGCCAAACCCGAACGGCCAAAAGCAGCATCATCCAGGGTGATAATCAGGCTACTCGCAGGGATGAGTGTAGCATATTGTGTAGAGTTTGCAAAATAGGAAGCATCGAGAATAACGCAAAACTGACCGGGCCCTAAAACCATACCGGCGGTATGCGCTAGGAGATCGTCTGTGGCGCCACCGTCGCTTATTCGCCATCCCGTCAAATCCACAGACTCAAAAGTGGAGCGATTTACGAACTCGACAAACTCATCGTGATCGTCGCTTCCAGGAACGTCAAACATGACTTCGGACAAGACGATTTGAGCACGAACATCCGCTGAGAGCAGCAGATAGCCAAGAAGGATAATAATTACCGGGGTTTGCGCCAAATATCGATTCATCATGAATCCTGAGAGACTATTACAAAAAAACGCCTGGGATTTAGCACCTCAGGCGTTTTGAATATCTTGTGTCTATAAAGGCAAATTAGTTGAGCATGTAAGCCAGGGGATCAATTTGAGTCCCTTCCTTGCGTACTTCATAATGCAAGTGAGGTCCCGTAGACAAACCAGTTGAGCCCACCAAACCGATCGGCTGCCATCTATCGATTTCCTGACCTTCCCGAACCATGACCCGTGACAAATGACCATACAAAGTCTTGACCCCAAACCCATGGTCAATAATCACCATTTTGCCGTACCCTTTATTTACCTTGTATTTGGTAATAACTTTCTCAACTTTACCCGCTGCCGTTGAGAAGACTTCTGTGCCACGCTCTGCTGCAATATCAACACCTTTGTGGTGAACTACTTTTTCCAGAAGAGGGTGCACCCTGAAACCAAATTTATCATTAATTCGCCCTCCCGACAACGGCCGAATGGAAGGCGTATGTTTCATCACATTCTTATTTTCTTCGAGTTTTTCTTTGATTTCCTGCCTGCTGTGCTTGGTGAGTTTAAGGCGACGCTCTACCTTGTTTAAAACTTCCTGATAATTGAAAACCTGATCCGTTATCTCTTTTGAAATCATGGGTAGTTCATAATTAACATTCAACACACCACCGACACCTACGTCGCGGGTATCTTCGTCTATTGTTGGCAAATCTGCAATAATGCGAAGATGAGCATCTTCAGCCTCCAGGCTATTCACACGACCGTCAATCAAAGAAATCTTACTTCCCATTTCTTTTAATTGAACCTCAAGGTGTTTATTTACTTTTGAAAGTGAAGACATTTCGAGGTTTTGGTAAAAATCTGTAAAAAAAGCCAGGGAAACAGAGACAAGGCAAAGCAGAACAAAAAAGACCGAACTCAAAAGAGAAATAAACTTACCCCTTGTAAGTTCAATCTCACGCGAATTAGTATCGAGTAACGAAAAATATATGAGCTTGACTTTTTTAGTCTGCATAGTTATTGGGTCCTTCACCGTTGTCCATAAAAAAAAGAGATACTACAATCTTCAGTCAACATTACACATTTCCGTAGATGCAGATCTCTGAGTGAAGACATACTCTATTGAAGTTTTATGACAAAAACATTTCCTCTATATCAGGCAGGGCTATCTGAAGCAATCAGAACGACGGAAATGTAACAAATCAAGACTAATTTGTCAAGGAAAAAATCTCTATAACCACTATAAATAAAACTATATACCCCAAACACGGCAGAACTTGCCTAGTCATGGCCAAATATAAACAAACGTCATGCTTGTGGACGAGAAAATTCACTGAAGATGTAACGAATACTTTCATCTCTTCCGGCAACACCGGATTATTTATTAAAAAACGGATACATTCTTGCATTTTGGTTGAGTTTTGGTATATTGGTGTCAATTTCAGACTGTTCACTTTTGCCGATTCTCGACTTCTTAGTAAAACAGGCAACTGCATCTAGTTTCGAAGGGATTCGACATGCCATTTAGCCGCAACCATTTGTTCTTATTGAGCACAGCAATTCTGTGCACCCTGATCCACCCACTTATTGCCACGAGTAAAACATCACGGCTCGACAGCCTGGTTCAACTCGGCATTCGCAACAGTATTCAGCAGCGTTATGCTGAGGCCATCACCATTTTCAACAAAGTCAAACGAGAGGATCCGCGAAGTCCAATCGGTTACTTTTTTCATGCAGCGGTCATCCAAACCCAAATGATGGACTTGGAAAATTACGAGAACGAACCTCATTTTCTGGCTCAGGTTGACAGTTCCTTGCTTTTCGCAAAAAAACAAGTGCGAAAAAACAAAAACGCCTGGGCCTATTTCTATATTGGCGGTAGTTATGGTTACCTTGCCTTCTACCGGTCAAAACAGGGAAAATACTGGAAGGCATTCGCACACGCCAAACGAAGCGTAGCAGCGCTCGAACAGGCCGTCAAACTCGATCCCACGCTTTACGACGCTTACCTGGGTTTAGGTACCTACAAATACTACCGAAGCAAACTTAGCAGGCACCTTACCTGGCTCCCTCTCATCCATGATGAACGGGAAAAAGGCATCCAGTTTATTAAGCTGGCCATTGACAAAAGTAAATACTCCAACTACAGCGCCATGAATGGTATTAGTTGGATTTTAATGGAAGAAAAACGATTTGAAGAGGGACTCGATATTGTCGAACCTATCCTGGAGATTTTTCCTGAAAGCAGAGTTTTTCTTTGGGCAGCAGCCAAACTAAATCACAAAATGGAAAACTGGCGCAAGGCTGCTGACTATTATGAACGCATTCTCGATAGTTTTGAAAAACAACAAGTTAGGTCTCCAATCAATCAGATCGCCTGTCGAAAAAATCTATGTGAAATGTACTTGCGACTTGGGGAAAAAAGCAAGGCTCTGGCGGAATGTGAAAAAACCATCCAAATACCGCTGGAATTTCAGAACGACAAACGCGTTGCGCAAAAACTGGAAGCTCTGGCAAAAACATGTGCTGACGGGTTTGCTGTTGTCGGAACGATGACAGCCGACTAAGCCTTCTTTTTCGTGGCCAGTTGACCGCAACCAGCAGATATATCGCTCCCCTTACTCCACCTGATGGTCACAGGCGTTGGCAAATCTGCAAGCTTTCCATAAAAATTCATAATGCGTTCCTGGGAGGAGCGACCGTACGTTCCACCAGCCGGATTGTAAGGAATAATATTGATCTTGCAAAGCATTCCGGATACAAGTCGTCTCAATCTCTCCGCATCTTCATCGGTGTCGTTAACCTCATTCAGCAGAACATACTCAAATGTAACAGGCCGGTGCACTTTATCCAAATAATAGCGGACCGCTTTAAGCAGGACCGGGAGCGGCCACTTTTTGGCGATCGGCATGATGCGTGTTCTGACGGCATCGGTTGTTGCATTTAACGAAATCGCCAGTTGGTATTTATGTTTCTCATCAGCGAAACGGTAAATCTCTGAAACAAGTCCACTGGTAGAAATCACAATATGCCGCGAAGACATGTTGGGCCCGTCGTCATCACACAAAATGCTACAAGCTTTGAGCAGGTTATCGTAGTTATGAAAAGGTTCACCCATGCCCATAAAAACGATGTTCGATATGGGTTTGTCCATAATTTTTCGTGCCTGGAGAAACTGGTCCAAAATCTCACCACTGGTCAAGTTTCTTTGCAGCCCCATCATGCCGGTGGCACAAAACTTACAATCCAAAGCACAACCCACTTGCGTAGAAATGCACAAAATGAATCGGTCCTTCTCCTGCATGACGACAGACTCTATCTTAAGCCCATCAGACAACTCAAACAAAAGCTTTGTGGAACCATCCTTTGAAGATGTTTCTTGCGCGACAAGCTTGAGCTGTCCAATTGTAGATATCTTTGTCAGGCGCGTGCGCAACTGCTTGGACACATTTGTCATTTCATCAAAACTATTGACATTACGCCCGTAAATCCACTCAAAAAATTGTTGGGCGCGAAACCGTTTTTCACCAATAGATTCAACAAAAGTGAGCAATTCATTTTTGTCAAGACCTTTTAAATCAATTTGCTTTTTTGAAGCTATCATCTCTTTTCAACAATCAAATTTGAATATTTTTACGATTGGCACCACACCAGAAGCCAACTCAGGATTTGAACTTTGCAGCAAGTAAAAAAAACACTGCCGACCTTGTCTATCTTAAATTTGCGACAAGGCCTGGCTTGAAAAAATAGTGTTTAAGTTAACCAAATCAAGTGTTAAGAACAAGAAAAAATATTGACTTTGGGGCACATTTTCTTTACTATAAACGTTTTAAAATTGATGCGCAGGATTCTACCACACTGCCACTCATGTAACGAAAAAACGATTGCCACCGCGAAAACCAATGGCAATTTAACACAGGCAAAATACCAGCAGAAACAGGAGGTTGCATGCCGGACAAACCAACGACAAGCACCAGCGATATCGAGAGCGTCAAGCAACTGCAAGAAGCTCAGGGACGGCTGGCGGCTGAAATCGGCAAAGTCATTGTCGGCCAGGACAAAATCATTGAACAACTGTTAATCTCATTACTGGCGCGTGGTCACTGCCTTTTGGTTGGTGTGCCCGGGTTGGCAAAAACACTCTTGATTAGCACGCTGGCAAAAGTGCTTGATTTGAATTTTAGTCGAATTCAATTCACCCCGGACTTAATGCCATCGGATATTACCGGCACTGAAATAATAGAAGACGATACAACCACCGGCCACAAGGCCTTCAAGTTTATCAAAGGGCCGATCTTTGCCAATATTGTGCTTGCCGACGAAATCAACCGGACACCGCCTAAAACCCAGGCTGCACTTCTCCAGGCAATGCAGGAACATGAAGTCACCGCAGCAGGAACAACATACACGCTGGATGAACCATTTTTCGTTCTCGCAACCCAAAACCCAATTGAGCAGGAAGGTACATACCCGCTGCCGGAAGCACAACTGGATCGTTTTATGTTCAATCTTTGGGTTGAATATCCCAGCTATGAAGAAGAAACGCAAATCGTCAAATCTACAACCAGCGCTTATGAGGCGGAACTACAACCGATTATGACCGCCGAGGAAATACTTAAGATGCAGAATCTCGTACGGCGGGTACCCGTAGCAGATCACGTCATCGATTACGCAGTCGGACTGGTTCGCAAAACGCGTCCCGGTTACGAAGATGCACCGGATTTCATCCGCGACTGGGTAAGATGGGGCGCCGGTCCCCGTGCTTCGCAACACCTTATTATGGCAGCGAAAACTCGCGCCATCCTGTTCGGACGCCCAACACCGGAAATTGCGGACATCACAGAAATGGCCACACCGGTTCTGCGCCACCGCCTGGTCACTAATTTTAATGCCGAAGCTGAGGGCGTGGATACGGTCGATATCATTAACAGAATAATCAAAAAATCATAATGGCCGAGTAGCTTGTTAAGGCCTCTTTACCAAATTCATCCGCATAGAATATCTGACTGATGTCCATCGAGAAACCCACAGACTACCGCAAATACCTGGATCCTGAAATCCTGTCAAAAGTCGCATCCATGGACCTGCGTGCCAGACTGGTTGTTGAAGGTTTTATTACCGGCTTACACAAAAGTCCTTATCACGGCTTCAGCGTTGAGTTTGCAGAGCACCGTCAATACATGCCCGGAGACGATATCAAACATGTTGACTGGAAAGTGTACGGAAAAACAGACCGGTTTTACGTAAAACAGTTTGAAGAAGAAACCAACCTGAAAGCCCATATTTTGCTGGATTCTTCAGCATCCATGGGCTACACTTCCGGCAATATAACCAAACTGCAGTATGCTTCTTATCTGGCCGGTGCACTTTCGTACTTGATGATGCGCCAGCGTGATGCGGTTGGCCTGGTGACATTCGATGAAAAAATTCGAAAATATTTGCCACCGCGTTCCATCACAACTTACCTCAATCAAATTCTTCTGCACCTGGAAAAGGCCAAACCTGAAGCCGGAACTGAAACCGCAAGCGCCCTGCACCAAATGGCCGAACGAATTCAACGGCGAGGACTGATCATCTTGCTTTCGGATCTGCTCGACGAGCCCGAAAAAATTATCGCCGGCTTAAAACACTTTCGGCATAAAAAACATGAAGTTATCGTCTTCCAAATTCTCGATCCACTTGAGCTGACTTTTGAGTTTGAAAATGATGCCGTTTTTAAGGATATGGAATCAGGCGAAGAAATGAACACGCAACCATGGCATATTCGTTCAGATTATCAAGCTGCGGTAAAGGCTTTTACCGACCACTACAAAACACTGTGCAGGCAACATCAAATCGAATATGTGCTTCTCAACACCAAAGACACCTATGACCGTGCTCTGGCTGAATATCTGCTTAAACGGAAAAACGTCGGGGGATAAAAAAACGGCCGCTGCCAAGGGCCGTGATTGACAAGCCTTTCAACAAAATCAGGTTTATTACCACAATTCAAACCCCTTCTAAAACGTCAAGCCAACCACACAGCGTCATTTCCAACCCCGCTTCTTTTCCCCGGTGGGAGAACTCCAATAAACTATTGTTAATTCTGTTCTATTCCAGAGGTTGTCGCGGCGCTGCAGCATTCGCCACACAACAGCAGGCCATGTTTTGTGCGTCCGGATTTACAGAGCGAGCACGGCAAATGGGCTGCAAATTCTCGTGAGCAAATTGGAAGCCGCACCGCGATCGCAACAACCAATTTAACTTTCAAATAATTCTGCTCAACAAGAATAAAACCCAAAAAACGGCGCACCCAAAAACGAAGTTTATCTGTTCAAGAGGCGCAAAAACTAAAACGCAACCCGCGCATTCACGACATTAATATCAACAGCTTTATTGGCTTTCGCGGCCAGGAAGATTTATTCGAAATGGTGTTGCAGGTAAACCGGAAAAATCTTAAGCGTTTTCACCTCACCGCGTCCGAGGTGCTGGGTTCACTACAAAGCCGGTTACGGGAAAGTCTGGACTGGCAGCGGATTACATTGGCCGGCAAGGAAATTGATTACCGTATAAAAATGCTGGGCCATGAGGAACTTAATTTAGAGGATTTACAGAACCTCTTGCTCAAGACGCCCACAGGTGAGAAAGTCAGGCTAAATCAAGTGGCAAACATTGGCGCGCGCAAAGTGATGGCACAAATCGTGCGCGAAGAACAGCAGTATGTGCGCGACATTGCATTTGAATACCGCGGTCCCTGGAAATATGGCAACCGACTGGTTGAGAACCTCATAACAAACACCAAACTGCCACACGGTTACAAACTCGAGCGCAAAAAATTCTTCTTTCTCACTGAAGAAGAGAAAACCCGGATTTATTGGGTACTGGCATTTGCACTGCTGCTGGTGTTTATGGTGACAGCCGGTCTATTTGAGTCTCTGTTGCAGCCACTTATCATTTTGCTGACTGTGCCGCTGGCGCTGGTTGGCGTGTTTCTTATCTTCTATCTCACCAACACCAATTTCGACCGTTCCGCTTATATTGGTGTGATTTTGTTAGCCGGGATCGTTGTCAACAATTCAATAATTCTGGTACACCACATCAACAACTTACGACATAAAGGTAGAAATTTGCTTGATGCTGTGGTGCAAGGAACTCTCGACCGAGTCCGACCCATAATGATGACATCGGCCACTACGATTTTAGGATTGCTGCCTCTGGTTTTGTTCGTCCAACCGGATAAGAGTATCTGGTACGCACTATCGCTGGCCACAATCGGAGGGCTGTTGAGCTCGACATTACTGGTTTTGGTGGTTATTCCTGTGTTGCTTGTTGGCTTAAAAAAGGTTCGAGTGGATTAAGGAAAAATTGTGGCTCTATGTTGTTTTATGTGGGTAATGGTGAAAAGAGAAATTGAGCATAGGATATACACAGATGAAACACGGATAAATGAACCTAAAATATGCCGAGACAACCGAAGCAATAATTGACGCCGCTTTCGAGGTTCATGATATTTTACTTCTTACTTGGGAACGACGGTTCAAAAAGACCAACCCATTTTACAAAACCGGTTAAATATCTGCTTAAACAGAAAAATGTAGGGGCAAAAAAAACGGGCGCCGACAACTTGAAGCTTTAACTGCTCCAAGGTAGTCGATGCCCGTTCCGGAGGGAGGATGACAACTACTATTTCACACTTGTTCCACGTCTTTTTTTAGCTGTCTAAAGTGTTCTAAACTCAGCGTACAGTTTCAACACATGCGGAATGTAAGCCCGGGTTTCTGCCCAGAGAATACCATCCGCTTTATCATTGGCCAACCACAAGGCTGCTCGTTTACCACCACCATTATACGCAGCCAGGCCACCTTCCAAATCATACATTTCGATCAGCGCTGACAAGTAACGCGAGCCCATGCGAATATTATAAACAGGATTATATAATACTTCTTCAGCGCTCGTCCAGTCGATACCTTCGATACGGGCAAGCCACTTTCCCGTGGGCGGCATTAGTTGCATCAGCCCCATTGCGCCGGCACGTGAAAAAGCTCTCGGGTTCCAGCTCCGGCCACTCTCGTGGGTGATTGTTGCACAGATCAAATCAACATTCAAATTTGGATATTTTTCGCTCATTTCGATAATTTCATCAACAATCGCGGCTTTTGTATTTGCAGACATATCCACATTGAATCGTTGCAAAATTCCAAGAATCTTGTCCTGTGATTGTTGGCGTTCTGCATCCACCTTAACCACATCCTGGATAACATTCACGTGATGTTCAATACGTTGCATGGGGTTGATTGCGCCACTCTGCTGCTCAACATAAACACCCAGAGAGGCCAAAGAAATAGAAAGAGAAACAAGTATTATCTTCATTTTTACCTCAACTATATTTCATGATCGATTTGCGGTACTTACCAACATAGACACAACAATTGCAAAGAAACTCTCAAGAAAAGTCGATGAATTAGGGCGGTTGAAGTAAGTCAAAAGAGCAAGTGCGAGGAGATGGCAAATGTAGCAACCTGTCCCTGTGTTCGACGTTTTACCCAAAAGCAAATGCCATTCCAAAACAAAAAAATAGCAATAAGTAGTGTTTTAATAGAAAGTTATGCACAGGCAGGTTTATAACAACTTGTTAACAACATGTACGACTTAAAAACACTGTTCGCCTAAATGACACAGGCTGAGTCACTTTATTGGCACCGTAAAATTACAAACTACAAAAGCAGTCAAATTCCACTGCCGGATATCAACAATACCGGCAACACCGGCAGAATCCGTTGAATTTTGAATTGGTCAATTTGGGTTTAAACCAGGTGTGAGCCCGGAAATATGCAGTGACTAAGCCGGTAGTTATCGCGCGGAAATGGTGCAGGCTAACAGAACGCAGCTTTATGTATATTCTTTTTGACAGGAAAAGCAGACGCGGCTTCTTCAAGAGTTTGGTAGCTGTTCAGGGTCCACTCAAATTCAAGCGATTTGAATACCTCAAAGACACGGGGAGACATTTGCGTCAACTTCAAGTCACCACCATTTTCGCGACTATCTTTGAGCTTATCGAGAAAAACGCTCCAACCCACGCCACTGACATAATCAACATCCTTCAAATCGATAATTATGTTGTAATTCCCTGCGCGCATTGACGCGACAATTGCATGCTCTAGTTCTCTGGCAGTGACAAAATCCAGGTGACCACTTACTCGAATTACAGAAATATCCTCTGTCCCGGTTTCAGGGTCGACCGTCATCAACAACTGATCCACTCTATGCGTCCTCATGATGCTTTATAGAAAATGTAATGTATAGACTTTGTCCAACTCGGCTTTTTTTGAACACTCTTTATTACGAGCAAAACATCCTAAATGCGGCAAGACATTACAACAATCTATCATTTAAAGTGCAGATAATATCATTTTCATTGCAATTCTCTCATGGTAGTTTATCTTTGAAAGTGGTAATTCATCAACGCGAGTGAAACAATTTAACTCGCTTCATCTCACAATTCTCTTACACGCGAACACAGCTTGAAATCATATTGTACAATTGCGCTCATGCAGTGCCTGCTCCTCACACTCTTCGTTGACAGCCCTGCGCAACTGCCGCAGTACGCAGAGGGCGAGATCATTGTCAAACAACGTTCTGCAAAAAAGAATTCCCCGTTCAAAAGCCCTAACTTTTCAGCCGGCAGTCCTTCGCTGATAGCTCTAAACAAGCAATTCGGTGTTCTGAAAGCGACCCCCATTCAAACTCGTGCAAACGCTGCACCCGAATTAGCGGGCGTGTATTTACTTACACTTGCCAAGAAAACAAATATCCATGAAGCCGTAATTGTCTACGGCGCTGATCCGCAAATCGAGTACGCGCAACCAAATTATGTACACCGGCTGCACGGTACCCCGAACGACTCTTTACTCAACAGGCAATTATCGCTGCAAACCATAAGAGCCGTGCAAGCCTGGAAAATTCAACAGGCATCGCCGGACATTGTTGTTGGCGTTATAGACACGGGCATTGATTATGAACATGAAGATCTGAAGGCTGCAATTTGGATCAATGCTGCTGAAGATTTGAACGGAAATGAGCAACTTGACGATGCGGACATAAACAACATTGATGATGATGGCAACGGCTTCATCGATGACGTCATTGGCTGGGATTTTACCGATGCACCGGCTTTCCCGGATGGCGGCGACTTCCAGAAACCCGATAATGATCCCTTTGACGAAAATGGTCATGGCACGGCGGTCGCGGGCATCATCGGCGCTAGCGGCAACAACAAAATCGGTATTGCCGGCCTGGCTTACGGCTGCCGTATTATGACATTGCGCGCCGGAACATCCCTCGGGTTTCTCGAAGAAGATGATGTGGCTTCGGCTATTTTATACGCAATCGATAATGGGGCACAAATCATCAATATGAGTTTTGGTGATGAAGTCGCTTCGCCCCTGCTGCGCGATATCATGGCCTACGCCCACGCACACAATGTGGTAATGGTCGCATCGTCCGGCAATTCCGCCACCGACAAAATTCACTACCCCAGTGGATTTTCTACGACGATTTCGGTCGGCGCCTCGAATGCACAGGATCTGCTTGCAAGCTTCTCAAATTACGGCTCGTCGCTGGACCTGGTGGCGCCGGGTGTCAACATTTTAACCACAAACACATCTAATCGCTATGATATATTTTCCGGCACTTCCGCCTCTGCTCCGTTCGTTTCTGCGCTGGCAGCCCTGCTCTTATCCAGGACGCCTGAATTATCGAATAAAGCGGTTAAGGGGTTGCTTCTGTCCACCACAGACGATCTCGGTCCGCTTGGCTGGGATATTTTTTT
>JAJDAG010000177.1 GCA_029262005.1 Candidatus Zhuqueibacterota bacterium | reverse complement strand
AGGAACGAGAAATCATACATTTAGTGAGTTCAGGTGAAAAGACTGCTGCTGATGCTGCAAGGCTTTTTAGTGTTCATCCGGCAACGGTTTCACGTTTACTTGCGCGCAGCAAGTGAGAAACCCAGAGTCCTTAACCGGGTTTTACGTTCCATTGCTCCCTAGACCCCAGTAGGGTAACCGGGCTTAAATTGCTCGAATAATTCGAAGCAAATAATCATTATTCTGATGGATCGGTTTTTACGTGTTCGATTACTATCTTTTGTAATCACAGATCCTGCAATATTTAAACGAGAAAGTAGTTTTGGAATGGTCGTGATTTCATTGGATTTGTTATCTACTTTAATCTGACCTAGAACCAAGTTATTGTGCTGTGCCCACGCACTAAGCATATGAATAGCTGGTTTCTTTGATGCTCTATCAATATTTCGCCTTAAGCATTTGCCATCGATGGCAATAACCTTTCAGTCAGTCAGGCTAAGTCAGACTAAGTCAGACACTCAATTGTCTGCGTCACAAATAACGGCGGAGAAGGTGTTAAAGAAAATATCCTGTAGTTTGTGTTTCTTTTGTTTGCCTAATCTTGGGTCTTCAATGTTAGAAAAGTGATGAATGATTGAGGGTGTTGGTTTATCTGTTATTTGAAATCAAAATGACAGAACTAATACCTCATCTTGTTTCTGCTTTCAAGTATTTTTAAGCCCGGTTGCTCCGTATAGGCGGGTTAAACCTATATCATGGAAGACAATTATAAAAGGGTATTACGTGTAAATTAAGTGGTATTTTTTGGAGTTATTCTCTCTTTCGTGTCTGTAAACTCATGGATAAATTCTTCAAGTGTCTGTTTTGGATGTTTTGAGTTTAAAGAGACTATAGAAGTTTTGTTTGGTATAAGGCTTAAGGAAGATAGAGTTCAATATTGAATTCTTGCACTAGTAGGGGTCGACACAGAATTCGGAATATAAACCCCGTTAAGGATTTTGCATCGTGCGCAAAGGCCTGAATTTCCCCTGTTGTATGACTTTACTTTGATGCCATATATAATCACCTGTCAGGTTGATGTGCTCCCATCCTAATGGAGAAAGATATTGGTACCAATCGGGATTAACCTTAAAGCCTTGTTTCTTTAAGGCTTCGACGGCTATTTCCATATAAACTGTATTCCACAAAATGATTGCGGCGGTAACCAGTGTTAAACCGCTGGCTCGGTAGCGCTGTTGCTCATAGCTGCGATCCCGAATTTCGCCTAAGCGATTAAAAAATACCGCGCGTGCCAGGGCATTACGGGCTTCGCCTTTGTTTAATCCCGCAGTCACTCGACGACGTAATTCTACACTTTGTAACCAATCCAAAATAAAAAGAGAGCGTTCGATCCGCCCAAGTTCCCGCAACGCAACCGCTAAACCATTTTGCCGGGGGTAACTGCTTAATTTCCGTAAGAGTAAGGATGCCGTAGCTGTCCCTAGCTGGATGGATGTCGCTAATCGCAGAATACCATCCCAAAGTGTTTTGATACAATTGACCTTTATCTCATCACTGATCATCGTTTGCAATGCTGGATAAAGTTTTTGTTGTCCCGGCGGGATAAATATCTTGGTATCGCCTAAATCCCTGATTCTAGGCGCAAGCCTAAAGCCTAAGAAAGGCATCATGCCAAATACCTGATCCGTAAACCCTGACGTATCGGTGTAATGTTCCTCAATGATTAAATCTGACTCGTGGTAAAGCAAGCCATCAAGCACATACGTTGAATCACGCACACCTACGTTGATAACCTGAGCATGATAAGGGGCATATTGGTCTGATATGTGTGTGTAAAATTGCCGACCCGGTTCTGCACCATACTTTGGGTTTACTTGTCCTTTACCTTGGCTGACACCGCCTGTGCGAAACCGCTGCCCATCTGATGAAGACGTTGTGCCGTCACCCCAATTGGCGGCAAAAGGATGTTTGGATTGAGCGTTCGTCAACTCTGCCAATGCTGCGGAGTAGTTGTCATCACGGATATGCCATGCTTGTAACCAGGCCAGTTTAGAATAAGTTGTTCCAGGGCACGATTCAGACATTTTACTCAAGCCTAGATTAATGCCATCAGCCAAGATCGCTGTCAAAAGAAGATTTTTGTCTTTGGCAAGATCGCCACTTTTAAGATGGGTAAAATGCTGGGTAAAGTTAGTCCACTGATCAACTTCCAAGAGCAATTCGGTAATTTTGACATGGGGCAATAACGCGGTTGCTTGATCGATGAATTTCTGTACGTTTTCTGGAATAATCGCATCGAGTGGCGTAATTTTAAGGCCCGATTCCGTGATCACTGCATCGGGCAAATTATCGGCAGCGGCCATCTGGTTAACTTTAATTAATTCACTCTCTAGTAACGCCAGGCGTTCATGCAGATACTGGTCGCAATCCGTGGCAACTTTTAACGGTAATTCGTTATTTTGTTTGAGTTGTGCATATCTTTCCGGTGAAATCAGATAAGTGTTGAAATCCTTAAACTGACGGGAACCTTGAACCCATGCGTCACCTGAGCGTAACACGCCTTTTAACTCGGACAGTAGGCATAATTCGTAATAGCGGCGGTCAACACCTTTGTCATTGAACACCAAATCATTCCAACGTTTTTTGATAAAAGTCGTCGGCACATAAGGGGGTAATTTGCGAGTATTATCCCTATTTAATTCGCGTAAAATGGCAATGCCATCCACAATGTCTTGAGAGGCGGGCGTTGCCTGTATTTTTAAGGAATCTAAAAAGGCGGGGGCATAGCGCCGCAACGTACTATAACTGTCACCAATCAAAGCCAGAAAATCAAACCTTTCAGGTTGAGCAAGCTTTTGGGCTTCCATGACGCTGGCTTCGAATTCATCCCATGAGATAACCGACTCAATTGCCTTGAATGGGTCCGTTCCATCTTGTTTTGCACCGACTAATGCTTGGCCAACTTTACTGTATATCCGAATTTTACTATTAATATCCTTACCCGACTGCTGAAAGCGTTTTTGATGCTTGTTTTTAGCGGCATTGAATAGCCTGCCAATTATCCGGTCATGCAGGTCAATGATTTCGTCAGTAATCGTTGCGGTGCTTTCGAGAACAAGCGCAACCAAGGTAGCATAACGGCGTACAGGTTCAAACTTCGATAAATCCTGGGGTGTCATCTGCCCACCCTCTCGCGCAATTTTAAGTAGCCGGTTTTGGTGAATGCTGGAGTGGTAGATTTGTTCTGGCATATTTAGTTTTTGCAATGCCTTAAGACGTTCAATATGTTCCAGCATTTGCTTTGAACTGGGTTTACTCGGTGATTGGCGTAACCACACTAACCAGGTAAATTTACTTTCAGGTTTCCGTTGAAGCAAGTCATCGAGTTTTGTGTAATGTTCATCCGATAAAGACTCAGTGAGCATTTGATAAATCTTACGATTGGTTTTAGTAATCGCCTCGGAACACAGTCGCTCTATGACATTAATTGAGGGCAATAGAATTAATTTCCCACGCAAATGCTCAATCAGTGTCGTTGCCAGAACAATACCTTTGTCAGTATGCATAGCCAATTCTTCAAGCAGCGTCAGTTTTTCACGGTAGACCGACATGGTGAATGATCTGAAGCCGTAAATTGTTTGTAACTCCAACAGATGTTCATGAAAGGTATTTTTACGGGTCCCGTAACTTTCCAAGGCAGAGGGAGAGATGTTCAATTGCCGGGAAATGAACTGAATGACTTCTGGGCTTGGCTGATTATTAGAGCCAAGCATTATACCTGGGTATCGCATGTAACATAATTGGACAGCAAAACCTAAGCGGTTTTCTGAGCCACGATGTTGCTGAATAATAGCGAGATCAGATTCATTGAAGGTATAGTACTGAATAACTAAATCATCATTCGGCAAGGCGATCAGGTTGTCGCGTTCTGTTGCGGAAAGGATGGATCGACGTGCCATAGAGTTTTGTCACTTAATTAAAAAATAAGGATATAATATTACATAGACTATTTTACGGGTTAAGTGACACAAAATGACCATATTAAAAGCAGTAATCCTTATGTCACTTAAACGTTCGTTTAGGTGACACCATGTTGATTGGCTACATGCGTGTTTCTAAGGCAGATGGCTCACAGGTTTTAGACCTGCAACGTGACGCCTTATTGCAATCGGGTATTTTGCAAGAGCACCTTTACGAAGACTTTGCGTCAGGAAAAAATGATGACCGACAAGGGCTAACAGCCTGCCTAAAGGCGCTAAGGAAAGACGATACCCTGATCGTTTGGAAATTGGATCGGTTGGGTCGCAACTTACGTCATCTTGTTAATACGGTGCATGAATTAGCCAGCAAAGGCATAAGTTTTAAAGTGTTGACTGGCCAAGGGGCGCAAATTGATACGACAACTTCTCAAGGGAAGCTCGTGTTTGGGATATTTGCCGCACTAGCCGAATTTGAACGTGATTTGATTTCTGAACGAACCAAGGCCGGATTGGCTTCTGCCCGTGCTCGTGGCAGAAATGGCGGCGCACCTTATAAAATGACCCAGGCTAAATTAAGATTAGCTATGGCATCAATGGGGAAACACGAAACAAACATTAGTGATTTATGCAAAGAACTGGGGATCACACGCCAAACGCTTTATCGACATATTGCCCCAGATGGATCTTTGCGAGTAGACGGCGAGAAGTTACTGAAAAAACCTTAACGGGGTTTATATTCCGAATTCTGTGTCGACCCCTAGTACTGTTTTTTTGTTCTTTGATTGTCGCGAATATATAGAGTTTAATTGTGGTGATACATTTATAACAAAGTGCGGGTTAAACCTATAACATTCAAAATGTGATTTAAACTTTATTTTTTTCTAATGAGCCGAATACCTGCTTTAAGTGCTTGTGTTTTTGTGTCACTGGCACGTTTATTAGCGGCTGTTTGTTCTTTTATAAATTGAGGCGTTGCTTTAATGGTGTATTTTACATCAACAATAGCGCGGCCTTTCTTTCGTTCGTCTGCCTGATAGTTTTGAACAATACCCCTTTCTTTTAATTCATTAAAAGCTGATATTAACTTTATACGATTGTCTCTCTCTCGTGTTTGCTGTAATAGCCCACTTGCTTGCTTAATATCTGAAAACATGCAGGAGTACTCGGTTATATGACTGGCTTGGGTGAAGCGATTGATGAGGCGTTTGTATATCCATCGGG
>JAJDAG010000176.1 GCA_029262005.1 Candidatus Zhuqueibacterota bacterium | reverse complement strand
TGTGAATGATGAAAAAAATCCCACAAAGCCCTTAAAGGGCGATATAAATTCCCCATATCAGATTTGAAAAAAGGAGTCCGTTATGCCGCAAAGTCTGTCCTGTATTCCGATACATTTTATCTGGAGTACCAAAGAACGCCAGCCATTCATTAAGCCTGAAATAGAAAAGGAATTGTTCAGCTACATGGCTTCCATCTTTCGTGCCAACGCATCTCCGGCGCTGACAATCAATGGCACTGCGAATCATGTACATATTCTCTCCATGCTCTCGCGAAATATTACAATTGCCAAGCTCATCGAAGAAGTGAAAAAAGGTTCTTCGAAATGGATCAAAACCAAAGATACGGACTATCGGAAGTTCTATTGGCAGAGTGGCTACGCGGCGTTGGGCATAGGACAATCGAATATAGAATCATTAAAAATGTATATTGCAAATCAAAAAAAACATCACCGGGAAAAAACGTTTCAGCAGGAGTATGTTGAGTTCATGAAGAAGTACTGCATTGAATATGATGAACGATATGTTTGGGATTGATGGGAGCATGGGCATTTTATTTCGCCCCGTTGGTTTAGATTAAAATATCGAAGTTTGCAAATGAGAAATATCAAGACTTCAAAATCGCCTGTGCCTCGGGCTGCTGAGTTAAATCATCGGAAACCAGTTTGCCGCCTCGCAGTCGAATGATGCGATCGGTGCGCCCCGCCAACTCAAGATTGTGCGTTGCCATGATAAGCGCTGTGCCGTAAGTCCGGTTCATATCGAAAAGAAGATTTTCGATGCGTGCGCTGGTTTCGGCGTCCAGATTGCCGGTGGGTTCATCGGCAAATAGAAGCCGAGGATGATTGATAAACGCACGCGCCAGCGCAACCCGCTGCTGCTCACCACCTGAAAGTTGAATCGGGTAGTGATGTTCTCTGTCACCCAAACCAACTTCCTCAAGCAACTTTGCAGCACGCTGCCGCACCTGTTTTTCTCCCCGGAGTTCGAGCGGAACCATAACATTTTCAAGCGCCGTCAGTGTGGCCATGAGCTGAAAATTCTGAAAAACAAAACCGATGGTTTGGTTGCGCATAGTTGCACGCGCGTCTTCGTCCAGAATATCCAGACGGTGGCTGTTCAGAACGACATGCCCGGAAGAAGGGTTGTCCAGACCAGCACACAATCCGAGAAAAGTTGTTTTGCCGCTGCCGGACGGCCCAACAACAGCACAGGTCGTACCCTGTTCAAAATCGAGATTTATTTGGGACAGTACAGTCAACTGACGATTGCCGCTGTCAAATGTCTTGCTGAGATTGTGCACTGAGAGAATCGAATTCATGAATTTAGCTGCTATTGTTTGAATATGAAGTTATTGTTCTTATCTTAGGTTAAGATGAAAACGCATTTGCCTGCAAGAATGTTTCAAACATCATTTTTTAGTGCATAAGTATCCGGGGGACTAATTATCGCGCAGTTCACTATCTCCACAAACGGGTGACGTAAATGAAGGCCAAATTCTCGACGATTCTGATCCTGACAGCAACATTTTTTCTTGTGACACCGGTACAAACCCAACCCATTCGAATCGGCTCAAAGCCCTTTAACGAGGGCTACATTCTGGCTGAAATCACAGCACAGCTACTTGAAAGCAACGGTTTTGAGGTTGAACGTAAGTTCGGTTTGGGCGGTACGCTCATTTGCTATCAGGCGCTGGTTAACGCTGAAATAGATTTATACCCGGAATATTCCGGCACCATTGAGCAAGCCATCTTAAAGCTAAACCAGAATCTTGATTTCGAAAGCTTGCAAGCGCTGTTGCGGGAGAAGCACAACCTCGAACTTCTGCCTCCTTTTGGTTTCAATAATACTTACGCCTTCACTGTCCGCGCCGAACTGGCCCGCGAGAAAAAACTGCGCAGCATTTCGGATTTGCAACATTACCCGAAGCTGCGTTACGGTCTGAGTTACGAATACCTTGAACGCGGCGATGGCTGGGGAGCGCTTTCACAGTTTTATGGCCTCGTTTCAACACCCGTGGGCATGGAGCATGCACTCGCCTACCCGGCCCTCGACGCCGGAAACATAGATGTCATGGACGTTTATTCCACAGATGCTGAAATCAATAAATACAATCTCGTCTTACTGCAAGATGATAAACAATTTTTTCCAATCTATTTGGCGGCGCCATTGGTGCGCCCGGGCTTAAGTGACCGGGCTAAAAGCACACTGCGCAGACTGGCCAACACCATCAATGAAATTGAAATGCAGCAGCTAAATTCTGAGGTCGCTATTCATGGCAAAACCTTTGGCGAGGCAGCAGATGCCTTTTTGCGGCGTAAGGGGTTGAAATCCGCTGCTGCGACACGTCCTAGAATCAGTCGTTGGCAAACACTTGGACAACGCACTCTCACACATTTGCAACTAAGCGGACTGGCGCTATTTCTGGCAACTTGTCTGGCGCTGCCTCTGGGCATTATCAGCTACCGGGTGCCCCGAGTTTCGAATCCAATCATTTATTCAACCGGGCTGCTGCAAACCATTCCATCACTGGCGCTGCTTGCTTTTATGATCGCCCCATTTGGTACCGGCAGCAAACCGGCACTTATCGCACTGACACTTTACGCGCTGCTACCTATTCTTCGCAACACCTGCACGGCCTTAACAACCGTGGATCCATTGCTAAAACGAGTCTCCGCCGGCATGGGGCTCAATGCCTGGCAGCGCCTGAAGCACATCGAGTTGCCGCTGGCCGCGCCGACAATTCTGGCCGGCATTCGCACGGCGGCGGTTATCACAATTGGCACGGCCACGCTGGCCGCATTCATCGGTGCCGGCGGATTGGGTGAGTACATTCAAACCGGTTTGGCGCTCAATGATCCTGAGATTATTCTTTGGGGTGCAATTCCAGCAGCTTTGCTGGCAATTGTGACAGAGTTTCTTTTTACCGGGTTGGAAAAAGTGCTGGTGCCACGACATCTGCAAAAAAACTCTGGAGTGAAAATTTAAAATAAAAAAGGTAAAACTTAAAAGGTGTGCCCGGCAAGAATTGCGTAGCTGAAAGATCTATAAACTTTCAACTTTGAAATTTCGCCTGCTCTCGCCTGACTAAAGCTGTTAGCCAACACGTTCAAGGGGCACATAAATAACAAACCGGGTCCCCTTCCCGACCTCACTTTCCACCTCAATCCGACCACCGTGCTCCCAAATAATGCGTTGCACAATGGCCATTCCCAAACCCATACCGCTTTTCTTTGTGGAAAAATACGGCTCAAAAATTTTACTCTTAATTTCTTCAGGAATGCCATTACCCGAGTCCCGGCAAGTCAGAATTACATTTTCGCTATCAAGCTGAGTCGAGATGCACACTTCACCTGAACCTTTCTCGCGGATACTGTCCATGCTGTTTTCAAGGAGATTAATCAACACCCGCCGCAGTTTTTCATGGTCAAAACTGAGCTCCGGAATGTTGTCGTCAAGCATCAATTCGATGTTATCATTGGCGTAGATGCGCCGGACTTCTTCGATCAATGCATTCAGGTCACCGGGAGCAAATTGCAACTGTGGCATGCGGGCAAATTCCGAAAACTCACGCACCAGTGTTCGCAAGCTTTCGATCTCATCGCTGACAATTTCAGTGCACTCGGCCAACAGCTTTTTATACTCAGCATCGTTCCCCTGGTACTTGTCCTGCATTTGCTGCACCATGAGCTGGATCGGGGTCAACGGATTTTTAATTTCATGGGCAAGCACACGGGCGATCTCGCGCCATGCGGCCATTTTTTCCAGTGAAACAACTTGATCCTGTTTTTCTCGCAAAGTAGAAACCATCTCATTGAAGGCACTGCCAAGCTGCCCCACTTCATCTTTGGAAGTAACGCGAATGCGATAATCCCAGTCGCCTTCCGCTACTTCCTTTGTGCCCTGAACGAGCTGCAGCAGCGGCGAAGTCACCTTTCTGGAAAAATAAATACCGAGTGCCACGGACAAAATTGCAATGGGCAAATAGATTACAAAAAATGCCAGCAGGAAACTGCGGGTCAGATCGTTTTCAAAGAAATCGAGTGTTTTAAACATTTGATTAACCCGCACGATCGTCTGCATACCACCCAAAAATTCCGGCTCTACCGCCCGAAATAAAATAAGGAATCCCTGATTTTCAATGGGTGCAAATGCGATCAGACGATCTTTTCCTGACAAACCTTCCAATAACTGAGGTGAGGCTTGCACAGACAGTTGTGCCAAATTCGCCTCGTAAATGCGCGGCATCTCAACCACAATTTCGGACGTTTTTGAATACACCAGTTTGCGCTCAGCAGTGTAAATTTCCATTTTACCGACGCCAACTGCGGTGAGATTGATGGCGTCTTTTGTACGAAACTGCTTTTCTAACAGCAACCGATGCACCTGCTTCGACCCGGCATATTTTCGCGCTAGTTGCAAAGTCTCTTGCCGGTAGTTACCGTAAAACTCGCGGGAAATATCCAAAGCCGCCCCGAGCGCTTTTTCGACATTCTGATTGTACCCAACTTCAATACTTTGTTGAACGAGATTTTGCACAAGGTAGTAGACCGGGTAAACAGGTAAAAGCGCAATGGTGAGTAAAGCCAGAACGAGTTTTGTTCGAATACGACTCATTCCTGCAAATCACTTAAAGTGAAATTTTCTGAAGAAAACCACCTGGAGGTAAAAATAGAACGTTTGCGGTTGGTGGCGAAAAAAGACACCAGCTTGTTTAGATTGAGCTGAAAGCCGCTGGCGCGTTCGTCCGAGGCAATATATTCATCCGTTTGGTTCGGATTGAGGAGCCAGTCTGTGACCTTTTCGGCCTGACGGGAAGTTATGGGCACGATGCCCACGCGCAGCGTTATTTGATAGCGTTGCCCTGGTTCAAGCGCTTGCGGGATTAAAAGACGCAACTGTTTCAGATTGTTGCTGCCGGCCTTCAATGCAGCAAACTCAATAAATGTCAGCGTTGTATCCTGAAATTTTAATGTGTACCGTTCTTCCCATAAATCGTATGAAAGCGTTCGCGAAAGACGCTTGCGAACCAGGCTGTGGTTTGTGCTATCGACGACCTTGATTTCGATTTGAATAATGGATGGTAAACCGCTTTGGATGGTGCCGACAATTCGTCTGGAAAATAAATTTTTAAACTCTGCCGAGATCACCAACTGCCCATTTAACAACTCAGGCACAATGTTTTCGACGCGAATCTCCTGCTCAGTCTGGGCATACAAAGAACCCAACTGAGATGCCACCAGGAGCAGCGCGCAAAATCCGTTTTTTGCCGCCTTCCTCAAAAAGTGTGTCCCAGCGATAGGTGAAACTTGTAATTGTTTTCGTCAATCTTATTGATGGGAAAGGCAAAGTCAAACCGGACGATACCGATAACCGGAAACTTGACTCTAACGCCAACGCCAACTGCTGAGTAGAAATCCTCCGAGCGTGGCACTTGCCCGGTCTGCCAAATTCCGCCGGCATCAAAAAATACAACGCCGCTGGATTTGTGATATGGAAAGCGCTCGCGGGTAATGGGAAACCTGAATTCAACATTTGTCAGGAGCAACTTTGTTCCCCAACCTTCCGGTGTCAATCGTCTATCAGCATAACCACGCAGGGAATTGGCGCCACCCAGATAGAACCTTTGGTAAAATGGAGACGCTTCACTTACAAAGGCTGCCTTTCCATGAATAGCCAGGACTTTTGTGTCATCCAGTGGGAAGTAGGCTCGGGCATCTGCTGTAAGCTTGGCAAATTCAGCATTTTTATTATCCAGATCTTCGGTTATTTCAGCGGTAGCAGCGCCCCACAAGCCGCTAAGCGGATAAACCGAGTTGTCACGGGTATCCAAACGCAAACCCAGAGTAATCGAACGAAGCTCTTTTCTGCCAAGATCCGCCATGATGCTGCCGGGGAGGTCAGCGCCTTGCACTTTGACGTCATCTTGACGAAGAGCAAAATCGTCCGGTTCATAATTCTCTGAGTGCAAGCCCAGAAAAACATGTTTGAGCAGTCCCCTGCTTCCGGCTAGCCGCAAAGCGAGTCCACCGGAATTGACTTTGTGAGTCGCTCTTTGGCCATCCAGGTAATGGATGTAGTCAGTGCCCCCGCCAAACAATTCAGCCTCAAAACGCAGGCGGTCGAAAAACTCCGTACCATAGCCCAAAGAAAGTCTGTTGTGATGATCACCAATTCGCCATTTCAGGCCGAAACGATGACCACGCCCGAACAGGTTATCAAAACGCAGACTGGCAGGCACAAAATACCAACCTTCAAGTTCACTGTGCCCCCCTTCAAATTGAAAGTAAGGCCATTTACGCTCCTTCACTTCAATGATCAGGACTATCTTGCCCTTCTCAGACCCGGGCCTGGCGTAAAGGCTGACCTCCTTGAAAAAATTGGTATGCGCCAGTCGCTGGCGCCCAAGCTCAATAATTTGAGGTGAGATCTCATCGCCGAGCTGCAACCCAAGTCGGCGAAGGATGACCCTGGTCCGGGTCTTGCTGTTGCCGACAAATTCAAAACTTTCAAGCGTGATGCGCTTAGGCTGTTTGCCGGATTGAGCATGCAATGCAAAGGCAGGAAGAAGCGCAATTACCGCAAGCAGAGCAATTCGCAAGATTCGTTTTCTGAACAAAGCAATTTGGGGGCTAATTTTTTTCATGGAGATCTAATTTAAAACAATTGTAAAATAAGTGCAAGCCATTAAGTCGGATAAATCCATGGTTTCAGATCAAACAAACTGCAATTCCTTTTTGTTATTTCAGCTTGGATTATTCATGAAATCGAAAATTCGTAGTCAATCTGTTACCTCGGGACGAAAATCCCTCTGCTTTTCGCTCTGAACGAGCGAAAACCGGTCTCCCTTCACAGGGAGACCGTCCAGCGAACAAATCAGGGTGATGTCTATCACACATGTCTTTGAAAACTCGTTCAAGGCACTTGTTGCCCGAACTGACTATTTTTGAATTATTCAGGTTAGTAACTGATGCACACAAATTAAACCTATATTTTATTGAACACAGTCATATTTTTCCGGCAGAAATTCACCGATGAACAAATAAAAAATGGGGCACACATTTCTGCATGCCCCACTCAAGAATAAAACTTAAACCTGAATCATGGTCTTAGTTGCGCTTCGTTATTGTAACAGAACCATCCGGGCTAATTACAACATCGTACACATCTTCACCTTCCGTCACAACGCCACTGCCGGAACCATCCGGGTAGAAGTCAAACACGGCTGTTGCTGCAGGCGCTTCTTTGTTGTCGTAATCTTCCTTGGAAGCATATTGGTCAGCCTCAAAATGCACGCTTTCATCGCCGAAAGTCTGAGCTTTGAAAACAACAAATGTGCCGTCGGCATCGGTCCATTCACCGGTTACTTGCTCCAAATCAGGCGTCTCGGTTATGGTAATGGTTCCGTGGCTGCCGTCAATATTTTGTGAGCTGATGGTTGTGACCAGAATTTCACCATCACGACTCTGAGTGATTGCAGCAGATTCTGTTTCAACGGTGCCGTCAAGCCGGTTGATTGTTCTCTCGAAAGAGCCGGAAACGGTTTCAGTTGCTGCGTCATAATCAAAATCTGCAGACTCAGCCACGGAAACAGGATCATGCCCGGCAGGATAGGTTGTGGTAATGCTGTAACTGCCGGAGCCATCATCCTCAGCGCCTTCAAAAGTGCCTCTGATTTGCGTGCCATCTCGTCTGTCTTCTTCAAACGTGCCTGTACCATCGGCATTAAATGTGGCAGCCTCTCTGCTCGATTTTCCATCAGAGAACACGGATGTTTTCTCGAAACTGCCACCCGTCTCAGGATGAAACTCAAAATGGTTTGTGGTTTTGCTGATGAAACTGGAACTTGAATAAGTCACTTCACCCGTCAGAACGCCACCTTCCGGTTCTGTGCCTGGTGCGTGTGCATCAGGTGTGAATTTACCTTTTTCCTCTTGTACCAGTTGGCCGGCTTTATAGCGCTTTTGCGATTCAATGGAAAGTAAAACATCGTCTGAGTCATCAAAAATTGTATGGTTTAAATTAACGATTAGCTCGGTGGAGTCATACTCGACAATATGCGCATCGCTGTAATCGGAGCCAACGAGAACCAGGCGGGCATTGCCGGAAGCTGTATCGTAGAACAAGGCAATGCGACGCGTAACGCCCTCGGAAGTGTCGCGTTCAGTAAAATCAAAAATCACCGAATCATTGGCAGCGCTCAGGAGCATTCGCTGCATTTCTGCTCTTTTTTGGATGGAAGCAAGTGCGCGTTTCTTCACTATTTTACCAAACTTCATGGCTTCCGTGCCGTTACCAAAATCATTTATATCAAAATCTTCGATTTCGATTTTACCTGATTTGAAATTATCCATTTGCTTAAAAGAGTTGATGTTTTGGTAAATGCTGACACCCGTTTTGCCGAGAGCTTCCGCTTGCTTCGCAGCAGGGTCAATCGTACCATCTGAATCAGCGGGATTTTGGGCACATCCGAAAAGGTATAACATTGACAAGCATATCGGTAGCACTGTGTGTCGAATTGCAGAGTTGAGTCGTTTCATGATTAGATTCCTTTCAGTTTAAAATTAAGTAAATGACCGGTCGTGCATGTTGTTTTCATGAACACGGCAGTGCAGTCTTCAACTATCGGGCCAAAAATCTTCACTTCACCATAAATAGCAATTTATAGGAAGGGTTAAGCTAGTCAAATACAGATGTAAAAAAGAATCGGCAGAGTGAAGAAAAGCTGCGATTGTGGTGTTTTTACAACAGAACCACGCAAAATTGATTTTTGGGATTAGTATTGATTCAGGCCAAAAGATGCAGGCATTGAAAGGCAAACTTTCGTCAGGCAGCCGGACGCGACAAGCTCTTCGCGAACAGCCGGTTTTACTCTACTACCGACTCGCATGCTTCAGGAAAGGCCGACCCGCTCATTAAATGCGTTGATTAACGCATCAATTTCTGCAGCTTGAGCCTGAATTGCGGTCCAATATTCCGGCCAGTCGTACCACTGCGCATTGAGCTCTTCGGTGGTTTTTCCCTGTTGTTCAATCCAGGTGAAATATTTCAGATTGTGCACACGTTTGCGTTCAGGGTAAGTTAATTCGAGCATGTTATCGGTGGAAATGCCTTGCAGAAAGCGATGAAAATCACGAACTGCGTTTTCCCGCGTGTATTTCCCATACTCCTTATTTAGCTCAGCCAGCCGACTCTGGTACAATTCCATAGAATCAGTGAAAATCGTAAAAACAGCATCGTTTTCAGTCAACTCAAAATACTTTGCAAATTTGATTGCTGAAATGAGGTTACTGACTCCGGAAATTCCCAGCAAAGGGAGGCTTTGAATGGTCTCTTCCGCAACACCTGCGCCTGCGAGATATTCCTGACCCGTTATTTCGTTGAATAAGCGAATGAGGTTCATGCAGAAATCGTCATCAACTGCAATCACCAAATCGGTGTTGCGCACGTTGTGAATCCAGGGCACATGCTTGTCGCCGATGCCTTCGATGCGATGGCCGCCATAGCCGTTCTGCAACAGCGTCGGACATTGCAGTGCCTCGACCGCCGCGATCTTACTGTTTGGAAATTGCTGCTTCAAAAAATCACCACAGGCGATGGTACCGGCTGAACCCGTTGAGCTGGTGATGCCGGCAAAACGGCCATGCTCACCAAGCTCTTTTTCAAGCACTGCCTGCATGGCACGGCCGGTGACATGAAAATGCCAGAGGTAATTTCCAAACTCCTCAAACTGATTGAAAATCATAATGTCGTCGCGGGTATCACGCAGTTCCCGGCATTTGTCGTAAATTTCTTTGACGTTAGATTCGCAGCCCGGTGTAGCAATGATTTCTCCGGCTACGGTTTTCAACCATTCAAAGCGTTCCTGACTCATTTCTTCCGGCAAAATCGCAATGGATTCGCAGCCGAGCAGCGCGGAGTTGTAGGCGCCACCACGGCAGTAGTTTCCGGTCGAAGGCCAGACAGCTTTGTGAGTGGCAGGATTAAATTGCCCGGTGACAAGTCGCGGCGCTAAACAAGAAAAACTGGCCCCAACCTTGTGCGCACCAGTGGGAAACCATTTGCCAACCAAACCGAAAATACGCGCTTTGACACCAGTCAGTTCAGAGGGAATTTCGAGGTAGTTGACATCGCCGAATTTTCCACCTTTTTCTATTGGCTCATTTTTCCAGGTAATGCGAAACAGGTTGAGCGGATCCACTTCCCACAATCCAACTTCTTTCAATTTTGTTTTGATTTCGGCGGAATGTTTTTCGGGATGAATCATTTCCGCAAAAGTAGGGATGATGATGTTTTGCTTACGGGCCAAATCCACGGCGCTGGTGAGTTGTTCTGTGTTTTGTGTCAGATCGATCATGAAGCTAAATCCCTGTTAAATTAAACTTCAAACTATGAATTTGCACTGATTTGGGCCTTACATGATGATATGCCACGGTTCATCAAACTGTTCTGATTTCTGAAAAGAGTTTTAGAATGAACTTCCTGTTTGATGTCATTATTTGGGCAACAACTATTTGAATCTTATCTTCTTTTAACAACCGAATCCCCTGTTTTCTGAGGTAGTTGCGTGCGTCATCCGGCTGTTCTCTTAAATCTGTTTCGTCATGCTTAAAAGATAGCATTTTCATCCTTAAATAATATAATTATTATCCGCAGCATTAATAACAATCTGATCCTGCGCGGTGTGAACTTTCCGTTGACTTTGGGTGTCATTCTGTCTTATTTTGAGTTTGATTGAAAAATGTAAGTGTCTTCCAATCGACGGACATGGGTCAGCCATTTTGCATCAAGTCAGGTGGTAATGGAAATAACCATACTCATTACAATTCTGCTGGCAGCTTTTGCTCTATTTGTAAGCCGGGCAGTCAGCATTGAAGTTGTATCGATTTTAATTGTGGCGACACTGGCGCTATCAGGAATTTTGGCGCCCAAGGAGGCTTTGTCGGGCTTTTCGAGTACCGCCACCCTCACAGTTGCAGCCATGCTCGTTCTCAGCGCTGGCTTGGTGCGTTCCGGGGTTGTTGATTATATCAGCGCAACGCTTGAAAAGTGGGCCGGCGGCAGCCGGTCGCAGCTTCTGATTGGTCTTGGAAGTACCAGCGGACTTTTTAGTGCGTTTATTAACAACACGGCTGTTGTGGCCATTTTGATTCCGGTGGTTCTGGCCCTCAGCCGCAGATGTAAAATTGTACCCTCAAAATTGTTAATCCCGGTGAGCTATTTTGCCATTGTCGGGGGCACGTGTACCCTCATTGGAACCAGCACAAACATCCTTGTTGATTCACTTTATCGAACCTCGGGTGGCCCCGGCTTTGGTATGTTTGAGTTTGCCAGCCTGGGTATCATATTTCTTGTTCTTGGCTCGATTTACCTGTTTCTTTTTTCCGACAAGCTGCTGCCGGAACGAACCTCTTTGAGCCAAATGCTTTCACATGCTCAGTTGAGTAAGTTTGTGACTGAAGTTACAGTTCCATCGAATAGTAATCATATTGGCAAGAGCATTGAAGAGCTTTTTATCAGGGCAGATGAAATTCGAGTAATGGAACTTATCCGTACGGAAGAAGCAATTCTCAATCCGGACTTAAAGGTTGCTGTTGCGGCCGGGGACACGTTTCTTGTGGAGGCCAGCGCCCGGGCCATTAATAATTTGCTTACCACAAAAGGCGTTGATTATGCAACGGCTGTTTCTGATCATCAAAGGGTTAAAATCAGCAGATTTGATTTGATGACAATGGAAGCAGTTGTCACGCCAAACTCGAGGTTTCTTGGACAAAAAATTCGGGATGTTGGACTGAGCAGGCAGTATGGCGTGTACGTTCTGGCGGCCAGACGGCTCGGCAGCGGGCATCATATTTATAACCTCCGTGACTTTGTTTTGCGCTCCGGTGATGTTTTGCTTATTCAAGGCGACCTTGCTTCACTGCATGCTTTGCAGGAAAGCGGGGATATTCTGCTTATTGAGGGGGTGGAAAAAACGTTGACCCTACCCGGCAAAGCGCCAGTGGCAGTGGCTATTCTGACTTCTGTGGTCGTGCTGGCGGCTTTAGGCGTAGCGCCCATTGTTTTTCTTGCCTTTGCTGGTGTTGGCATCATGTTGCTTAGCGGCTGCCTGAAGCTGGCGCAGGCCAATCGTGCCCTTGATAGCTCGGTCTTGTTTCTTCTGGCAGCCATGATTCCAATGGGCCAGGCAATGGAAAAAACCGGCCTGGCATCTTTAATTGCCAATTGGGTTGTTGATGTTGCAGGTTCCCACGGACCGGTTGTGCTGATCAGTTGTTTCTATCTCGTGACGAACGTGTTGACGGAATTTATGTCCAACAATGCCACCGCAGTGTTGATGACGCCGGTTGCACTTGCTGTTGCAAGCGGGTTAGGGGTTGATCCCAAGGCGCTTCTCATCGCGATTACATTTGGTGCAAGTGCGAGCTTTTCAACGCCAATCGGTTACCAAACCAACACACTGGTCATGGGTCCGGGCGGGTATTTTTTTCGGGATTTCCTGAAAATTGGCTTGCCACTAAACATTCTTTTGTGGATAGTTGCGAGCATTCTTATCCCCGTGTTTTGGCCGCTTTAAATTTGCTGAATTTCTTCGAAAAGCCTAAGCAAATTTGTTCTCAATGCGCGAATTTATCTTTCAGGGCAAAGTGACGCAATTACATTAGTTGTTGTTACTTCGATAAATATTTCTGTTATTACAGTTGAAACAGGCGCGGCTTGTGTCTGTGTTTGCATCAAAGCATCTTGTTTTTTGTTGAAAGTTGCGGGTCTTTTTTCTTTAATAACTGACAAGTATTTTCCTGCCACTTTTTGGTAGATTATTTTTTGGGACAGGATTTGCAAGATTAACAGGATTTTGTCAATTAGTCCGCTTAAAAGACGAATTCTGAAAATCCTGTTAATCCCGTCTAAGAACTCATTGGTTCCGGCTTCACCGGGTTAGTCTTAAGAAGATATAAATGAGTAAACTTACGGCTTTTGGCTGGTCTGATTTTTTTGAGAAAGCATTTGTCGAATACCGCGACCAGGGTTTTGAAAATGGTCGTGTGACCATTGAAAATCGCGATTGCTTTTCCGTCTTCACCGAGGCCGGAGAAATAACTGCCGAGGTAGCGGGGCGCTTGCTTTTTACACGTCGGTCAGCGGCTGATTTGCCCAAAGTCGGGGATTGGGTGGCCCTGCAAACCTTTGCCGGCGAGGAGCGCGCCATCATCCACACCGTCCTGCCGAGAAAGACAAAATTTTCCCGTAAAGCTGCGGGAAAGAAAACCGACGAACAGGTTATCGCAACGAACATTGACGTGGTGTTTGTGGTGCAAAGTCTGGATGGCAATTTTAACGTCCGCCGATTGGAACGCACTCTGGTTATGGTCAATGAAAGCGGGGCAATGCCCGTGGTTATACTTAACAAGGCGGATTTGTGCGATAGCGTCAGCGAGCCGGTTGGGCAAGTGAGGGAAGTAGCGCCTGATGTGAAGGTGCTGCTCGTCAGTGCCAAAACCAGGGCTGGTCTGGATAAGTTGAAACGGGCAATAAAAAAAGGACAGACTTTTGCGTTTATTGGCTCATCCGGTGTGGGTAAATCTACGTTGATCAATTGTATTGTTGGTGATGCAGTGCAAAAAACCCGGGAAGTGCGCAGCGGTGATTCCAAAGGCAGACACACGACCACCCGGCGCGAACTGATTCTTTTAAAAAAAGGGGCGTGTTTGATCGATACGCCGGGTATGCGTGAACTACAGTTGTGGCAGGCCGATGAAGGGATCACAGACACTTTTGCCGACATTGAAGAACTCGCCGGGCAATGCCATTTTTCTGATTGCAAGCACATTAAGGAACAAAAATGCGCTGTTCTTGCTGCTGTGGAGAGTGAACAGTTGGCACAAAAGCGCTATGAAAATTACATGAAAATGCAGGAAGAATTGGCTCTGCTTGGAGAACAGCGCAAAAAGCAACCGCCGTGGGTTCTGCGAAAAAAAGAGCGCAGTCAGAGTAAAATGTACAAGCAAATGCAAGCGTTCAAAAGACGCAATAAGGGAAAGTGATAGTTGACCCAGGATAGGTAGCGGGCGGCCTTTTTGCATGTCCTGTCGAGAAATGGCCTTCTTGTCATCTTCAACTATTAAGCGAATATTCTTATTCTGAATGTGAGATTGTGATGACTCGTCAAAAAGATTTATTTGTATCCCAGATAAGGCTTCGCCTTGAGTTACTTTTTGTCAGAAAGCCTGTAATGTTGTGATAAATTTCTTGCAAAAAATTCGTTATCAGTTCTTAAAACCAAACAGAAATAGTATTCGCCAGTAAACATCGTGAAACATCACTCGCCACTTCCCGTTTAAGCCTCACTATGAAAAAGAACACACCGTTTCCTGATACCTGGGTTTTTCGCATGGCCTGGCGAGACAGCCGGTCCCACCGCAGACGCCTTCTGTTATTTGTGACTTCCATTGTGTTTGGTGTTGCTGCCATTGTCTCCATCGGCTCTTTTGGCGCCAATATTGAACGCGCCATCAATGAGCAGGCCAAGACGCTTTTGGGCGCTGATTTGATGTTTTCAAGCTTGCGGCCATTTATCGCAGAAGTGGACTCGGTGATTGCGGCAATTGGCGGCGAGCAGGTTCGCGAGTTTGCTTTTGGTTCCATGGCCCTTTTCCCGAAAACCGGAAATTCAAGATTGGTTCAAGTGCGTGCAGTGGATGCTGCTTTTCCTTTTTACGGTGCGATTGGTACCGAGCCCCCGGAGGCGGCCGGGCGCTATCAGGCCGGCCGTTTTGCACTGGTAGATGAAAGTCTGGCGCTGCAACTGGGCGTTACTACAGAGGATTCCATCCGGATTGGTAAACTCTCTTTGCAGGTTATTGGCAGCATCACCAGAACGCCGGCCGAACCGCCTGTGGCAAGCACTTTCAATCCGACTATCTTTATTCCAGCCCGTCTGCTCGCAGAAACGGCTCTTTTGCAACCGGGCAGTTTGATCAACTATCGTGTTTATTTTAGACTCAATGACGCGCACAACGCCGACACGCTGGCGGTTACGCTGGGTCCACTACTCGACGAACACCACATTCGCGTCGAGACAATCGCCAGCCGCAAACAGCGCGTTGGCAAAATCATGGAAAATCTCTACCGCTTTCTCAACCTGGTCGGCTTTGTCGCACTCATTCTCGGCAGCATTGGCGTGGCCAGCGCCGTGCATGTTTACATTAATCAAAAATTAGGGGATGTTGCTGTTTTACGCTGTGTGGGGGCAAGTTCAAAACAGACATTCCAGATCTATTTGATTCAAGTTGCAGCAATGGCGTTGGTGGGCAGTTGTTTCGGCGCAGCTTTGGGTATTGTGGTTCAGGCAGCTTTACCCGGCATCTTGCTTGATTTTTTGCCTGTACAAATAGCAGCTCAATTTTTGTGGGGCCCCATCGTGGATGGCATGCTCGTTGGGCTGGGTTTGGCCATGCTTTTTGCGTTGCTGCCATTGCTGTCCGTACGAAATGTGTCTCCGTTTTTTGCCCTGAGGGCTGCCTTTGAAATCACTGCACCACCCAAGGACAAAAGTCGTTGGCTGACCGGCTTGGCCATCGTTGCGACTGTGGCTGGTTTTTTTGTTTATCAGTCCGCCAATTGGATTTTCGGTTTACTTTTCGCCGCAGTTGTGATGTTGGCGTTTGCCATCCTTGCCGGTGTTGCAAGGTTGATCACCGTTTCGGTGCGAAAATTTTTTCCGAAATCGTGGAGTTATGTATGGCGCCAGGGGCTTGCGAATCTCTATCGGCCTAACAATCAAACACTGGTTTTGATGGTTGCGGTGGGACTTGGCACCTTTCTGATCACCACCCTTTATTTGACGCATGACACTCTGCTCAGCAAAGTCAGTTATGTGGCGGGTGGCAATCGCCCCAACATGCTTATCTATGACATTCAATCGGACCAAATCGAGGCTGTTTCCGCATTGTTTCGGGGCAATGATGTACCCATTATTCAGTCCGCACCTATGGTTACCATGCGTATTGCGGCAATAAATGCAGAGCGTACCGGAAATATCTTAAGTGACTCCACTCGCCGGGCCAGCCGTGGCTTGCTGCGCTGGGAATACCGCACCACCTACCGGGACAGCCTCATTAATTCAGAGGAAATTATCGCGGGTGAGTGGGTTGGTCATGCTCGGCAAGATGCCGGTATTTTCCCCATTTCGTTTGAGGAGGGCGCGGCTGAGCGATTGCAACTTGCGCTTGGCGATACCATTATCTGGGATGTGCAAGGGGTGCCGCTCATTACCCGGATCAGCAGTTTTCGCAAGGTGGACTGGCAGCGCATTCAGGCCAATTTTATGGTGGTATTTCCGACAGGCGCGCTGGAAGATGCGCCGCAAATTCACATTCTCGCTGCAAAAACGTCTTCTTCCAAGGCATCGGCCGGAATTCAGAAAGCGCTTGTGCAAGCATTCCCAAACGTTTCCATTATCGATTTGAAACTTGTGCTGCACACATTAGACGCTTTGCTGAACAAGGTTGCCTTTGCCATCCGCTTCATGGCTTTTTTTAGCATTTTGGCAGGATTGTTGGTGTTGTCTGCTGCTGTGGTAACCAGTCGTTTGCAACGGGTGCAGGAGACTGTTCTGTTGCGAACCCTCGGCGCCAGCAGGAATCAGGTCACACGCATTATGGTTATTGAGTATCTTTTTCTCGGCAGTTTTGCCTCCATTACAGGACTGGTGCTTGCTTATGGTACAAGTTGGGCCCTGGCTGTTTTTATTTTTGAGTCTGCCTTTTTACCAACATTTCTACCATTTTTACTCGTTACAGCAACGGTTGTTGGGCTCACCATTCTTATTGGCATGGCCAGCAGCCGGGGTATTTTGAGCAGACCGCCGCTGGAGATTTTGCGGGCGGAAGGGTAAGGAGTAATTTAGAATTTGAAAAGTATTTTTTGCAGGAAATCAGGGGTTCCCGATAAAAGAACAAAAACTTTAGGAAATACAAGGTTCTTTGAAGTTACGCTGTTCTTTTGACGAACAATTGGAGTCTTCCAATGAAAGTAAGCAAAACGTTTATAACCGCACTGCTGCTCCTGACTCTACCCACCTTATTGTCGGCGCAGGAAAAAGAACATGTTTGCGCACAAGGCAAAATAAAGCAACAACAAAAGTATGCCTTGCGAAAGAGCAGCAGCGAAGTTCGTGGCGACAGCACCATTGATGTGACTTACTACAAACTGCAGATTACCATTGACCACAGTGCCAAAAACTTAAGTGGCGTTGCCACAGTCGCTGCAAAAAGTCAGGCTAGTGCGTTGCGGTCTTTCTTTCTGGAACTGACAAGCAGTCTCACAGTGGATTCTGTGAAGTCCAGCGGTCAAAAGCTGGCTTTCAAACGGGGGGATGCGCAGTCGCAAAACCGTTTGGTGACAACACTGCCTGCGCCATTTAATCAGGGCGAGTTGTTTTCTGTAGACATTTACTATCATGGTGCGCCTGGCTCAAGCGGCTTTTCGAGTTTTGTATTTTCTGAACATGCAGGTGAACCCGCCATTTGGAGCTTGAGTGAGCCGTATGGCGCTAGCGACTGGTTTCCCTGCAAAGACGTCCCATCTGACAAAGCCGATTCATCGGATGTCTGGATTACCTGCGATGCTTCTTTGAAAGTTGCATCAAATGGGGTGCTCGAAGGCATCATCGATAATGGCGATGGCACGCATACTTTCAAATGGAAAAACGATCAGCCCATTGCCCAGTACCTCATTTCTGTTGCACTCGCTAATTATGAGATTTACACAAACGAATTCGAGTATGAGGCTGGGAAATCAATGGAAATGATGCATTATAACTATCCGGAGAATTTCACTGCCGTTCGAAAGAATCAATTGGATAAAACCGTTGCCATGCTGCGTGTATTCAGTGAGGACTTTGGCCCATATCCTTTCCTGGAGCAAAAATATGGGCATGCGGAATTTGGTTGGGGCGGCGGCATGGAACACCAGACAATTTCTTCCATGGGTGCATACGGAGAAAGCATTGTGGCGCATGAGCTGGCGCACCAGTGGTTTGGTGATAAAATAACTTGTAAAGATTGGCACCATATTTGGCTCAATGAAGGGTTTGCAACTTACGCAGAGGCACTTTACAAAGAAGCTGCCTATGGAATAGCGTCCTACCATGCTGAAATGGCTTCTAATATGGATCATGCGAAATATGCCCAGGGTTCAATTTATGTTGAGAACATAGATCCTGATTTACCCGGTGTGGTGTGGGAAATTTTTGACTCGGCGCGATCATATTCCAAAGGTTCGGTGGTTCTGCACATGTTGCGTGGCATTGTTGGCGATGCGCTGTTTTTTCAGATTCTTAAAACCTACGCGGCGGATGCTGAAATGGCCTATGGTGTTGCTACGACTGAAGATTTCCAGCGCATTGCAGAAACCGTTTCAGGCAAAGAGCTAAGCTACTTTTTTCATGAGTGGATTTATGGGGAGAATTTTCCGCGATATGTTTATGACTGGTCTGTAAGCGCCCTGGGTTCGGATAGTTTTAAAGTAAAAATTGATATTTCGCAGGAAGGAAATACCAGTCCGGCCTTTTTTGTAATGCCAATCCAGCTCAGAGTGAAGACCAGCCGGGGGGACACGCTTCTTACGGCTTTTAATGATCAGCAGCCACAATCGTTTGAGTTTGTGATAGGAGGCGAGCCGAGCCAACTCGAGTTTGATCCGAATAATTGGATTCTAAAAGAAGTGAGTCCCCTGGTTCCGGTGGAAGACGTTCCTAACGGCGTCAAAGGATTTTCGCTTGGCCGGAATTATCCAAATCCTTTCAACCCGGGAACCAAACTCCAGTATTACTTACCACGTGCTTCAGAAGTCTCGCTGAAAATTTATAATTCACTGGGCCAGGAAGTACGGGTATTGGTGGCGGCGTACCAGCCAAATGGTTCAAAAATTGTGCGCTGGGATGGCAGAAGTCATTCCGGTCAACCGATGCCCAGCGGTCTGTACTTCTATCGCTTGGCCACCGGTGAGGCGACTCTTTCCCGCAAAATGCTTTTGCTGAGGTAGGATGAATTCGCTACGCGCGATAAAATAAATTCAGAGCGTCGTGCATGTGGCGCGTTTGCAAGATGGCGCCACTTTTTTTTGCAAGGAGTAAGACCGGCGATGGAGAAGGCCGCAGCGCCATCTCCATCATCACAAGGAAAATCCATTTGCGTTGCTCATCTATTTAATGTCGGACCGAAAACACTCCCGAGCAGCCATTCCCGCGATATTTATTCGGTAGAGCATCTATCGAATGATCCAAACGCCGCCACTGAAATGATGACCACAGTGTTTACGGTGTACATGCCCTTTAGAAAAATACCACTTACTACCATGCTGATAATGGCCGCAACGCGCTGTGTGCCGGTGTCCTTTTTTTACCACAACAACTTTGGCGCCGGGTGAGTGAATGACAACCCGTGACCGCCGGGCGCATCCGATGAAACTTGCAAGTGAGAGCGAAACAAGAAGTGCGCTGACCAGGATTCTCTTAAGCATTGATTTGTTTTTCATCGTTTTCCTCAAGGTTAGTATTGAAATTGCTGGTGCTATGGTCACCGGACTTACAATTTTAATGCCGTTCTTTTTGATGTTGACGTAAGTTCTTTTTAATATTGTAGTTAATTGGTTGGCTCGAATAGGACGAATAACATCTAAGTGTACCACTGTGTTTACTTTTGTACTTTTTGGTTCGATTTTATATGTGGGCCATGCATGGTAAAGTGGATTCCAGTTTGGCCTTATCAATCATTGACTTTTGTGTTTGCATCTCTTAACTTTTATCAACCCCCTCAACAACCTATGTAAATAACTTTCGAAATCAGAGAATGGTAAAAAAACATCTTTTCCCGCAGGATAATCTTTTCACAGAAACGACTGAGTTGAATCGCAGGCTTGGGTTAACAGAGGCTTTTTCAATCGTTATCAGCAGAATTATCGGTTCAGGTATTTTCAGAACGCCGGCGCCAATCATGCTGTTGGTCGGCGCCGTGAGCTTGTATTACGGTGTCTGGATAATCGGTGGTATTGCCACACTACTCGGAGCATTCCTTTATGCCGAGCTGGTGGCGATGATGCCAAAATCCGGCGGGCCGTATGCTTACCTGAAAGCGGCTTACCCACCAGTCTGGACGTTTCTGCGCGGCTGGGCCATGTTTTTTGTTTCGGAGACTGCGTCCATTGCTGCGGTTGCGCTGGTTTTTGCCGAGTATGGCAATTCGCTATACGCTTTGTTTCACAATGGTCAGCATTACTCACACCTTTGGGAAGTCGCCATCGCTTTGGGCGTGATTTGGTTCATGACAGCTATCAACTGTTTTGGTATGTTTCTGAGCGGCGTGGTTCAAAATATTTTTGGATTTTTAAAACTGGTTGCCATTGGCGCGGTAATTTCCGTTGGTTTTTCAAAGGCAGGAAATGCAGCAAACTTCACGACGCCTTTCTGGCCGGAGGAGTTCAACTGGTCGACATTGCTTGCCATAGGCGCCGCAATGCGTTATGGTTTTTTTGCCTACAGTGGCTGGGAAGGTCCGACTTACATTGCCGAAGAAATTCGCAACCCAAAGCGGAATTTACCTTTGGCCATGCTGGCTGGAATCGCCGGCGTTATGCTGCTATATCTGGCTGCAAATACGGCCTATCTGTACCAACTATCGGTGCCGGAAATTCAGCAATCCAAGTGGGTGGCAACCGAGGCTATGCAGGCAGCTATCGGTGCAACCGGTGGCCTGATGATTGCCATTGCCGTGATGTTGAACACGTTTGGCAACGTAAGCACACAGGTGCTGGTCAAGGCGCGGACCTGGTATGCGATGGCAAAAGATGGTCTGTTTTTCGGTGCACTTGCCAAAATTCATCCAAAATATAAAACCCCGAATAATGCTTTATTGGCTCAGGGTTTTTGGGCTACCGTACTGCTCATAGGGGCTGGTTTTGCTGAGAGCGCTTATGAAGCCATTATCGATTTTTTTTCCTTCACGTCAACGATTTTTAATATTATGACCTTTGCCTCTGTCTGGATTTTGCGGCGCAAGTATCCGGACGCGCCCCGCTCTTATAGCGCATGGGGGTATCCATTTACACTCATCATCGTGTTGCTTATTCAGGTCTGGTTTTTGATTACAACTTTGCTAACTGCATTTGTCCCGTCGCTGTTGGGCGTCTTGTTGACCAGTACCGGATTGCTTTACTACTATAAAGATGAGATAGTGCGGTTTGTGCGGAAGAAATAATTTTTTCTGAACTTTGGACTGTGATTTAGCCTGAATAATTCACAAATAGTCATTTCAGGGAGCAAGTGCCTTGAGCGAGTTTTCAAAGATATGTGTGCTAGACATCCCCCTGATTTGTTCGCTGGACGCTTCACAAATCGTCCCCCTTCGAAGGGGGACTAAGGCTCTCCCTTTGCAGGGAGACAGGTTTTCGCTCGTCCAGAGCGAAAAGCAGAGGAATGTTAGTCCCGAGGTAACAGATTGACTGCGAATTTTGGATTTCATGAATAATCCAGGTTAGAATGAATCGGTCATAGTGAAATCAGCGGCAAGGGAATCACGTTTGTTTGTCTGCTCCTTTTTTTTCAGTTTTCGTGCGAAGTATTTTTAATGTTTATTGGTTTGAGATATTCAGATGTTTTTGACACGGCGCGCTGGTGTTGTAAATATCCTTCCGATGGAGATTTTTCTCGTTGTCTTTAGCGTAATTGGGAGTACCCGATAAATCAAATTTTGCCACTTTTTTTCTTTGCTATCATCACTTTTTTGTTATATTTAGTGTCACTTTTTTGGGGTGTAGGGAAATATTTAATATAATCAATACTTTACAGCTTTATTTCAGGAGTGAAATCGATGAAGAAGGTGAAGTCTAACGCCGGAGACAAAAATTTTCCATTTGCCCGGTTCCGTGAAAAATATGCTTTTTATATTCCTGAATCCCATAAAAACTTTTTTTCCAGGGAGGATATGGATGTATTTTTGCGCGCGCGCTATGAGTTTTACCTCGATTGCCACGAAGAAATAAAAATAAGAGTATATAATCCCGAGGCGCCGTGTTTGTGGTTGGCAGGCACATCTGTTATTGAAATTCTGATGCCGGATTCGCCCTTTATCGTCGATACGGTTGTTGATTATTGTAACTCCCAAAATTATCATGTTCAACTTACGATTCATCCAATTTTTAGTGTTCAGCGCTCGGAGAAAGATCGGCGACTCCTGAATATGGATTTTCCGGATGGGGCCGGCAAAGCCGAGTCGTACGTCTATCTTGAAATAAACCGGCTTGAGATGAAAGAACTTGCCAGGCTGAAAAAAAATATTGAAAACAACCTTAAAGAGCTTCGGAGCGTCGTCACCGATTATGAAGCGATGATGCCACTGGTAAGAAAAATGCACTTTGCGGATGAGTTCGTTAAGGAGCAGGTCGTTTGGCTTGCAGATAACTTTGTCTTGCTTGGGGCCAGCGTTTTGCAGAATCAGAAATTTGCCGGCAAGCAGTTGGGAGTTCTGAAAAAAGCAGCTGTGCGCCGTGAAATCGAGAAAGAACTTAACGGAGCAGAATTGTGCGGCGCGGGAGAACATTTGGGCTATCGCGAAACCGAAACCAGAAGCAACGTCAACAAGAGTCGCCAGATGTACATTGCAATCCTGCGCAATTCTGAAAAAACACTGGTGTTAGTTGGTCACTTCAGAAACCGTGCGGAACTTGATTTGCGCAGCAGTGTTCCTTCCATTCACCGGATGCTGGCAGACATGGCTGCCGAATTAAAGGCGCCGGCAACTTCATACATGCGCAAAGAGCTTGACAAAACCGCGCAGGCGTTACCCGTTGGTTTGCTGTTGACCCGCTCCAGGGAGTTATTCTTCCCCTGGTTTGTCAATGTATTGTCTAACATGTACACTACGGAAGTTTGTCACGATTTGTCCTATGATTCGGGGTATAAGCTGGTCTGGGCCGAAGTCATTTTACCGTTGGGCGAATCGGGACACTTTCCGGGTCGCCGGATGCGACGATTCCTGAAAACACATGGCATTGAAACTGCAAAAAAAATCAAATATCAGCTGAATCAAATCGAACTCGTTTTTTTAGCGTTTCGTTCGGAGCAGTACACTCCAGAGGCTTTGCTGGAACTGTTGAAAGAAAACGGGCATGAATTGTTTTCAACCTGGTCGTCGCGTTTTCGTGAATTGGTTTATTCTGAATTTGCCGGTGAAAAGCAAATCAATCAATTGCTCGACCGGTTTTTGCATGGGATGTCTCCGGACTATGAGGTCCATCAAGGGCCGGACGAAGTGTTGAAGGATTTAATCACCCTTGACGCGCTTACACCGGAAAAGGGCTATGAAGTTGATTATTATTATCAGCCAAATTTGAAAATAGATTTTGTCAAGGTTTACACGGCCAAACAAACCAATCTCAGCGAACTGGTGCCAATTTTGACCAATTTTGGTTTTACAATTAATCGAGAATATGCTTTTCCGTTTACACCGGAAGACACGACTATGTACACCTATGTTTTCAGCGTGCCTGGCGTGAAGACGCTCGACAAATCAGAGCGGCAGCGTATTTCTGTTGCCATTGCAAACGTGCTGAATAGAAAGATGACCTCAAAGCCGATTAATGAATTGGTGCGAGTCGCCGGTCTTACGGCGCGTCAGTTAGATCTGGTGAAGGCGTTTTGCAGCTACTATTTTAAGATCAATACATCATTTGCTTTTTCTTCTACTCAGGCCACTTTGGTGAAATGGCCTCAATTGACAAGAGCGCTTGTGACGCTCTTTGAAACCAAATTCGACCTGGACAGTACACCTGCAGCCGTAAAAAAAGCGCGGCGCGCTGTGAACGACAGTTTCGCCCAACTTGATTCAGTGCTTGAAGAGAATATCTGCAAAGCATTGTTGAATGTGATCGAGGCCGTTATGCGCACCAATTATTTTTTGCATAAGCCGGAGATTAGTTTTAAAATAAAAAGCGGCCTGGTTGAGAATATTCCACAACCAACGCCTCTTTACGAAATTTACATTTATGCCAGTGATATGGAAGGCATTCATTTGCGCGGCGGCGCTGTGGCGCGCGGGGGCATCCGTTGGTCAGATCGCCAGGATGATTTTCGTACCGAGGTTTTGGGGCTGATGAAGGCCCAAATGGTCAAAAACACAGTTATTGTGCCGGTAGGCAGCAAAGGTGGTTTTGTTTTAAAGCACCAGGCGTTTGACAGTCGTCAGGCATTTCTTGAGGCCGGCCAGGCGACTTACAAGCGTTTTGTAACCTGTCTCCTTGATTTGACTGACAACCTGTCGGCGGGCGGAAAAGTCATTCCTGCCAGAGGCATCACGCGTTTGGATGGCGATGATCCATATCTCGTTGTTGCTGCGGATAAGGGCACGGCTTCATTCAGCGATTTTGCAAATGAAATTTCTCTGAAACGCAAATTCTGGTTGACCGATGCGTTTGCCTCTGGTGGCTCAGAGGGCTATGATCATAAAAAACAAGGCATCACAGCCAAGGGTGCCTGGGAGGCGGTCAAACGGCATTTCCACGAAGTTGGCGTCAATCCTGAAACAGACCCGCTCACAGTAATTGCGATTGGTGATATGGGCGGCGATGTGTTTGGCAACGGTATGTTGCTTTCGCGCAGTCTCAGGTTGAAGGCCGCGTTCAACCATCTTTATATTTTTATTGATCCCAATCCGGACCCGGTTGCTTCTTTTGAAGAACGGCAGCGGCTATTTGAGAAACTTGGAAATTGGGATGAATACGATGCCTCGCTTATTTCAGAAGGTGGTGGTGTTTTCAAAAGAAGCCTTCGTAAAATTGAGCTTCCTGCATTGGCCCGGGAAGCGTTGGGCATCAAGGTGAAGGCTCTTTCCGGAGAAGAACTGATCAAAGCGATTTTGTGTGCACCGGTTGATTTGTTTTGGAATGGCGGCATTGGTACTTATGTAAAGGACAGCCAGGAAACACATTACCAGGTCGGCGATCCTGCCAACGACAGCGTCCGCATCAATGCTTCACAATTACGGGCAAAAGTTGTTGGCGAGGGCGGCAATCTCGGTCTTACCCAGGCAGCAAGAATTGAGGCGGCCAATCTCGGTGTCCGACTCAACACGGATGCCATCGACAATTCCGCCGGCGTCAACATGTCGGATCATGAAGTGAATTTAAAAATTTTGCTCGACGGTCTTTGCCGGAAGAAAATCATCACTCAGGTGCAGCGCAATAAAATAATACGAAAACACGAGCAGGATGAAATCGAACTTGTCTTGCGCCAGAATTATCATAACAATCTGGGCCTGTCACTGGATATGCTGCGTGTTCCATTCCAGTTTATCTACTTCCGCACCCTCATGAAATTCCTGAATCGCAAGGGCATTCTCAATAGAGAGCTTGACAACATCCCTTACGAAGCGGACATGGATATTATCAGTCAGGGTTCACGAACATTGCAGCGTCCGGTGTTGTGTGCGCTTGCGGGTTTCACAAAGCTGTACGGCTATCAAATTCTTCTCGATTCTGATAGTTTTTACGAACCGTGGTATGACCGCCTGATTTTGCGATATTTTCCTGCCGGCGTGGCGGAAAAATATGAGAAACAGATTCTTGCCCATCCTTTGAAACGAGAAATCGTCATTACGGAAATGCTCAATGAGATCGTAAATCACGCAGGCATAGCCTTTTTTCAACGCTTACACATGACCACGGGTAAGCCGCCCAAAGCCATTGCCCATGCATACATGCAGCTGTCCGAATTCCTCAACCTTAATGAGCTGAGAACACGCATTGAAACAACGGGAGAGTGGCTGAATTCAAATATTCACTATGAGTACCTTCTGTTGCTGGGGGAAAAGGTTTACGAAATCACAAAAAAACTGCTCAAGGATGATGCGCTGTTGAAAATTGTTCAAGCGGGTGGCACAGGGGCTTTCTCGGAAATACTTACTGCAGCGTCCAGGTATTCAAGCTTCAGGTTACCGCGCAAACACAGAATTTTACTCAAAATGTTCAGCAAAGAAGAAGTAGAGGGCATTCTGGTCGCCTTTCGTCAAATGGACGCTCTTGAGGATGCGTTTAATATTTTTGTAAACAATCAGGCCAGGGGAATTCAGTGGCAAATCAGCGATTATTTTTCAGTGTTGCAAAAATACCGCATCAAAGAGTTGCGGCAAATCACCAAAGATATGCACGCGACTTCCAACTGGGAAATTCGCTTTTTCTCAAAAATCGATACCTCTATTGAAAAACTGATTACCGGCTTGATTAATTTAAGGATTTCAGGGCCGGCTGAGGGGGCTGCTGAGAAGAAACAGCGAGTAAAAAGATTGATTGGCGACATAAATGTGTTGCACGCCCGCTCCGAACTGAGTGTCGCGACGCTGTTTGAGATGCTGCAACATCTCAATGAACAAGTGTTGGCATAGTGGTTTAACTTACCTTGTTTTTACAGTCATTGTCGCTTAATAAATTCAGCATTACAGCAGGCCCCGGCTTGGTTTGGCATTTGTCATTTATTCAAGCCCTAGTACACTGCTCGCAAGTTTTGCGCACAGCTTAATTAACCATTCTTCAATTCCGGGAATGAAACCAAGAAAATTTGAGTAATAGAACAAGTCGATATTTTGTAATAATTCACCTTTTAGAAAACTCTTTTTAAAGAACGGAGCGCAAATGGAAGCAGCAATCGCAATTTATGACTGGACAGCTCTGGAAGACCGCAAGCCGGCGCATGCTCTGGTCAACAACACCGATTTGGTGGTTGTTCGTGTAGATGAAAATGTGTCGGTTTTTTACGGCCGTTGCCTGCATCGGGGTGCTTTGATGGCTGATGGTTTTGTAGACGGGCACAATCTTGTTTGCGGTGTTCACCAATGGGATTACCGCCTGGATTCCGGCATCAGCGAATACAGCAACCAGGAAGCACTGCACAAGTTCACTGCGAAAGTCGAGGACAACAAAGTCTGGATTGACCAAGCGGAAATCGAGGCATATGAACTAGACCACCCTGAGATTGTTCAGCGTCAGGAATACCTGGGTTGTTTCGAGGCAACTCACCCAGCCGAAGAAGAGCCGAAAACAGCCGAAATTCACAATTTGGCTAAACATGGACTTGAAAAGGTTGGGCATCACGGTCCGGTCTCTTCAATGGGAGTTGGAACCCAACTTTTACCAAAGTGGGATGACATTCAGATTTTGCCGGCGCAACTGGCACGTTTGCCCCATCTTGAGGAAGTCGATGTCGGAACGAATGTGAGCATAGGCCCGGCCGCAGAGAAACCACTAATGCTTAACATTCCGATTTTTGTTTCGGATATGAGTTTTGGCGCGCTTTCGGAAGAATCCAAAATTGCTTTGGCCAGAGGCGCGGAAAAAGCCGGTACCGGCATCTGCTCCGGCGAAGGTGGCATGTTGCCGGAGGAAAAAGCTGAAAACAGTCGTTATTTTTATGAGTTGGCCTCGGCAAAATTTGGTTTCAAATTAAGCATGATGAAGAACGTGCAGGCCTTTCACTTTAAAGGCGGCCAGGGCGCTAAAACCGGCACCGGTGGCCATCTGCCCGGTGATAAAAATAGAGGCAAAATAAGTCAGGTTCGCGACATCCCGGAAGGCGAGCCGGCAATTTCCCCGCCACGCTTCAAGGATTTGACTGGCTTGAATGACTTCAGGAAGCTGGCGGATGAGGTCAGGGCAACGAGCGGTGGAATTCCAATCGGTTTTAAATTGTCGGCCAATCACATCGAGGAAGACTTGGATGCAGCCATCGAAATTGGCGTGGATTATATTATTCTTGATGGTCGTGGTGGCGGCACCGGCGCTGCGCCAATTATTTTTCGCGACAATATTTCCGTGCCGACAATTCCGGCGCTGGCACGGGCGCGCAAGCATTTGGACAAACGCGGTTGCGGTCAAATTTCACTCATCATAACCGGCGGACTGCGCACACCCTCAGACTTTATTAAGGCTCTGGCCCTTGGCGCGGATGCTATTGCTGTTTCGAATTCCGCACTTCAGGCCATCGGTTGTCAGGCCATGCGGGCCTGTCACACCAATAATTGTCCGGTTGGCATCGCTACCCAGAAAGAGAACCTTCGCGCGCGGTTGGATATTGAGCTTTCCGCCCTGCGCCTGGAGCGGTTTTTCAATGCTTCTGTGGAATTGATGCAAGTGATGGCGCGAGCCTGTGGGCATTCGCACTTCAATCAGTTTTGCCGGGATGATCTCACTACTTTTGAGCGGGACATGGCTTACTTAACTGGCATCAAATATGGTGGTGTTGTGCCGTTGTAGTCTGTTGCTTTCAGAGTTGTTATTCCGAAGACGTTGTTCAGGGTGAGGGCTCTGAATAGCCGGCACCTCTTAGTTCGGGAGTCTGTATCAAAGTTTGAAGGTTTGTATTCTGAAACGCCCTGTCCTTTCAAAACCGAAATCCCGCACCAAGTGTCGGGAGCGGTATGAAAAGAAAATAGGGACTGATATTCAGACCTGCATGCGCGTAAAATCCAGTTTCAGGAGCGCCGTAATATAGGCTGCCAGTGTAAACAGGGTACCACGTAGAACCATGCATTGTTTGGTAACGGACAATAGCCAGTTTGTGATTGCCCCACAAAGACTGAAAGCGGCCGGACTCATCATACCGGGACACAAACAACCAGACAGTCGGCGAAAGTAAGTTAATCCGTGAGTCTGCCGATTCATTGAAAAAAGAACCCAGTCCAACTCCGATTGAGTATTTTTCAAGCAAACTTCGCTCAAAATTGATGCCGCCAATAAGGCCGATGTCTAATAAATTGGCGGTAACGGCAAAGCCACCGTCGCGCAAGAACGAGCCGCTTAAATGCCTGGGTTCAAAATAGTCCTCTTGCGCAAAACTTGAGTTCGATGTCAAAAGTAATGTAATAATGCAGGAGAATAGTGATTTTTTCATCGAGACCTGTAAGTTGGTGCTGGTTTACAGAAATACGGCTTGAATCACACTGACACCCCGGGTGTTTTTCAACCCAGGGTGGGTGACTGCGCCTGAACCCTGTTGCTGCACAAATTTCCGAGTATAGCCGCGCTTTGTTTCAGCTAAAAAGTACAATAATGCCAACCGACGTTCGGGCATAAAGATTTGTTTTCACAGGCCGGGTTGGTGCTGTTAAACACCCGGGGTTGGTTGTTTACAACGGAAATTTATAGCAGACAAATGTGCCGCCATCGCGGAAGCCGTAGATTTTGCCCTCCGGTGTAATTCTGGCGCTCACCAGCTCGGTAACGGCTGTCCATACTTCTTTACCTGTCTGCTTGTCCACGGCAATAATTTCGCCGCCGGCATAAAGGCCGAACACTTTGTCTGCGGTTATCAGGAGGGGATCTCCATCTGCCCGGCTTTCGTTGAAAGGCGAATACCAGGCGATTTTTCTACCGGGGATATCGATACAAATCATGCCGCCCCAGACAGTACCTGCATAAATTCTTTCGCCATCTAACTGCATTGGGCCGGTAATGGCGTTACCGCCCACAACCGGGTCGCTTGGCATTGTTGCCTGCCAAACCACGCTGCCGTCAAAACGATCCAGCGCGAAAACCATGCTGTCCTGTGAGACGATTGCCAGATTTTCATGCACGACGAAATCGTGGGACATGCCTCCCCACCCTGGTGTGCCATAGGTCACTTCAAAGACTTTGGCGCCGCTTTCCTTTTTCAGGCAGTAAAAACGGCCGATAGACTCGGAGGGCGGCAAGGTTATATTGTCACTTGTGGTGAAATAAACAAAGTCATCGATAATGATCGGCGTCGTGCGAGCGCGGCCTCTGGGCTTAAAATGCCATATCTTTGTACCGGTTACTTTATCAACAACCAGAATGTTTTCCTCGCCGCTTCCGGCCAGATAAAGCCGGTCCTGGTGTTCTGTAATCCGCAGGTGGCCAGTATTATCGCTGAGTACCCACCAGACCTGTTCGCCGGTGCTTTTGTTCAGACAGGAAGCACCGCCCCAGACAATCGGAGAGTATAAATATTTTTCATCATCGATCATTCCCGGGTTAAACACGGGTCTGCCGTAGATAGTTTTATTCCAAACAACGCTGCCATTGTCGGCGTTGAGAGCATAGGCTTTCTGCGTATGCGTAATAAAATAAACAACCCCGTCATCCAGCAGTGGCGTATGAAAAACTTCGTCCATATCAATTTCCCAGGCGATATCCAGGCGCACATAACCATCTTCGCCTACTGTAAACGGCGTTTTAGTTTGACAGCCGGCCCAGAATTGGCCGGCTGTCAAAAGGACGATAAAAAATGTCCTTACCATGTTTCAATGTCCTCCACTTTGGTTCCCTGAGAATCGGTTACCTCTAATTTCAGTTCCTTGCTTTGCCAGGGTGAAAAGGTAACCTTGCTTGATGAGCCAAACTTGGTCCAGCCGGTTTTTATTGGCACCAATGTACCGGTCCAGCGCCAATACCAGGTATATGAATAACTGCCGATGCCGCCACTGGCTTTGGCCTTGAATTTGGTCGAATTACCCAGTTGGGACGCTGATGCTGAGGGTGAAATTCTTGCTTGCAGCGGTGGCGGCGGTTGGCTGATCCCTACTTCTTCCAGCGCATCTTGCAGTTTATCATAAGCCCTGCCGGCGCTTGTCTCCTCCAGATGGTTGGTTTTTTTTACCTTGAAGTTTTTACTGTTTGAGTTGTTGGGGTACTTCTGTAAATCTGCACGGATGACCGCATCATTGTCTCCGCCCTTGCCGTTGGTGATAATATCTACATAGTCGTTGCTTAGCTCATCCATATCCTGCGCTACGTTAAGAAACATGATAGCGAGCGTGTATTTTTTAAGCGCAAACGCACCGGCGGCAAGAAGCCTGCGATAATGGATAACCCCAATAATAGCTCTAACGACTGAGTTTTCAGTCGTGTTGGTAAAGCTTGCCGCCAACCGCCAGAGTTCAGGAGAATCTTCGTCACAATAAAGCGCTGCGCGTTCAATGTTTGACTCAAAGCCCGAATTCTTGTTTAGGCTGTTGACTATCGGTGAGCCGACTTGCATATCTTTAAGCGCCGGGATTTTACTGATGAGCACATTATAGGCGAGACCATATAAAAAATCGGCAAGAACAGCTTCTGCCGACGTTCTGACATAAACCGTGCCGCCACTTTGAGCAATGGGTTGCCAATTCTGGTTGCCGAAATAAGGTGCAACAAATGTCGTGATGCCTCTGTATGCGGAACTTTACCGTTGTTTATTAAGTATGTGCCTCTGTGCGGCGTGCCAATGGTGATGAGCCGGTCAATCTGCCTGCCGGAGCTGTTGTCCTTAAAGTACTTACGAGTAACCAGACCGCCTTTGGAATGGGCAATGCCAACACCGTTGTTGTATTTCTGACGCTTCAAATATTTTTTGAGTTCGTCAGCGCCATTTTTGACAATGTCATTCGAGTCATAGTCAATTGCATCTGACTTGCTCGGTTGATAGTCATGAATTACGCGCTGCCGGTAGGAATTATTACCCCATGCCTTATTAGCGTCGCTCCACACACCATGAATGAAAATGAACTCCTGATTGGCTTGAGCGAACAAGGAACCGCAACAGAAAAGACTGAGAATAAACAGAAGTGAAATGGATTTTAGAAGTTTCATTGCTATTGCCCTCCTTCCGTGTTAGTGGCGTCGAGCACTTTCATGAGGTCGGTTTCCCTGCCTTCGGCAACAGCCTTGTCGAGCGTCTCGAAGGTTTTGTCCAGTGCTCCCTGCATTTCATCTTTGGTTGGCATGCCCGGAGCAACCACAGTTGATGAACTGACTTTAACCTTCAACTTGGGAGTCTTTGGGTGCCACTTAAATCCGGATGATTTCTTTCCCAAGGGCGTAAGTTCATCACGCAATGGCTGTGCAAATGGGTTTTCTCCTCGTTTTATTGTCACAGATACTTCACCACCTTCTCGCAGCACAAGCGCTCTGCTGCCCGGGCTTAGTTCTTCGTAAGAAAGGGTGAATTCGACGTTGTTTTTTGGATTAACCCACACCGTTGATTGCAAAAGTGTGAGGCTTTTTTTTGATAGACTTTGCGAACCCGTTCCTTCCGGCGCCGTAACCGGTTCTCCTTTTTGACAGCTTGAAAACAATATAAAGAAAACAAAGTAAATTGGCAACCAGCGAGTTATGTTGAATAACATAGTATCATTCCTTGAAGTATAGTGTTAGAGGTTTAGTTTTTGTTCGATTTGTTGAACTTCTACTAACACCCTACGGAGGATGATCCCACCAAAAACAACGGTCCATACTGACCCTCTCAATGCCAATAACATGTTGACAATTGAAAGGATTTTCAGTAATTTAGCCACGCAACGGAGCAATCCGTTGGTATGCGGGCGGGGCAGCCGGAATTCTCTTGCCAGGGAGCCGGCGGCTTCGCTTTTTTTCTTACCGAAAACCTTTCGTGAATTTATTTGATAACCGTCAATCGTAAAATGGAACACGGATTTGACGGATTTAGAAGATTTCATTTTACATGATTAATTCAAAAACCTAAAGTTTGAGGTCAGAAATCATGCATCCTGTTGTCACTCTGGAAGAGTCTTGTTAGTCAAGTCAACTGCTGTTAATTAACAGGATTCCTCCTGAATGACATCGTTGTGTGAATTATTGAAGTTCAATGCAAATTCACTAACAGATTCAAAGATTTTGACCTAATCGCTTAGCTTGACTCGATTGCAGTTGTACAAACGAATTCGGATTCGATTCTTTGCGGGTTTCCCGTTGCAAAAGCAGGGTAGAAGCCTTGCTTCTCATCACTTTCCTTTGTGGAAATCCATTTTCCTCTTACCCCGGCCCGTCTTCGGTGTTGTCTCAAGTGGTGTGGATAGGGGGTTGTGTGGGAGCGAGTTGCCGCACATTTCAGAGCTTAATGTTGTTTGTGTGGCACACGAAGATTAAGAAATTGAAAAATGAAACACAAGCAAAAATTGCGATTTTGAAAAAAAGTCTGCATATTTGCTATTTTTGTAAATAGTGAGATGTTACTACGGCAATAATATCATTACGTTGTTAAGTCTAATACTTTTAATGTTTCGAGCGGTGTTTTATAGCCGTGAACTAACTATTGGTGTGCCCAATGTTTTATTTTGAGATGAAAAAAGTAATTATTGCCGCTATTTGTCTAGCTGCTTTCGCAACAGCAGCACATTTTTCTGCCTTCCTGCAACCAGAGGTGGAGTCACGGAAATCTCCTGTTTCCGGCGCACGCAAATCACTTGAATTTTTCTCCGATGTGCGGTCTTATCCAGAGGCAGATATTCCGGAAACCGGCATGGCCCCGGCTTTTGCTCAGTTGCAGCAGCAACAGCACGAACTGCGTCTGACCAAAAACACGAATGCGGCCGCGCCCGGCGACTGGCGTGCAATCGGGCCACACAATATCGGTGGTCGCACTTTGGCGCTGGCGTTAAATCCAATGAATACAAACACGCTCTATGCGGGCTCCGCCAGTGGTGGTTTGTGGCGCAGCTATTCCGGCGGTAAAGGGGCGAGCGCCTGGAAACAGGTGCGTACCGGGTTTCCCGTTCTTGCAGTCAGCTCAATTGCCATTGCCCCGGAAGATTCCAATGTCATTTACATTGGCACCGGTGAAATGTATGGCAACCCGGTCAGCCATCCCGGTGTTTTGGGCGAGCGTCTGAATCGTGGCAGCTACGGCATTGGCGTTCTTAAATCCACAGATGGTGGTTTTTCCTGGGCGTCGAGTCTTGACTGGCTTTACAATCAGCGGCGGGCCGTGCAGATGGTTCAGTTAAATCCAAAGCGTGCAGCCACGGTCTGGGCGGCCACCACGGAAGGCACATTTCGTTCTTACGATGCTGGCGCCAGTTGGCAAAAAGTACACGATGTGGTTATGGCCACGGATTTGGTCATCAGTCCTTTGGACACCAATATTGTCATTGTTGGTTGCGGCGGCATGGGCAGTCCTGGGCATGGACTTTATCGCTCGACAGATGCCGGGCAGTCGTGGGAGCAAGCACAGATCCCGGGTGTTTCAACATTCAACGGAAAAATAAGACTGTCCTTGTCACTGAGCTCTCCACAAATAATCGCTGCCAGCATCGGCCGCAATAATGGCAGCGTTTTTTTCAGGACTGACGGCACCTGGTTGGTGAAATCACTTGACAGTGGTGATTCCTGGGAAGTGGTCAGTACACAGGATTATTCAAGCTTGCAAGGCTGGTATTCGCACGATGTTGCGATTCATCCGGCTGATTCTGGAAAAGTCTGGACGGCTGGCCAGCCATCGACGCTATACTTTTCAGATAATGGTGGCAGCAATTTGGACATCGCCGTAAACTTTGGGTTGGCTCTGCCGCATGCTGAAAGCCAACAGCTCGGATTGTCAACGAAGCATGCCGATTATCACCATATTGTTTTTAGCCCTACTGATCCTGAAGTCATTTATTTTGCCAGTGATGGTGGCATTTTTCTGTCGGAGGATGGCGGCAAGACGCTGCAAAATTGCAACCGGGGTTATCAAACCACCCAATTTTATAATGGCTCATCCAGTTCTGAAACAGATTCACTGTTTGCCCTTGCCGGTACCCAGGACAACGGCAGTTATGCTTATGAAGGCGATCTTTTTTGGCGTTTTATTTTTGGCGGTGATGGTGGCTGGACCGCCATGAACCAGGAAAATAATAATCGCATTTTCTATTCATGGCAATGGCTTCATATTGTAAGAAGTCTTGACAAAGCTAATTTTAATTCATTCCCCATTTGGCCGCCAAACGATGAACAAACCACCAATTTTATTGCCCCATTCATTCTCAGTCCTGCTGATAATTCAACGCTTTATGCCGCCAGTATTTTTGTTTTTAAACGGACAAGTGGCACCGGTGCGACCTGGGAGGTTATGAATAATGGGCTTGTAATCGGTGAGAATCCGGCGATTGCCATGGTCGGGTCTTATCAAACGGCGGACGTTCTTTACATTGCCACCAGTCCGGGCGAGAATTCCCGTGGCAACATTTACAAGACAGAAGATGGGGGCGTTTCCTGGCAGATGATTACACAAAATTTACCGGACCGCTTTATAACTGACCTCGCTGTGGACCCAGAGGATGACCGCCGCATTTTTGTTGCTTTAGGCGGGTTTGGCGTACCCCACCTTTATAATAGTGATGATGGCGGAGAAACCTGGCAGGATATTGGTTCTGACCTGCCTGATGTGCCTGCATGGTCGGTTGTTGTTGATCCGGACTACCCGCAGCAACTCTTTGCCGGTAACGATCTTGGCATTTATTTTTCCAGCGATAACGGCGAAACCTGGCAGCCACACATGGTGGGTCTCTCCGATGCCGTCATGGCCATGGATCTGACCGTCTCATGGTCTAACCGCACTTTGCGGATGGCGACACATGGCAACGGATTCTACGAAAGCAAGTTGCCAACACCCGAGCCGACTTCAGTTGCCGCAAGCGATGTTGTGGTTCCTGGAACAATTGTGCTTGAGCAGAATTATCCGAATCCGTTCAACCCGGAAACCCGCATTCGTTACTATCTGCAAGCAGGGGCCCACGTTGAACTGTCAGTTTACAATCTGCGCGGGCAGTTGGTGCGCAACCTGGTGTCCGAGAGACAACAGGAGGGGCGGCGTCAGGCTGTCTGGGATGGTTATAATGCACAGGGCAAAGCAGTTGCATCAGGCGTTTATCTGTATCGTCTTTCAATTGATACGGATGTTTTTAGAGGCAGAATGACACTGTTGCGATAGTGTTTGGATGAAGTACAAGAATATGTCAGAAAGCTTGTGCAACGATCTGGCGCAACGCATTGTGGGAGAATGGCTTTTGCAAGAACCCAAGCAGATCTAAATCGTCGGGTGATGTGTTCATCATGTCTGCGGCTGCCGCGCTGATGAGTATGGCTTCGCAGTCACGGTTATGTTCTTTCGCCGACTTTATGATTTCAATTCCAGTAGCATCCGGCAATCGATAATCGCATATAATGAGATCAAATTTCATTTTTTCAATCTGCGCCAAAGCCGTCTGCCCATCGATCGCGACATGCAGGTCAAAAGTCATGTCACGCAACGCCAGTTTGATAAGGGCGATAAATGCCTGGTCGTCTTCAACGATAATTGTTTTTTTCGGATTCATAGTTTTTGATTTGTCTTTAACTTAGCATCGGCCCCAATATTCAAAATGTTTATTCAGCCCACTTTTTTCTGTATCAATCCAAACCATTGTTTTTTTTGATAGATCTGAACATGGAGAGCTCACTATCTGGATAACGGAGCTTTGCCACATTAGATTAGGCTGTATACTCTCCCAGTTTTCATCTAACTCAGAATGGATAGGGATTTATCTACCAGTGTAAAAAAATAGCACTTGCTTTTATATGGATAATTGGATATATTTTTGACCTGATTTATGGGTCTTTATGCTTATTGCGGCGCATTCGTCTAGTGGCCTAGGACGCTGGCCTCTCACGCCGGTAACACGGGTTCGACTCCCGTATGCGCTACATTTGTTTAACTTGTTTTGGCTGCGCCCGTAGCTCAATTGGATAGAGTGCTTGGCTACGGACCAAGAGGTTAGGGGTTCGACTCCCTTCGGGCGTACTGTTTTTTTATTTAAGAGGCGTGGCGTTCTCGTTGCAATTACCAACTCATGAAACTTGGATGGAATTGGCCTATTGTGAAGCGGAGAGAGCGTTTGAAAAGAACGAAGTTCCAATTGGGGCGGTGGTTGTAACGGGCGGTAGGGTTGTAGGGAGAGGGTACAATATGGTTGAGTCGTTGCAAGACCCGACAGCCCATGCCGAAATGATTGCCTTGACAGCGGCAGCAAATACATTGAACAGTTGGCGGCTTGAGGATGCGGTCTTGTATGTAACAAAGGAACCGTGTCCAATGTGCGCCGGTGCAATTTATCTCTCTCGAATTCCTCACGTTGTGTTCGGAGTTAGCGATTCCCGCATGGGCGCCTGTGGTTCGGCATTGGATATACTGCATAACTCCAACCTTCACTCAAGCATCACTGTTACGCAGGGCATACTCGAAAGTAAGTCTCTGGGGATTTTGCAATCGTTCTTTCAGAAATTAAGAAAAAAGCAGTAGTTTGGAGAGGTGACCGAGTTGGCCGAAGGTGCACGACTGGAAATCGTGTGTGGGGTCACAAGCTCCACCCAGGGTTCGAATCCCTGCCTCTCCGCTTTTTTTCGCATGGGGCAATCGATATTTTTAGATCATTTTGGAGAGGTGCCAGAGCTGGCTTAATGGGGCGGTCTCGAAAACCGTTGTGGCCTTTGGTCACCGGGGGTTCGAATCCCTCCCTCTCCGCTCAGTGAATTTGCTTGAGCCACCCATGTAGCAGAAATAAACAGCGTTGAAGGTCAGCTCCTTCGCAATGGAATGATGCCCAACCCCGTCAGGACCGGAAGGTAGCAGCGGTAAGCGTTTATGTCATGTGCCGATGGAACCCTGGCTGGAGTTGTTTATTTCTGCTACATAGGTGGCTGCTGCAGGTGAGACTGTTCTGGTATGTCCCCGCAGTTTTGTTTTGAAATCCTCAATTGATGGCAGGAGATTCCTTCGTATGTCTTACGTGGTTTTAGCCAGAAAATGGCGCCCAATGAAGTTTGAAGATGTGGTTTCTCAAGACCATGTCTCCACAACTCTGAAAAATGCCATCCTGAATGATCGTTTGGCCTCCGCTTATCTTTTTTCCGGTCCACGCGGTGTGGGAAAAACCACAACCGCCCGTATTTTCGCCAAAGCAGTTAATTGTGATAAGGGGCCCACGCCGGATCCTTGCAACACCTGTGCAAGCTGTAAGGAAATCACCGAAAGTCGTAGCCTTGATGTTTTTGAAATTGATGGCGCTTCTAATCGTGGTATAGACGAGGTGCGCAATTTACGCGAGAATCTCAAATATGCCGCCTCCAAGGGCAAGCACAAGATCTATATTATTGATGAAGTACACATGTTGACTACGGAGGCATTTAATGCATTGTTAAAGACGTTGGAAGAGCCTCCTCCCAATGTGTTTTTTATTTTTGCGACGACGGAATTTCACAAAGTTCCAGCAACGATTTTGTCTCGTTGCCAGCGCTACGATTTTCGACGTATTCCACCAAATGAAATTGCTGAGAAACTTCGAAGCATTTGCGATGCAGAGAAAGTGACAATTGATGTTGAGTCACTTTACCTTATTGCACGTAAGGCAGATGGCAGTTTACGCGACAGCCAGAGTTTGCTCGATCAGGTTATTTCTTTCTGTGGCAATGAGATAAAGCTAAGCGACTTGACAGATTTGCTCGGCGTTATTGATCAGGAGTTCTTTTTTGAGTGCTCAGACACCATCGCACGCCGGGATGTTGATGCTGGGTTGAATCTGGTCGAAAAAGTGTTCAGTCAGGGTTACGATATGGGTGAATTTTTGGGAGGACTTGCTGAGCATTTCAGAAATATGCTGGTGGTGAAGGCGACCGGCAAAACAGATTTACTCGAGGGCCTGGAAACTTACAAAAAACGTTATGAAAATTCTCTCGGGACATATTCCGATACGGATTTTCTCAGGCTCATTCAAATTGCTTCTGATGCAGCTTTTCAGACCAAACGCAGCACCAACCCAAAACTGATGCTGGAGATTGCCCTTATCAAGATGACTAAGATGGATACGAGTGTAGATTTGGGCACACTTATTTCAAGTATTAACAATCCGGGGCAGCTACCCGGGGTGTCAAATAGTGCTGCGCCGCAATCAGGCGATGCCCCTGTTTCTGCAAAAACAAAGGCTACGGCCGGTGTCGTGAGTATCAGGCAGCTCAAGCCGACGATTAGCGAACCTGTACCGGCAGAGAGGGCTACGGCCCCTGTTAATGGAAAAGGCAACGGCGCTTCAGATGTTGAGCCATTGTCGTCTGAAAATGCGGTCGTGTCTCTGGAAAAAGTTAAAGCCGAGTGGCCGAGAATTCTTGACCAGGTGAAGGCGAAAAAAATTCATTTGGGTTCTTTTTTAAGTGAGGGCTACCCGACGGCTGTCACCGATAGCCAGCTTGAAATATCGTTTGGCAAGGGAAGCGGATTTCACCTGAAAACTGTCGAACAAAATCGTGGCATTGTTCAAGAGGTTGTTGCTCACATAACCGGCTTTAAGCTTGGAATTCGGTGCCATAAAAATGAGAGTAAAGAATTTAGTGAAGCAATATCCGTACAGCGTTCAGATACACCGGTGCAGGTGCTTGAGGCCACGCCCGGGATCGAGCCTGAGCAACGGAGTTCAGATGACGATGTCCTTGAAATACCAATCGTCAAACGTGTGATTGAAATATTTGATGGTGAAGTCGTCGAAGATCGTAAAGGCGCTACGATGTAATAAGTTTGCAGTTTATCAGGAGAGTCAAATGTCGAAATTTGGGATGGGCGATATTTTGAAGCAAGCCCAGAAGATGCAGGAGAAAATGCAACAGGTTCAGGATGGACTTGCAGAGTTGGAGGTCGAGGGCAGTGCGGGGGGTGGTATGGTGACGACCACCGTAAACGGTAAACTGGAGATTGTTGCTGTTAAAATAGATCCACAGGTTGTGGATTCTGAAGATGTAGAAATGTTGGAAGATCTGGTTGTGGCCGCAGTGAATCAGGCTATGGAAAAGGCACAGGAATTGGCCGGTGAGGAGATGGGCAAGGTTACCGGCGGCATGATGCCTCCTGGTTTCAAGATGCCTGGGTTTTAGGCGATTTTCAGGTCAGGCCGGGTAAGCGTATATGCAATACTCCTCAGTTTCAATGGAGCGGGCCATTTCCGAGCTGTCAAAGCTGCCGGGTATTGGCAGGAAATCAGCGCAAAGGCTCGTCTTCTATTTGTTGAAACGGCCCGAACATGAGGTCAGAACTTTGGCTGAAGCAATTGTGGCAGTAAAAGAAAATATTCTGTTCTGCTCTGTTTGCTTCAACATAACCGAAACCGATCCGTGCCAAGTTTGTACCAGCGAGAAACGAGACAGAGAGTTTATTTGTGTGGTTGAAGAAGCGAACGATATGTTGGCTATTGAGCGAACCGGCGAATATAAAGGGCTTTATCACGTCCTCGGTGGCGCTTTGTCACCGTTAGAAGGAATTGGTCCGGAAGACTTGCGCATCAAAGAACTTTTGCGTAGATTAAGTAATGATACGCGTGAAGTCATTATCGCTACCAATCCCAATACTGAGGGAGAAGCTACAGCGCTGTATCTGGAGAAGTTGATCAAGCCTTTGGAAATCAAGATGACTCGAATTGCTCGTGGTCTGCCTGTTGGCAGCAACCTGGAATATGCTGACGAAATGACGCTCACAAGAGCGCTTGAGGGCCGTGTCGTTATATAAAAACAGCCTGAAAAATAAAATCATCAAGTAATTTCGCCAATCGCAATAAGGGACGCATCTGCATCGAAATTTATCAAGAAAAGGAAGCATGACAGGAACAAGTTAGCGATTTATTTTCTATGACGTTGCCCAATCAACTTACAGTGCTCCGTATGGCCTTGACGCCGGTTTTTGCCATGTTGCTTACCTACGAGGAAGTCAGCATGAAGTATGCTTCGCTGCTGGTTTACATACTTGCTTCAGCTACGGATTGGTACGACGGTTATATCGCCCGCAAGTTCGGCAGTATTACAATTACCGGAAAATATCTCGATCCACTTGCTGACAAAATACTTGTTTCTACAGCGTTTGGCATGTTTGCCTTTCTCGAACTTATCCCCGTTTGGATGTTTGTAGCGATGGCCTCGCGAGACGCCCTGATAACAGGATTGCGTGCCTATTCGATTTCAACTAGAAGATCATTCGAGACCATTAGTCTGGCAAAATGGAAAACAGCGTTGCAAATGGTCGTTATTTACCTGATGCTACTCTGGATCATCGCCATGCAAGAACATGCAGGATTAGCCACGATGCCTGCCTTTATGCAGATGGTGTACGATTGGAACATTGTTTGGAATGTGATGATGTTTGTGACTTTATACACATTGACGACCGGCATTGTCTACTTAACTGAAAACCGTTATCTTCTTAAAAGCCTGGTCATTGCCTGCTACCGCGTATTTGTGCCGACAAATGTTCGATAAATGAATTTTTTTTCTCGCCTCATCGCAACTGGTTTTTTTTCAGGATATACTCCACTCGCACCTGGCACTGCCGGCAGCATTGTGGGTCTTTTTTTATATTGGCTGATTCCCGGTACTGACTCGCTTCTTTTTGTTTTCTTACTGGTTCCACTTTTCTGGCTGGGTGCCTGGTCTGCAACTGCAGTGGAAAATTCATCCGGTGTCAAAGACCATCAAATAATTGTTATTGACGAGATTGTCGGCGTCTTTATCACGTTTGCTCTTTTTGAAAAATCCTTCTTCTGGCTTGTAATTGGCTGTGCTCTGTTTCGGTTTTTTGATATTCTAAAATTGCCACCCGTCAAGCAGATGGAGGATTTGCCCAAAGGTTGGGGTGTTATGATGGATGATGTAATTGCCGGAATATACGCTTTGATTTCCTTGCGCATGCTTTACTGGCTTACCTCGCAATTGGCATGAAAGTAGAAATTATATCCATTGGCGATGAGTTGCTAATCGGTCAAACGATTAACACGAATGCTGCATTCATAGGCAGTGGGTTTACGCGGCTCGGCGCGGATGTTCGCTGGATAACCACCGTTGGTGATTGTGCGGAAGATCTGCAAGCAGCTTTAAAAACGGCTATGTCGCGCAGTGATCTTGTTATTGCAACCGGTGGCTTGGGGCCGACGCACGATGACATTACGAAACATATTGTTTGCGAGTATTTTGGCGCAAAATTAGTGCAGAATGATGCTATTCTCACGCGACTGCAAAATGCTTTCGCTGCGAGAGGCATTAAAATGGCCAGGGTTAATGAAGGCCAGGCGCTTGTGCCGGAAGGTGCGGGTATTATTGATAATCCGGTTGGTACTGCGCCAGGGTTGATTTTTGAGCAAGAAGATGTGCGGATTGTCGTGTTGCCGGGTGTGCCGGCAGAAATGAAAGCCATGTGCGAACAAACGCTTTTCCCGATGTTTGAGGGTTCTGGTTCCTGTATTTTGCACAAGACGCTGCGAACAACGGGAGTCGCAGAGTCCACTTTGTTTGAAAAAGTCGGCAACATAAATGAGATTGAACGCCTTGTCAAGGTTGCTTTTCTGCCGAAAGGCACAGGCGTTGATATTCGACTCACGGCAAATGCAGGCAGCCAGGAAGCCTGCATTTTGAATTTGCAACAAGGCATCCGCATTTTTGAGCAGCGAGTTGGTAAATACATTTATGCACATGACGATGCGCCCCTGGAAAAAGTTGTGGGCAAACAGTTAATAAAATCCGGACAAACTGTTTCAGTTGCTGAGTCGTGCACTGGCGGGCTGTTGGCCAACAAGCTGACCAATATGTCCGGTAGTTCTGCTTATTTTGAGCGTGGGGTTGTCACTTACAGCAATAAAGCGAAGATTGATTTGCTCGGCGTGCCTGCAACCATTATTGAGGAAAAAGGCGCTGTTAGCGCTGAAACCGCTGAGGCAATGGCTGTTGGAATCCGTAAGCTGGCTGCAACGGATTTTGGTATTTCTACCACCGGTATTGCAGGCCCCAGCGGCGGGAACGATGAAAAGCCAGTTGGTCTCGTCTATGTTGGCTTTGCTTCGCACGCCGGGGTGAAAAACAAGCGCTTAGTTTTCACCAAAGATCGACTGGGGAATAAAGAACGTTTTGTGCAAGCAGCACTGAATTGGTTCAGGCTGGAACTTCAAGTTCCATAGAGATTTGGCTCATGCCGGAAATTCGTACCTTTATCGCCTTAACAATGCCAAGCTCTGTTCAGGAAAAAATTGCTGTGCTTCAAGAGCAATTGAAACCGATGCGCGAACGGATTAGTTGGCCTCGACCCTCCAATATACATCTTACTGTCAAGTTTCTTGGGAATGTTGATTCCAGCGGCCTTTCGCTCATCGAAGATGCGCTTGCTCAGTCCCTGGCTTCTTCCTCTGTATTTACCTTCACGGTCAAAGGGCTGGGAGCATTTCCGAATATAGAGCGGCCGCGAGTGCTTTGGGTTGGCGTGAACGCACCTGATAATGCGTTTAATGCTCTGGCAAAAAGTGTTGATGATGCTTTAATTCAATTTGGTTTTTCAAAAGAAAGTCGTAAATTTACGCCGCATTTGTCTTTAGGTCGTGTGAAATCACAACCTACCCTTGATTTTATCGACCATTTTCACAGTATCAATTTTGATGCCGGTGTTTCCCGAGCCAGTGAAATAGTATTGATGAGAAGTGAGTTAAAACCCGATGGGGCTGTGTACACACCTCTGCGAAAATTTCAGTTGAAACTATAAAAGGTAGTTGGTTTTTGTTGATTGCAGTGTAGGATTTGTGTATAATTGTAGTGTTTTATTTTCGAATTTGACGCAGCCGGAGTTGCTTTTTTCGAACAGTGGTTTATCTCCATCTAAAAGACTGCACCGGCATCCGGCTGATTTGTACAATCTTGAATCAATGTTGTTTTCTACAAATAAGGAAGGTGAATAAATGGGCGAGGAAAAAGCAGAGAAACTCAAAGCACTTGAGCTTGCCATGTCTCAAATCGACCGCCAGTTTGGCAAGGGTTCGATTATGCGTTTGGGTGATGATGGGCATACTGTCGGCGGCATTGAGGCCATCCCAACTGGTTGTATTTCTTTGGACGCTGCACTCGGCGTTGGTGGGTTCCCCCGAGGTCGGGTTGTTGAGGTTTTTGGGCCTGAATCCTCTGGTAAAACCACATTGACTTTGCATGTGATTGCCGAGGCTCAGAAGCGTGGTGGCCTGGCTGCCTTTATCGATGCCGAGCATGCGCTTGATGCAAAATACGCAAAGAATCTCGGGCTCGATATTGACAATTTACTCATTTCACAACCTGATACTGGCGAACAGGCATTGGAAATTACGGAAACTCTGGTTCGCAGCGGGGCACTTGATGTTATTGTAATTGATTCTGTAGCAGCTCTGGTACCCAAGGCGGAGATAGAGGGCGACATGGGGGATGCGCAGATGGGTTTGCAGGCACGTTTAATGTCGCAAGCCATGCGCAAGCTTGCGGGCATTATCAGTAAGTCCAGAACCTGCGTGATTTTCATCAATCAGATTCGTGAAAAAATCGGTGTGATGTTTGGCAATCCGGAAACAACCACAGGAGGGCGTGCACTGAAGTTTTACGCCTCGGTCCGCATTGATATTCGCCGAATAGCCTCAATCAAAGACAGCGAGCACATCATTGGTAATCGCACCAAAACCAAGATTGTGAAAAATAAAGTGGCGCCGCCGTTCCGCGATGCTGAGTTTGACATAATGTACGGCACTGGCATTTCCCGCGAAGGTGATCTCATTGATAATGCCGTGAAAAATGACATTATTCAAAAAAGCGGCACCTGGTTTTCTTATGGCGAGGAACGACTTGGGCAGGGGCGTGAAAATGTAAAAAAATACTTGATTGCAAATCCGGACCTTCTGAAGAAAATTAACAAGCAGGTGCGTGAAGCCCTTGGCCTTATAAAAAAGGCGGAACCCGAGCAGGAGAAAGCAAAGAAACCAGCAGGGAATGGTCAGCCTGCCGTGTAATTGTCATTTTATTCAACGAGTCATGCCATGAAGCCTGCCGGTGTCATTACAAGCATCGAGGCTCAAAAGAAACGCAGGAATCGTCTTTCCATCTTTTTGGATGGCGAATTTGCTTTTGGGTTGCATGTGGCAATCGTCGCCAGATTTAACTTGAAGACAGGGGATGTTCTGGCGAACGAACGCATCTCTGATATTTTGCATTCCGAAGATTTCAGGAAAGTCAAGGAAAATGCTTTTAGGTATCTGGGCCGACGTGCCCACAGTGAACAGGAACTGCGGATTAAACTCAAGCAAAAAGATTACAATGAAAGCAGCGTCTCTGAAGTAATAAATGAACTGAAGCAATCCGGGTTCATTAACGATCTTGACTTTGCCCGCGCTTTTACCCGGAGTCGTCTGTTGAGTAAACCGATGGGAGCAAAGGGACTTCGGAGCGCACTCTGGCGAAAAGGCATTGAGGAGAAAATTATTGATAAAGTCGTGTGCGAGGCGTTTTCTGAAAAGAGCGAAGAAGCGTTTGCAAGGGCTCTGGTAGCTAGAAAGCAGGAGAGTTTTAGGAATCTCGACACGCTGGTCAAAAAAAAACGGTTGCAAGATCTTCTCTTGCGCCGAGGATTTACTTGGGATGTGATCACCGAAGTGATGAGCAACTTTCCCAGGGATTAAAACCGGTGGTCTTTTTCGCCGGAGTTATCGAAGAGAAGAGATGTCGGTTGTGTGTTTCGGTAGATGGGGTTACTTGATGCTGCAATGCATAGTACGAGTAGTGCCACCAAAAACCATTTTACCATTGGAATTCAACTTAATTGTAAATGGAATTATATTCAATGCCTAAACCCAAAATAGTGACTTGCATACTCTTTGTTTTGCTGGTGGCATTTCTGGGCCTCTTCCTGGGGGCGCTCATCGGAAAATTTTTTGTGCCTGCGCACAGTGGACTTGCAGGTCCGGCAATACTGTTAGGTTACGGCGTTATCGGTTTGCTGCTAGCACTGGTAACTGGGATTCTCCTCAGCCGAAAACTGACCAACATGCAACGCCTCCGTACTTTGCTTGGCGTTGGTTGTGCGGCGCTGGTTACGATGGGTTTTCTGGTTTATCGTCTCATTATTATAAGACAGCATAGACCGGATGATCCTGCTTTTTTGTCCAAACCAATGCCGACCAAGGAACCGTTGCAGTTGTGTTTGTTCCCTGCACAGCCGCTTTACTTCGGCATAATAGGGTGATTCTCGGAACCTCAATGCTGTTTTTTCTGTAATTAAATTTCAATAAAAATAGCAACTATTTGTTGACTTTTTGCATTTTTTGCTTATTATGTTATATGTTAATTGAGATTATGAACTGACAGCTTATTATATGTTCTTGGAGCTGTCATTGTTTGACTGTGTATGCTGCGATATGATTGCATTTCTCAGTTGTTTTTCCTATCCACTGAACTGTCCATGAAATTGGTACTGTTTTTTGATGCCGTTTGCTAAATGGCGGCATGTGGGTATTTTGTCTATTTTTTGTTTTATAAACAACACGCCGGTTATCTAAATGAAACTGGTTTTTACTAACGCCAATTCTTAATTGGCACATTTAAACAAAGAGGTTAACATGTCAGACGAAGCAGTTATTGGTACAGTTAAGTGGTTTAACGACAGCAAGGGGTTTGGTTTTATTGAGCGGGAAGATGGCCCCGATGTGTTCGTGCATCATTCAGCGATTCAGATTGACGGATTCAGGACACTGCAGGAAGGGCAGAAAGTCAGTATGCAGGTAACCCAGGGAGAGAAGGGCCCACAGGCGGAAAATGTAAAGCTTGCTTAGTTAGTTCATACGGTTCTTTGTTCGGTTTACTTTGAGAAATGTAGTGAACCGGTAGCTCTGTATTACAGGCAAGGGACGTTGCAATATTACTGATGTTGTTGAGGTAACTGAGTTTTCTCCATTTGTGAAGACGGTCATTTTTTTTCGGCACGCATTTGTACGTTTTCAAAACCCCAATCTTTTGTGGCTCCTGGAAGGGAGGGATTAGATTGGGGTTGGTGGCTGAAAGAGACGTTAAAGTACTTCCTGCAAGCAGCATCGCTCCTGATGCTTACAAAGGCACCTTTATTGATTTGATCAATTTTGGGTGCGTACAAAAGCTTCTACAAGCGCTGGCAAGCTATTGTTGAGTAGCGGGTATGCTGCAGGTGTGGTTTGCGCAGGTACAGCTTTTTCGAGAGATATTGTTGTTCCGGCTGCACGGATAGAGTGTTTTATCCGGTGTGACTGCGGGAAAAATGGCTGGACGTAATTTGCGCAATATTGATGTCCGCTTGCTTGGTAATGCCGAGCAGTGGAAAGAAGCATTCGGCGAACTCGTTTTTGCCAGGATTGGCGTGATGGGTCCGGTTATTTTTACCCGCAGCGGTCAGTTGTTGCTGCGCTTAGTAATGGCGATTGGAGCACGATTTCGGTCGATCTGAAATCGTGATCGACGAGATATAACTCGATGCACGACGCCTTCGCCACGCGCTGCTACCACACGAGATGCTCCCTGTTTGTTTTGATTGCACAGGATTTCCCGCAGTCCGCAATGTAAGCAATATCACCGCAAAAGTATAAAAGGCGTCTGCGATCTACCTGAGCTGTTTTCCGGTGGAAGTAACCGGGTATCGTCTGTTCGCGGAGGCCATTGTCACACCGACACTCACGAGATTGTCCTCCCCATGGAATTCCGACTCAAAAGTGGGCTTTGGTGTCGATAAGTTTTTGATATCCAGTCAGAAGCGGTGGTTACAACTTTCCTGCAGATTCTCCATTTGTCGCTTTGGGGTAATGTTTGTTTTAAGCCCGACTGTGTTTTTCCCTTTCAAATTAAGCAGGTATTATTTTTGGGTTATTTTTTCTTGTTTCTAAAGGCAAAAAAGCATCGTGCTTTGCAATTAAAATTATTATATTTCCAATTCGTTTATTTTTCAAACAGGGTAGCTTTAAATCAAAATGAACTCCAAAGACGTTAGAAACCAATTCCTCGATTTTTTTAAGAAAAAACAGCATGAAATTGTGGCGAGCGCCCCTGTCGTACCGTTCGACGATCCAACCTTGCTTTTCACCAATGCGGGAATGAATCAATTCAAAGATGTTTTTATTGGTAATGAAACCCGGAATTACAATCGCGCAGCAGACACACAGAAATGTATTCGTGTCAGCGGCAAGCACAATGATCTCGAAGATGTTGGTTTTGACACATATCACCACACATTTTTTGAGATGTTGGGGAATTGGTCATTTGGTGATTATTTTAAGAAGGAAGCCATTGCCTGGGCCTGGGAATTGCTTACAGAAGTTTGGGGCATTGAAAAAGATCGTCTTTACGCAACGGTATTTGGTGGCGACAAAAAAGATGGCCTTGATGCCGATATCGAAGCTGAGCAACTCTGGAAAGAAGTGACGGATATCAATCCGGAAAATATCCTTCGTTTTGGCAAAAAGGACAATTTTTGGGAAATGGGAGATACCGGGCCGTGCGGGCCGTGCTCTGAAATCCATATTGACCTGACGCCTGACAAGTCGGGTGGCAAGCGGGTTAATGCTGATGACCCCAATGTTATTGAAATTTGGAATTTGGTTTTCATTCAATACAATCGCGACAAAAGCGGTATGCTGCATGCTCTTCCAGCAAAACATGTAGACACCGGCATGGGGTTTGAGCGTGTTCTGGCTGTGTTAAACGGAACCAATTCAAACTATGACACAGATCTTTTTACACCAATGCTGGATAAAATTACCGATCTTTCCGGAACTCCTTATGCCTCAGATGAAAAAGGATTTGCTCATCGGGTAATTGCCGATCATGTTCGTGCCCTCACATTTTCCATTGCCGATGGTGCCATGCCATCAAACGAGGGCCGCGGTTATGTTTTACGAAGGATTCTGCGGCGTGCTGCCCGTTTCGGCCGCAATCTGAAGCTGCACGAACCATTTATTTATCAGCTCGTGCCGGTTCTTGTAGAGACGATGGGTGATGCTTTTCCTGAAATTAAGGAGAAGCAGGCATTTATCGCATCAGTCATTAAGTCGGAAGAAGAGGGTTTTAACGCGACCTTGGATCGCGGTATTGAAATTTTTGAAAAAATTGCTGCCGATGTAACAAAAACGGGTGCCAAGGAAATTCCCGGAGAGGATGCGTTTCGGCTTTACGATACATTTGGTTTCCCCTTGGATTTAACTCAGGTGATGGCGCGTCAGAAAGGCTTTACAGTCGATGAAAAAGGCTTTGAATCTGCCATGGCCGGCCAGAAGGAGCGTGCAAGAAAAGCCGGTAAATGGACTTATTCCATGGATTTCGATTTCAAGCAATGGCAGACTTTGAGTGAAGGTAAGGATTCAGTTTTTCTTGGTTACGGGCAGCTTGAAGCAGAAGCTGAAATTAGAAAATTACATATAGAAAATGATCAGGTTTTTCTAACGCTAAGCCAGACCCCTTTTTATGGAGAATCCGGTGGACAGGTTGGGGATTGTGGTGAAATTATTGGTGACGGTTTTCGTGTGCATGTGCTCGATACTGTAAAAGACGGTGCCACATTTGTGCACATCGGTGAATTTAAACAAGGGAGTTCCATCAGCAACGCATCTGTGAAGGCGCAGGTCGATACAAAAACCCGCAAGTCCACAGCTCGCAACCACACATCTACGCATTTGCTGCACAAGGCGTTGCGAGAAGTTTTGGGCGAGCATGTTACGCAGGCCGGCTCCCTGGTTGGGCCGGAACACCTGCGATTTGACGTGACCCATTTTCAGAAAATTACCGATGAAGAGTTGGATAGAATTGAAACAAGGGTCAATGAGAAAATCCGTGCTGATTTGAAAGTTGAGACCATCGAAACGTCCTACGTCGAAGCACGTGAAATGGGCGCCATGGCCATCTTTGAAGAAAAGTACGGGGAGCACGTCCGCATGGTAAAAATCGCTGATTTCAGTTTGGAGCTTTGCGGCGGAACCCATCTTTCTCACACAGGCGAAGGCGGGTATTTCCGGATAACGTCTGAGTCGAGTGCAGCGGCGGGTATTCGCAGGCTGGAAGCTGTGACCGGCGTAAAAGCGGATGCTTTATTACGTGGAGAGAAACGGAGAACGCGCCAGCTTGAGGATACACTAAACTGCAAAGGTGATGAGCTCCTGGAGAAAGTCAAAGTGCTTGTTTCAAAAAACCATGAACTGGAGAAAGTGCTAAAGCAGCAACGCGTTAAGTCTGCTCAGCAAGGTGTTTCCAACCTGGTAGAACAGGCACAAAGTTTGGCCGGTTTCCGGGTGGTCGCTGCAAAAATTGACAGCGACAGCGTTGACGAACTGAAGCAAGTCAGCGACACACTTCGCTCCAGGATAGGCTCCGGAGTTGGTGTTTTGGCAGCGATCATAAACGAGAATGCTTCGTTTGTGTGTGTGGTAACAGACGATCTGATTTCCGGGAAAAAATTGAAGGCAGGCGACATAGTTAAAAAAGTTGCAGCCATTGCCGAAGGTGGTGGTGGTGGACGGCCGCACATGGCGTTGGCTGGCGGCAAGAATATTGCCAAGCTGGAAACTGCGCTGGAAAACGTGCCTGAAATTGTGACTGCTTTGCTGTAGTTGTTAGAACCGGCTGCGTGGGCAAGGCCGGCTTTTCTTTTATAGATATTTAACCTTTTACTTCTCATAACAATCAGGATGATTGTGGCGACCTTAGAAAAACTTCTTCAAGTCAAAAGTAGGAAGGGAGCTGGTTACTTCGTCCTAATCGATCCGGATAAATGGCGCCAGGAACAGCTCACCGAGTTTTCCATTGCGGCAGGCGAAGCGGGTGCCGATGCTGTTTTAATTGGCGGTAGTTTGCTTCTTTCAGCATCCTTCGATGAGCTTGTCAAGCGTATCAAAGAGCACGTTGATATTCCAGTGATAATTTTTCCGGGCAACACTACGCAGATTTCACGTCATGCAGATGCTATTTTTTTTCTATCGCTCATAAGCGGGCGAAATCCCACCTTCCTCATCGGCGAACAGGTGCGGTCGGCACCGGTCATTAAGGCCTTGAATATTGAGCCCATCTCCATTGGCTACATGCTCATTGAGTCCGGTTGCACAACATCTGCTGAATTTATGAGCAACACTCGGCCCATTCCAGGCAACAAGCCTGATATTGCCAAAGCAACTGCACTTGCAGCGGAGTATCTAGGCATGCGATTGCTTTATCTCGAAGCAGGCAGTGGCGCCAAGCAATCTGTGCCTTGTGAAATGATTACCCAGGTCCGGGATTATGTTTCATTGCCGCTAATTGTGGGCGGCGGCATTCGAACACCTGCAGAGGCAGCCGCTAAAGTCAGTGCAGGCGCATCGTTCGTTGTTATCGGCAATGTGCTTGAATACAGCAACAGTTTCAACTTGATGAAGGAGTTTGCCGAAGCGATTCATTTCCAAAAATAATATTAAAGCTCCGTGAGAAATGAAACATTTTTGCACTTTGCTCATATCATGGTATATTATATTAGCACGCGAGAAATTATTCCCATTCGTTTTTTTTTGTAAGATCATTGGACAATACGAGTTTTGAATAAGCAGATTATCTGGGAATTATGTGTGCATAATTTCTTGTTATGAGTCATTAGGGTGAAATTCTGCAGGAGTGAAGTTTGATTGATATCCACGCACATGTACTACCGCAAATAGACGATGGCCCGGCAAATTGGGAAGAAACAATGGCCATGATGCACCAAGCGGATGAAGACGGAATAAAAGAAGTCTCGATTACCCATCACATACTCAGTAATGTTGATTATGGCCGTGAAGCGGAAATTGTTGCAAAATTTGAGGAACTGAAGAAACGCCTGGAGCTTGCGAATATTGATATTAAACTCCACCTTGGCTCTGAAATATATTCACAACCGGATATGGAGTTGCATCATCGCATTTCTACTTACGATGACAACAAGAAATATTTTCTGGTTGAGTTTCCCATGCAGGGTGTTCCACGATTTGTCGCAGATTATTTTTTCGATGTTTCAACAATCGGTATCACGCCTGTTATTGCACATCCGGAGCGCAACATGGGTATCATTCGCAACCCTGAACATGCCTACGAGTTTGTGCAAAGGGGTGCGTTGCTGCAAATGAATGCCGGCAGCATTGTTGGCAGACATGGGGAGCCGGTAAGAGATACGGCCATTGTGCTGCTAAACAGCAACCTCATCCATTTAGTGGGCAGTGACGCACATAACACGCGCCGCCGTCCAATGAAATTACGCGATGCGATGCATGCGGTAGCTGAAGGGTGGGGTGAGGCGCGCGCTCGGGCTTTATTTTTTGACAACCCAAAGAAAATACTTGAAGGTACACCCTTCAGCCCGCCGGAACCGCTGCTGGTTCAACCTTTGAAGAAAGGTCTTTGGGGTACCCTGAAAAAGGCATTTAGCGCTTAATGTTTACATTTTTAAACTCTGCTATTCTTCTTGGGCTTGCTGCTGTTTCTATTCCGATTCTCATCCACCTCTTCACTCGTCAAAAGAGTAAAATTGTCAATTTCAGCAGTTTGAAATTCTTGCGGGAATTGCAAAAGCAACAGATTCGCAAGATTAAAATTCGGCAAATTTTGCTTTTGATATTGCGCACTCTGTTGATTCTGGCCATTGTTCTGGCATTTGCCCGCCCAACTTTAAAAAGTGGTGATGCAGCTTCGCTCGAATCAAGTGCGCAGTTGACGGCAGTGATTATACTGGATAATACAATGAGCATGGGCCGCATGTCTGACGGTCGTCGCCTCCTGGATCGCGCTAAAGATCGGGCCCTTGAAGTACTGTCCATGTTGCGCCAGGGTGATGAGGTCTATTTGATTTACCCACAAAATCCACCACGCTTTGCTCACGATGATGCGCGTTATAGTTTGACTTCTGTTCGCGATTTAATTGAAAATACAGAAATTTCTTATGCAGGCACAGATTATCTAACAGCGTTTTTGGCTGCAAACAAAATCATGCAGAAAAGCAGCAATATAAACAAAGAAGTTTATCTGATCTCGGATTTGCAGGCAAATGGTCTTAATTTGACCGGGTTTGACCAAAATGAAAAACTATTTTCAGAGGATGTTAAACTCTTTGTGTTGCCCGTGCAAGCTTTGGATTCAGAAAACCTTGCGGTTAGCAAAGTTGCCATTGGTAATCAGTTGCTCGAGCAAGGCAAGGTGGCTGAACTTGAGGTTCAAGTAAGAAATCTAGGCGAGGATTCCGCCGGAAATAAATTGGTACACTTGTTTGTTAACGGCAAACGCGTCGCTCAGAATTTGCTCGATATTAATGCACAGTCTGCGGTGAACGCACTTTTCAGGATTGTGCCTCAGAAAGCAGGCTTTCAATCCGGCTACGTGATGCTGGAAGATGATATTCTCTCTGAAGACAATCGCCGCTATTTTGCCTTTCATATTTCCGAACATATTCCAGTTTTAATTGCAGGACACGGCAAGAGTGACACCCAATATATCAGGTTGGCTCTTCAGCCCAAAGATGACGTGGCATCTTATCTTGACATAACTGAAATTATGCAGCATGAGCTTGATGAAATTGATCTGAACAAATTCAAAGCGGTCATTCTTTCCAATGTTCCCAAATTCACCGCAGCAACAGTTTTGAAGTTACAATCCTTTGTAAAAGCTGGTGGCGGATTAATGCTTTTTCTTGGCGAGAATGTGGACTTACGCAACTACAATGAACATTTGCACAAAAAGCTGAGACTGCCGTCAATCACTCAGACTGTTAGCAAGGAAAGCGAAAATCAATTTTTGTCACTGGGTAAGATAGATTTCAGCCATCCTATATTTCGTGGCGTGTTTGAAGATGATAAATTTGTGGAAACCCCGCATGTGCGTTTTGCCGTTGATGTTGATTCAAAGCCGTCGGTAGATGAGATTATTGAATACAGCAATGGTTCGCCGTTTTTATTTGAAACCAAATTACAAAGTGGCCGCATACTCTACGTCACAACCAGCCTGGCCAGAGCTTGGTCGGATCTGGTGGTCAAGGGCTTTTTTGTGCCTCTGGTGAACCGCAGTGTGTTTTATCTGGCCGAAGCTGCATCCGGGGAAAATGAGCAGGTCAGCATCGGCAGCGAACTTACATTCGGCTCAAATGCTCATGCGGCCGGCGCTGATCTTTTTATGAAAAAGCCAGACGGTGCAAGGGTGAAAATCAAGCCTGAAATATCAAAAGGACATTTTCTGATTCGATTCACAGAAACGGATTTGCCGGGCATTTATGGGTTATATAATCATGACAAATTGCTTGCACAATGGGCCTGTAATTATGATGCTTCGGAGTCAAACGGCGCCGAATTTGCAGTGGAAGCTTTGGGTGAAATCATCAGCGAAACCCAACTTGTTGAAATAAAGGAACAGAACAGCGTGGCTGAAAGCCTGCAGCAATCTCGCTTTGGAAGGGAGTTCTGGAAGAGTTTTCTGGCAATGGCATTTGTTTTACTTGTCGCCGAGACGGTGCTGTCTCGAAGTCCAAAGCAAAAGAGGCATGAAGTAAAAGCGTGAACAATTTAGATAAGCGGAAAAAAGAACGTGCCATTCTTGTCGGGGTTACGGTCGCCGGCAAACGCTGGCAAACTGAAGATCATCTTGAAGAGCTGGCATTGCTGGCGGATACTGCAGGGGCAGAAGTCGTCGAGACAATAGTGCAGGTGAGAAAACGTATTGATCCTGCTTATTTTATGGGGCGTGGTAAAGCGGAGGAACTTGCAGAGTTGGCAAAAGAAAAAAAAGCCAATCTGTTGATTTTTGATGATGATCTCAGTCCGGCCCAGGCGCGGAATCTGGGGAAGATTTCTGAAATGAAAGTGCTTGACCGAAGCGGCCTTATCCTTGATATTTTCGCCAGCAGGGCCAAAACCAAAGAAGCGTGTACGCAGGTTGAATTGGCGCAGCTCAATTATCTTCTGCCACGATTGACCCGACAGTGGACACACCTTTCGCGCCAGGTCGGTGGTATTGGTGTCCGTGGCCCGGGTGAAACTCAGTTGGAAGTTGACCGTCGTCTTATTCGCAAGCGCATCAGAGTTTTGACCATGGCGCTTGAAAAAATAAAGAGCCAGCGCGAAGTCAGGCGCCGCGGGCGAACAGGTAATTTGAAAGTAGCGCTGGTTGGTTACACGAACGCCGGTAAGTCAACCCTAATGAATGCCCTAACTGATTCGGGTGTGTTCGTCGAAGACAGATTGTTCGCAACGCTCGACCCAACGGTACGGCGATTGGCCGTTCCCGGCATAGAAGATGTTTTGCTCATTGATACCGTCGGTTTCATTCGAAAGCTACCTCACAATTTGGTGGCTTCATTTATGAGTACGTTGGAAGAAGCTGTTGTAGCAGATGTATTATTGCATGTCGTCGACATCACACACCCCATGATGTTTGATCATATTGCAGTGGTCAACGATGTTTTACGGGAACTAAACACCTTCGAAAAACCGACTATTTTTGTTTTTAACAAGATAGACGCGCTTAAGCAGAAGGCGCTCATAGACCGGCTTAGAAACGAGTATGAATCTGCTGTTTTCACCTCTGCAGCAAGAGGCCTTTTTCTTGGTGACTTAAAAAAAGCCGTGGTTAAGTTGGTTCGAGAATCTGTTCGGGAGCTTGTTGTAACAATCGGTGTTGAGCACTCAGCCACGATAGCCAGGCTTTACGATTTGGCTCAAATAATTACCGCAGAGTATGGTGACGAAAACGTTGAAATGCGTTTGAACGCAGAACCGGACAAAGTCGGTCTGATTGAGAGCCTTGTGGCTGATAAAGGCACAATCACCAATAACGAAATCCATACGGATGTCTCCACTGCCTGACGCGTCTGCTAAAAAAACAAAAAAATTGCGTTCGGCAACTCATCAATTGCTCAGAGCGCGAATTCCATAGATTGGTTCTTCCTGCAAAAAATATTTGAGTGTTAGCCAGTGGTTATGTCCCACCATATAATATGATTTTGTTATATTTTTCTGAAACTTTTTTACTGTTTCACGTATCCGACGTTGATAACGGCACTTCAATAATTACACCTGCGTTTTTTGTAAGTACCGATTGTTCCTATCTTGTTTGTTCCTGAGTAAGGGTGACTTGTTGTTTCTCAAAACCTATAATTTTGCAATTCTCACATTGAGAAACATACTTGAATAATTCCGATGAGTTTTTACCAATTACTAATTTAATGGAGGCGTTATGAAACGAGTACTAATATTCATGCTGTCATTTGTTCTGGTTGGGATTGTTGCAATCTCTCCGGGTTTGTCACAAGAAAAAGCACCCCCGGACACTGCAGCGGCTGAGAAAAAAACAAATGACGACAAAGAGAAAAAGAAGGAAGATAAAAAGGATGAAAAAAAAGAGACTTTCATTAAAGACAAGGTAAAGGATTTCGGTGTCTTTGAAGGTTTGTTCACTTTTTACCAGGACCCTGAAGATGGCAAGACTTTTCTGAAAATTAGAAAAGATCAGTTAGGCAAGGAGTATATTTATTTTAGCCATATTCAAGATGGTGTTGTTGGCGCCTTTCATTTTCGCGGGCAGTACCGGGGAAGCAAAGTCTTTACGATCAAAAAGCATTTTAACAAGATCGAGTTGGTTGCCGGGAATACATCCTATTTCTTTGATGAAAAAGATGCAATTAGCCGGGCCAAAGATGCCAACATCAGTCACGCTGTTCTGACGAGTCAGAAAATTGAGGCAAAGGACTCACTTGAGACGGCTTACCTGATTGAAGCGGATCCGTTGTTTCTCCAGGAAAATATGCAGCTTGTCAAACCTGTTTACTCCAAGAAATTCAAAGGATATAAACTCGGCCCGCTGAGCAAGGAGAAGTCCAAGTACCTGCACATTAAGAGCTACCCGAACAACACGGATGTGATTGTAGAATATGTTTATGAGAGCAAAGCGCCGGAGAAATCACCTGGAGCCGGTGTCACAGATGACCGTTTTGTCAGCACGCGCGTGCAGCATAGTTTTATTGCGATGCCTAAAAATGATTATGAGCCACGCAGAGATGATCCGCGCGTCGGCTATTTTACAAGGCAGGTCACGGATCTGACATCCCGTTCAGCAACCCCCTACCGGGATCTGATTCACCGCTGGCACTTAAAAAAGAAAAATCCCAATGCCAGGGTTTCAGAGCCGGTAGAGCCTATTGTCTGGTGGATTGAAAACACCACACCAAAGAACATCAGGGGCACCATTAAAAGTGCCGTTTTGGCCTGGAATATTGCATTTGAAAAGGCCGGCTTTAAAAATGCCGTTCAAGTTAAAGTGCAGCCTGATGATGCCGATTGGGATGCGGGAGATATTCGCTACAATGTATTAAGGTGGACCTCTTCGCCACGACCTCCATTTGGTGGCTACGGTCCGAGCTTTGTTAACCCGCGCACGGGTCAAATTTTGGGTGCCGATGTCATGCTGGAATATGGGTTTTTGACAAATCGCTTAAATTTTGATAAGGTGTTTTCAACAGCGGCTTTGCAGAATGAGACCTCGGAAATGTTCGGGGATGATCACTATTGTATGCTGCAAAATCAATTGCAGACTGCAAATTTATTTGGATTGGCAACGCTTTCGGCCATGGGTAAGACAGAAGTGGAAAAGAGCGAACTGGTCAAAGAGTCTATCTACTATTTGATGCTGCACGAAGTAGGTCATACTCTTGGATTGAATCACAATATGAAGTCCAGTCAGATGCTTTCTCCTACACAAGTTAACAATAAGGGGCTCACCCGCAAGAAAGGCTTGACAGGTTCTGTGATGGATTATCCGGCGATCAATATTGTTGGAGATAAGGGCAAGCAGGGTCAGTATTACACAACAGTTCCCGGACCGTATGATCTGTGGGCAATTGAATACGGTTATTCACCGGCCGACAAAAATGCCAAAAATGAAAGCAAGCGTCTGAGCAAAATACTGTCACGCTCAACCGAACCGGATTTGGCTTTTGGCAATGATGCCGATGATATGCGCTCCCCGGGTAAAGCCATTGATCCGCGTGTCAATATTAGTGATATGAGCAGCGATGCCATCACTTACGGAATCGGCCGCATTGAGCTGGCCAACACAGTGGCCAAAAACCTGCGCACAAAATTCAAAAAAGATAATCAATCTTATCATGAATTACGCAATGCCTATTTCATTGCAACCGGCCAGCATTGGTCCAGCCTGCGCGTCATTTCGCGTTATGTAGGCGGTGTCTATCTTGATCGTGCGTACCAGGGTCAGAAGGGCGCTACCAAGCCGTTCCGGCCGGTACCTGCAAGTGAGCAGAAACGGGCCATGGCTGCGTTGGCGAAATATGCATTTGCACCGGATGCATTTGACCTGCCAAAAGATTTGTACAATTATTTGCAAGCCCAGCGTCGCGGTTTCAATCATTTCGGCGGCACGGAAGATCCCAAGATTCATAGCCGGGTGTTGGGAATGCAGAAAGACATTTTGAACCATTTGCTGCACAAGAATGTGATGACTCGCATCACCGATACGCATCTTTACGGCAATGATTACACTTTAGCCAATATGATGGAAGATTTGTCAGCGAGCATTTTCGAGGCTGACCTGGCAGGTGCGGTTGATGATTTCAGAAAAAATCTGCAAGTGGAATATGTGCAGCGATTGATCGGAATTATGGGAGAAAAAGGTAAATCTGCTTACGATCACATGTCGCAGGCGCTTGCTTATTATCATTTGAAGCAAATTAGTCAAAAGTTGAATAACGCCTCCTCACCAGACAATGGTACCCTTGCGCACCGTACCTATCTGGTTGACTTAATAAAAGGCCGGATCGAAGCCATGTAGTAACGGAAGTTTGTTGATAGCAGAAAATCCCAAGGTCATTCGGGATTTATGCGTTGTAGGTTTTGAAACAGAAATGATCTGGATTGTTATGAAATTCAGATCATTTCTGTTTTACTCGGGGCTGTTTCTGCAACACTAAGTCATTAATTCTAATCAGTTGTTTGTCTTAAGGTACGCGTTTTATTTCTCTAATAATTTCCGTTATAACCCGGGGGAGCTGACGTTTCACCGGGCGACTTAATTGCATGCTAAAGTGTTTGGTTTCTTTCGGTACTATTCCATAAACTATAATCTCCGGGCTTGGCGTCAATTTCCGAGCAAAGCGGAAAAGCTCCTGCAAATTCAACTGATGTGCGGATTCCGTTTGATGCCATTGTAAGTCTGCATCTTCCGGTGTAAACCGTAAAATGGTCCCCGGTTCAGCATCGCCTTTAACGGCATCAACAATTATGACCTTCTTTCTGCCGCGGAAATAGTTTATTAATTCAAATGAAGTTGTTCCCCCATCCATTACTTCCACACCCGGGGGAAGTGATGTTTTCTGCATTTTGTTAATTAAATGAATCCCGACGCCTTCATCCCCCAACAGAAGGTTTCCCACACCCAACACAAGAATACGGTTTGCACTCATCCGAAAAGGCAGATGCTCTCTATATAGCCGACTTTATTCTGTCTTTAATGAGCGATCTCAGGTAATCCTGAATTTCTTCACAGATATTCCTGGTTCCAACAGATGCACGGCGCAGGCAATGCATGGATCGAAAGAGCGCACAATGCGAGCTATGGCGAACGGATTTTCTGTGTCATCGACAGTTGTTCCAATCAGCGCTTGTTCTATGGCGCCAGGTTTTCCTTTGTCGTCCTTTGGCGAGGCATTCCAGGTTGTCGGGACCACCGCCTGATAGCGGGCGATATTGCCATTCTTGATTTCAATCCAATGCCCCAATGCACCTCGGGCCGCCTCCCAAAGTCCCATGCCAACCGCTGAATCCGGAATTTTGTGATCTACGCAAACGGGGGCATCTAACTTGATTTGCATAATCATGTCTGCAAGTTCGTCTGCAACAAATTTGCACTCCAGAGTCCGGGCCAGATGTCTTCCCATCACCGAATACAGGGCCTCGGGCCCGACTTTCAATGTGTTAAGGGCATCATCGATCAGTTGCACGACTTTGGGGTTCGAGCCGTTTTCATAGGCAACCACCATCCTCGCCAGCGGACCTACTTCATACACTTTTCCATCGTAGCGTGGGGCCTTCAGCCAACTGTAAGCCTCGGACTTGACCGGATTCGGTATTGTTTCCCCCTTGCGAGGATTAACATGACTCGGCGAGTCATACCAAGATGAGCTGACATCTTCAGTGATTTTGTCGGGGTTGAGCGTTTGGAGTTTTCCGCCGGTTATTCGTCCCATTGGCAAAAGGCGCTGCCGTTTCATTACATCCGGTTCAGAGTCAAGATCGAACTGGCCGTAAGAGAGCAGGTTCTTGCTGCCGACACCGATTTGAAAATAATCTCCATAAACCTCGGCAATGGTCATGACATCGGGAAGGTAAACATTGTTGATAAAATCTTTCAGTTCCTTCAATCTCCAAAGTGAGGTAGTAATATTATCAAGACGGGGATTGATGGTCACCCCACCCGGAACGATGGAGGCCATATGCGGCATTTTTCCCGACCATATTGCGCACAGTTCGTGTGCCTTCAAGCGGATCTCATAGGCCTGAATATAGTGGTTGAGCAAGTCATTCTGAACGTTTTTGGCTACCCGGTAATCTGCCTCGTAGCGCGGAATAAACGGTGGAACATCCGGACCCCGGAAATAGTCCAGCGAGGTAAGATGATAAAAGTTCAACACATGGGATTGTATGGTATTTGCTCCTTGCATGATGTTTCGTATGAGCCGACCATTATTCGGGGGCATAATACCAAAGGCATTATCCAGACTCTGTGATGATGCGATGGCATGTGGCGTCGGGCAGACACCGCAGAAACGTTGCGTAATCTGCACAGCATCCAGAGGATTTCGTCCAACCAGGATTTGTTCGAACCCGCGATACAAAGTCCCTGCTGATTTGGCATCGACAACTTTTTTCTTCTCAAGCGTTGTTTCTATTTTTAAGTGCCCCTCGATTCGCGTTAGCGGATCAATTGAGATTGTTTTTTGGGCAGTTTTCATAATCAACTACCTCCTCTCGAAGATCGGTGAATGCGCGTCAGGGAAACCTTTTTCCGTGCAGCCGATGCAAGGCGCACCAACGTTGATACAACAATTGGCTTTGCCATTCCAGAGCCGCACCGGGCAATCTGCATTGGTGAGTGGACCTTTGCATCCCAATTCCAGCAAGCAGCCTTCATCACCAAACTTCTCAGCAAAAACGCCATCTTCATAATAATCCCGCTTGATACAGCGGCTGTGGATCGAGCGGCCATAGAAAAGTTTCAACCGTCCTTGTTCATCTATTTCATTTGGCCCGGGCAGTCCATACAGTAATACCTTGGCAACGGTTCCGATAAACCAGTCGGGGTGACACGGGCAACCTGGAATGTTAATGACCGGCGTGGTGATATTGCGGGCCTGATACACTTCAGCGATACCTTTGCTGCCACTCGGATTTGGCTCTGCCGACGGCAGACCGCCGTAAGCGGCGCAGGTCCCGACTGATAGAGTCGCCATGGCATTTTTGCCTAAGAAGTCAATCCATTCAAGCATGGTAATTGGCTGATGATCGTTTTCACCTATTGAACCATAAATGCCGTTGTCTTTTGTAGGTATGGCCCCTTCAACCACAAGAACGTACTTTCCCTGGTATTTTATTGCTGACTCACGGGCTGTTTCCACAGCGAGCGAGCCAGTCGCCGCCATCAGTGTGCCGTGATAAGTAAGGATAAGCTGATGCCCGGGGATCACCTGCTCGAGAAGAACATTTTTAATACTTGGGTGGATTGTGTTTATCACAGAAATAGAACAACCGCTACAAGTGGAGGTTTGCAGCCAAATAATGGGATACTCTTTAGTGGCTTCTTGCAGCGCGTAAGCAAGCTTTGGCAGAAACTGATCTGTAAAAGTAATGGCCGCTGGTGTAACCATCGCCCATCGCATAAACTCCCGGCGAGATATTGGATTTTTGATAGACATACTTTTCCTTTCTTGC
>JAJDAG010000175.1 GCA_029262005.1 Candidatus Zhuqueibacterota bacterium | reverse complement strand
CGATAAAGCCTGAAAAAAATTATCATCACCCAAAATACTGCGCAGCATGTGAAGGACAATGGCCCCTTTCAAGTAGGTATGCTCTTCGTTGTAGATGTCATCGGGCGTGTCGAAGTAATGATATTCTAATGGACGAATCGTATGTTCTTTGGCAACATATTCCAAATAACGATCGAACGCAATTTGCCTGTCCATAAGCAATGTTTCTTTTCCAGAAGCTTCTTCATCCCAGAGCATCTGGCAGTAACTGGCGAAGCTTTCATTCAGCCATATATAACTCAAATTGCGGCAGGTAAGATTATTGCCAAACCAATGGTGTGCTAATTCGTGGGCAATAGTGCCTTCCGCTGTCCAGAAATTGTGGTAGCGATTGAAATCCGGTGGTCCAAAAGCCAGCGGAGCTGACGCATCTCTTAGCACAGACGATAAATGCCCGGTGACGCCCGTGTGCTCCATAGCGCCAACAGCATAATCGGGTATTGCAATCTGGTCATATTTATCCCAGGGATAGGTGTAATTGAAGCGCCTGGAGAAAAACTCAACCATTTTGGCGGTGTTGCGGAATACATAATTCCCTTCTTGTAAACGACCCTTTGGCACCCAGTAACTCAGTGGAATGGAACCAAAAGCTGATGGCAGTTCTCCCTTTTCAAATAAGCCTGCATAAATGGAAATCAGATAATTAGAATGAGGGAGTGTCTGTTTCCAGTGAAAGATCTGCTGACCTTTGGCCGCTTTGCGGACACCTAATAATTTACCGTTTGCAATGACCGTATAAGACTCGGGCACAGTGATAAACATTTCTGAAGAAAATTTATCGTTCACATCGCCGTAGATGGGTAACCAGTTGGCGTGGAGCCCACCTTCACCGTAACTGTGCACAAAGTATTGACCCTTGTGCGCCATGTCTGGCTGAAAATATATCCCGGCATTGGGTTGGCAGGAATAACGCACAGCTACTGTCAGCGTATCCCCGCGTGAATAACTCTTTCCTAATTCAATCAAGAGGGCGTTATCCTCAAGCCTGAAATTCAAATTTTGTGCGGAAGAGGTTTGCATCAGCCTCACTGCATCGACGTTCAAACGTATGGCGTCCAAGGATAAATTATCTGTTTTCCCCAGAGGGCTAAAACTGATTGTGGACTCACCCAAAACACGATTATTTACTAAATCCAGTTGAAGCGCTGCCTTGTAGTGAACGATATCCACAGTCCGTTCACGAATTGGATGATATTCGCCTTCCGGCAATCGTTGAGCAAAAGTTGCGTCGACAAGGGTGGTAATGAAACAAATAAATAAGAACAGGGTTACCGATTTCAATTGTCTCACATCAGACTCCTCTGGGATTTATTAGTGTTATAATTCCAATTCAAAAATAAAGGGAAAGGAGCCGCTTATTTCAACTACTTTTTAACATAATGTCTACTTTGGCTCAAAAAAGTCTTTCTCAGTCCTGTAGAGTGCGCCCTTGGCGCACATCTTATTCTCCCAAAATCTCGTTGTCCAACACAGACATGTCCTCTGTCGAGCCCCAGGTCATGTCATAATTTCCATTTTCAACACTAATGATGAAAACTTCTTGACCACGGCCAATCTTTAATATTGTTCACCAGCTCAGATTCTCCTCTTTCCCTCCGTGATTTATTCTTTGACAGCAATATCCCACCAGTCTCTCTGTCTTATCTTGAGGGATGTGCGCCAAAAGCGCACCTACATGACTAAGCGTCGATTAGTTCCAAAAAATTAGCACCAAGAATATGTTCTTGTTCGTTTCGGGGAAGATTCAAGCGATGGATGCGATTTAACATCCGTCCCTGAGTGGCGTTGGCATAAGGACCGTCTGTTCCGTAGAGACACTTCGCATATCCTAATGAATTAATCACCGCCGCGAGTATTCTCTCATTAATATACACAGAACTCGAGAGATCAATATATATGTTTTCATTTTTCCTTACGTATTCCCATGCTTCCCGGTAAAATGGAACCGCTGCATGGGCGTAGATAATCTTCAGCCCTGGATGGCGTTCCGGTAAATAACGATAATCGCCAGTCTCGCGGTCGCCTCCCAGGTGCATCAGGATTGGCAGGTTCTTCTCCCGGCAGATTGCCGCAACATCATCTAGCTTCTTTACCGGATAATTGTGCCAGAATGGGTGCGTTTTTACGCCGATCCAACCTTGCCCTCCAACCCAGCGCTCTATTTCTGCAATTGAATCCATGGTCTTCGGATTAACGAAAATCCAACCAAAAAACTTATCGGGATATTCCCGGATAACGCGATCAATGTACGTGTTATCAGGCTTGTGGTAGATAAGATACTTCGTTCCCAGGGTTGACAGTTGTCCATCGGAAGTAACCGTTGAGTTGTAAAGCAGAAGACCTAAAACCCGCAATCTACTCATGAGCAATCGAGGCAAGAGGTCACTTGCTTTCTTCGGAATAGGTTTCAAATGGAATGGTTCGTTCATCTTAGGAATGAGTGCAACACGATTAACACCATTGCTCTGCATTTGCCCAAGTAGTGCTTCGACCGTCTCTATTTGTTCTTCAAGGTGATAGTGAGAATCAACGATTATTGACACGAGTCTTTTTCTCCACTTTCGTACTAGGGCAAAAGGTTGGTCAAGTAGATTGGGTTCATCTTTCCGAGCACAACATTACGCTCGCTGGGATTTTACTCATTCTCAGCCGCCCTATATTTAGGAGGAATAGAATCCCTGATTTATTCGTTTGCCGAGCGTTGATTTGAAGAACAAAAGGACCGGTGCCCTGCTGCTCAAAAAGATGCGCCGATTTGCCCTTCAACCTCCTTGCGAAGACTGACTGGATCATAGGCCTTGCCATCCTTAAACACCATCACAACAGCTGCGACATTTCCAATGTCATCAGCGGGATTTCCATCAACAACAATGAGATCAGCATGCTTGCCTGCAGCAATACTTCCGATTTGGTCACCCCGCCCAAGAGCCACAGCAGCACTGTAAGTCGCCGCTTTGATGACTTCGAGTTCGGTGAGTCCTGCTTCAACAAGGATTTGCATTTCTTTATAAAGAGCGTACCCTGGGGTAAGATTGAGCAAAACAGGGTCAGTGCCAACGACTACACGTCCACCGCGATCATGTACAGCTTTCACAAACTGTTTCTGTTTTTCGATAGCAGATCTCAGGCAAGCGAGCCTGCTCCCACTGGGAGGTATGTTACGCAGGAATGCTTGATATGTCGCCTGTATTCCTGGGCTCAGGTAAACATCCCAATTCTCTACGACAGGCTCTGCCTCGGGTAAAAGCTGATGATACTGAACTGTAGTTGGATCAATATACACATCTTGTTCCACTATTTTTGTTATCAAGCTATCCACCGCTGGACTCGTCAAATCCAAATCGGCCAAAACACACGCTCTCTCCCAAAAGTTCTGGCCAGGCAACCCGAGTTCACTGATAGCGAAGATGCCGTGCTCCAGGCCATCTATGCCGAACTCAGACGCCCGCGTTGCGGAAATTGATTCTAAATGACCTGTAACAAACAGCCCGTTACTATGTGCCGTTTCGATCAAGGCAGACATTTGAGCTTCGGTGATACTGGTATACAGCTTCACACCATCAATACGGTCTCGCCAATTCTCAAATTTCTGTATGGCTTCAGTAGCTGAACTGACTCCCACTATCCAGGGAATGCGCGAAGGTGCACCATCAAAGTATGGGCCTGCGGTTAAAATGTGAGGGCCTGGGAGTTCCCCACGCTCAATGCCATCTCTCAGGTTAACTGCGCCTACAGGATCGAATTCACCAGGCGAAAAAATGGTTGTTACGCCTCCTGCAAGAAAAAGCTTAGGGTAAGTTTGGAATTGATTTTCGATCTGTCCACCAGTGTTGGCATAAAGGTGCCCATGCACATCGATCAACCCGGGTAAGATTGTCTTGCCCTGGACATCAAAGACTTTGGCGCCCTCCGGAATTTGAACATCAGCACCTAAGGCCTCGATTTTACCATCCCTGATAAGCACAGTCAGCCTATTTTGGACTGGAGCGCCTGTTCCATCAACAATGTTTCCATCAACCAGGGCTATATATTCTACTGGCGATTCGTTCGGCTCGACACCCGTCTCCTTGCATCCAACTAAAAAAACAGACGCCAAGGTTAATATTCCCAAAAACTGAGTTAGTACTCTCGTTGTCATCGCTTTCCTCCATTGAAATAATCATGATTTTTGAGATTGAGAGAACTTTCAAGTAATCAGTCCTGTAGAGTGAGCCCTTGGCGCACATCTTATTCTCCAAAAATCTCGTTGTCCAACACAGACATGTCCTCTGTCGAGCCCCAGGTCATGTCATAATTTCCATTTTCAATATAATGATGAAAACTTCTTGACCACGGCCAATCTTTTATATTGTTCACCAACTCAGATTCTCTTCTTTCCCTCCGTGATTTATTCTTTGACAGCAATATCCCACCAGCCTCTCTGTCTTATCTTGAGGGATGTGCGCCAAAGGCGCACCCTGCATGGCTTAGTCTTCGCCAAAAGGAACGAATGCCATATTAAAACTACGGTTAACAATGCTTTCGGGCCGACCAAAAACAAGGCCAAATGATACGCCATACCGAAGGACGAAGTACAGCGGCCCAAACGTTAAAGCAAACATGGCAATTACTACAGGGAATTTGAGCATCAACATGCCCAGCATAGTAAGTCCCGCAAGAATTGCAAATATAAAATTTGTCGTCTTAAATGCTGTATAGAGACCAATGAAAAAAGCGGCGAGTATAAAAAAGACCTTAATCGCCAAAATTGAGAAGGCTAAAATGTGATAGCCCCAATATGGAATCCCCCAAATTATAACGGCTGGTATTTCGAACAATGGAGCCCATTTGCTTGATAGAAAATTAGGAATGGTTGAGAGTAAGGCAACGACTAAAAGTAGTAGAAAAGCTGCTAAAGCCATATAAACGGATATCGTGTATAATTGTATGACGTTTTCAAAATATGCGCCACTTTGAAAATCAGAAAGCACTTTGAAGACATCCATTCCCAGTCCAAAGAATTTGTGCAAAGCATCTATGAACCCACTCGGAGACCATGCATTAGCGAATGATGATATGAACCCCACTAAAGGGTATACGGGTGGTACTATGACAAGAGGTAGCCATGCCATACCAAACCAGTTTAATTTTTCATTATCAACATCCTGGCGTATACGCTCTGAGAATGACACAAATTTCATTTTTCCTAATCTCGACTTCGACTCGATTCTGGATTTGCCGCCCCCGTGCACTGCTTAACTATAACCCGACGGGCAGCCCGGCCGTGAACCATCGTCTGCCACCCATTTATGTTATTTTGTGTCACGGGCACCCGGCGCAGGCTTGGGAGCTAATAGGATCTATCTTCGTCCGGTTAGTTTGCGCTTTATTGTTCTTGGATCTCTTGCGCAGTGGAACACACCAAATATAACAACGTTCGTGTCGATAATCTGATAATAGATAGCGTATGGGAAGCGCCTCAAGAGACGACGTCGGAATTTGCTGTGAGCCTTTGCAAATAATTTTGGATTACGAGCCAAATCAGTGCTGCAGGCGTAGAACATCCGTAGGAATTCCTCGCCGAGACCTCTGGATTTTCTCTCATACCACTCATACGCTACCATTGCATCATCTTCGACAGCGGGAAGGAAACGTAGATTATACTTCATTTCCTCTGGTCTATTCGCTCTTGGAGCTCGGAGAGAGACAAAAGGTTGCCGGGATTAGTTCGGTACGCTTCGAAGCGCACGTTAAGCTCTTCTTTGTGACTATCAGGGAGCGCGACGTTGCTTTCATCGGCCGAGATTTCTTCCCAGAGGTCCTCAAGAAGCAGAATCTTCTCAGGAGTAGTTAACTGGGAAAGTTGAGGGATATCAGTTGCGCGCATTTGACGCTTCCTCCTGTGTTACGAAAAGTGGATACAAGTTAGCTTAAAAAAGCGAAAGATTCAATGGGTTTTAGATATCTCGTTCCGCCGGTCTCTTCCGGCAAAACACATACCCGGATGCTCTGTGTCCGGTTTTGACACCAATTACCTTTTACACAACATGGCTCACTCAATTTGCTGGTGAGCACAAATGCGCTCATTCACTGCACTTGCCTCGCGGAGCGTCTGACCAGGCATTCATCACGCAGGAGCGAGAACAACTGTTTTCTTCATGGTTGGAATGAACACTAAAATATCCTCAACCAGTATGTGACTTTTGGTGGATATTTTAGATATAACCAAAAAGCTGATTAACCGATTATCATCTAATCGCAAACCTATTCTTTCCACCTCCGAAACTGTTACTTGAAGACTTCGTCCGCTCTTTAACCCCACATCAATGTGTTCATTTTTCTGTGTTTGCAAACCGGCAAAACCATTTGAGACAGCAAATAATACAATTAATAAATAGTTCATTTCAGACCTTTTGGGGTACATTATTCACTGTCTTAACAACGGGTGGCCCGGACGAACTATCATCTGCCACCCATTCATGTTATTTCGGGTCACGGGTACACGGCGGCACACAGGACAGTGATAATTTATCTTTTCCCATACAATCTCACTGTGGCGCGTTTGCCATTTTTCTTTTTGGACTCATACCAAAAGACAACCTTTTTGATTCTTCTATTCTTTCCGGGCAAATCAATTATCCTGGTTTCACCGCCAGCGGGAATAACACGTCTAATCTTCACGTCGATTATATCATCGTTGGAAAAATGGATTTTCATGTCCTTAAAATGGATGCCCGATTTTTTGACAGTTAGTTTGACTTTTTTAAATGTGCCTTCATCGGCTCCGACAATGATAACATCCCTTTCTGTTTTGAATTTCACTTTTCTGGCACCCAGGAGCTTCCACTTTGGCGCCTTTGCAAAAAGAGTGCTGAAACACATCACAAGAACCAATGTTGAAATCAGTTGACGATTTACTTTCATTTTTTCCTCCATTTGTTTAAAAACAATGTACATTTTCAATTGCCTTTCTTGACGAGCCCAATTCATTCTTATTATAACCCAGCGTGCGATAGCGGTGGTAGTAAATGGTGGGTTTAAAAAGCCGAAGCTACCCTGCCAACCAAAGGCGTGGGCCACCCATTACGTTATTTCGTGTCACAGGCACCCGGCGATTTATTGGCCTTGTTATATTACAAAAACCGATCACGAATATCATCCGTTGGAATCAAGCATTCTGTTTTTTTACCAAAGATGTAATACCTGTTTTCAGCCAGTTTTTTATAGAACCAATCTCGGAATGATACAGGTAATAATTTTAAAACTTTCAATAAACCCCACAGTCCACCAAAATAATTGATGATTTCTAAAATTGCAGCACTACGCTCAAAAACCATCCCATTTGAAATCAAGATAACGGTTTCATTATCAATTGCATTGATATTGTATTTTTGTTGTAAATACAATCCCACTTCTGATTGAGCAGCGCAAAATTTAAATTGCCTGGCTTTATCCCTTTTTATAATAAATAAAACAGAGTTTTCGCACAAATTGCAAACTCCATCAAAAATTATTGTTTTCTCTTTTTCATAACTCATAAGCCAGGTAGGCTGGAGTCCCATTCCACCATTTTTCTATTCACAAAAATCATGACCTGTTTCAATTGTGCTTTCGGACAAACCCATGACGGGTGGCCCGGCTATGAACCACCGTGTGCCACCCATTTATGTTATTTCGTGCCACGGGCACTCGGCGGCAGCAAGTGCTTTTATTCACCCATCGTTGTGTTGCTGTTTTTCATCATCATCATCGCTCGATACTCCAAAGAACCCGTAAAAGCCAAAAAGACCATAAAAGCCGTATAGGCTTGGATTGTCACATATAGTACCAAGAACTCCTAAAACGCCTAAAAGCCCCAGATAACCTAAGTTTTTTAATTTCATTTTATGTCCCTCTTGGTTTCAAGTTCACGTAAAGATATAACATATAGGATTTATACATCCTTTGCTCGCCCCGGGTTTCTACCCGGGCGTCCAGTAAATTGAGGCTTCTGCCCCCATCAGTCCTAAAAAAGTTTTTCCTTAAATATTTTTGCATCGTTTTCTTCATCGCTTAACCATGTCCGAGCACTGCTATACTTCCTTAAATATACATTGCCATTGCACGATTGTGCATGTAGAAAAATATGCATTTGTATCATCCTGGATTTCGGTGTGTTTCATTTATTAACTGGGTTATGTACTTTTATTAAATCTGTCTTGTTTTTCTGACTCAACTTTGGGCAGAAGCCCTTTCTAATTGCCCCCTGGGAAGAATCCCAGGGCGAGCGGATGACTTACCACCGAAAGCCCGGACTTTGAACCGACCGCTTTTTTATGGGGTGGTTCTCTCAAATGGGGCGGCGGATTCAATTACTAAAGAACTCTTCGATTTTACTGCTTATACCCGATGTATTACGAAATCTAACTGAGTTATCTATAGGTAGATGAAAATAAGAAAAGCTCTCCGCTACATACTCGCCCCAATTGTCTTTTGTATCTTCTGCCCAAGTAAAAAAGTCATCACCGGGCATACCATTGGTAGTATTAATTATTAGGCAATTTAGATATGGATAGTTGTTAGTATAACAAAAATCACCCAAATATCCGGCATAATCTCTAATATCCTCCAACGGAATTCCAAATACTTTGTTTATTTCGCTATATTCAACAAGTCGTTTCTTCTCAGCGGCAACGATCATGAATCTTACAAGCATATCGAATTTTACAGTATCAAGATTTTCCTTGCCAAGATTTCTTCTACCCATTTTTTAAATTCCCTTCAAAAATATTAAACTTCGTTATTTCCTAACATCGTGGCGTTCAGCCGTCCCCGTTTTATTCCCCGCAGCAGCTAAAATGAACTGATGCTTGCGAACCCAAAATTGCCGCTAAATCCGCATCTATGAGGGGTCGGCTGCAACGCTTCAGTTAAACGATTATGTCCACTAAATCGGGGGGAACTACTAGATCCGTAGCATTGCCTTGTTATGCCTATATTTGATGAAATAGCCATGTTTTCCATTCCTGAAGTGATTGAAGATTCACCCGTCCCTTAAAGTCTAGCGTATTGAATAAATGAGACTGAAATGAACGAATACCCTGTGTAGGGTGCATTGTACCTGAAAAATGGACACCTCAAATAACGAAGGTTTGAAAAAAGAATTCAAATCATTATTATTAAATTTACCAGGAGGTGTTTTATGAAATCAAAATTATCCCCCAGCAAGTATGACGCTTCATTTAAGCGCGA
>JAJDAG010000174.1 GCA_029262005.1 Candidatus Zhuqueibacterota bacterium | reverse complement strand
AAATCCGCCTGCTCGCGGACGGCGGCCGCTTTTTTGTAATCATCATTAGGCTTGGTTTGGTTTTTGCGCCGGTGCGCATTTTTGGTGCGGGGGGCCGGGGCCACGTTTTCGCCGGCCTGGGGGGGTAAGCCGACACCAATTTAACCCAGCACCGCTTTACCAACATGTCGCTGCTGCTCTTTCTCTCCGGACTCACCATTTTCATGCTCGGCCTGGTATCGGAGCAAATTGCCCTGCTGCGAATGGACGGCACCGAATCGCGCGTGGCTGAAAAAAGTCCTCCCTTTGAAGGGGGACTTGAACAGTTCCCCCCCTTCGAAGGGGGGCCAGGGGGGATGTAAAAAACATGACAAAAAACAAAATAATCCCTTACAAGCCAAAACTAAAAACCCTGGCAAGAGAACTACGCAAAAGTGCCACTAAGTCAGAACGAAAATTGTGGCGAGCACTTAGAGGAAAAAGTCTGGGTGTAGAATTTCACCGGCAGGTGCCTATCGACAATTTCATTGTGGACTTTTATTGCCATGAACTCATGCTGGTTATTGAACTTGACGGCATCACACACGACTCTGAATGCGCCCTTGCAAAAGATTCAAGAAGACAAAGAAAACTCGAAGCACTTGGAATAGAGGTTATGCGCTTTTACGACAATGATGTGTACAACAATTTAGAAGGCGTTGTCTGGAAAATTAACAATTGGGTGGATAGCAGAAGAAATACATCCCCCTAAATCCCCCTTCAAAGGGGGACTTTGAAGATTCCCCCCCCTTTGAAGGGGGGCTGTCTTAACCGAACTACAGCAATGAAAAAACTAAACTACAATCGAATCGCGCTAGAAGAAATCTCAACCGGGTTGGCAAAAGAAGACCGCGATGAAATGGCCATTCCATCGTATTTGCACAGCAACCCGGCGATAACCTGGCTGGTAACCCAAAGAATGCACTGTGCCCTTTCAACTCTCAATCTGAAAGCCAAAGAAAACCTCCTGGACTTTGGCTGCGGCACAGGCATGCTTTTTTTGCAGTTACCGCCGAGCCCGGGCAAATATTACGGCGTCGATCTGACAGTCAAACCGGCAGCGAAATTCCTTAAAAAGCACCAACGTAATGACGTCCGCCTGCTCAAAGCCGAAAACTGGCATAATGAAATAGAAGACCATTCCATCAACAAAATCACCGCCATCGAAGTTCTGGAACATGTTGATGATGTGGCTGAATTGGCACGCCTATTTCACCGGAAATTAGCGCCTGGCGGACGCCTGATCATCGCCGGCCCCACGGAAAATCGGTTTTACCGGCTTTGCCGCAAAATCGCCGGTTTTTCCGGTGACTATCACCACCGAAACATATACGAAATTGAGCAGCAGGTTGAAAACGCCGGTTTTGTAGAAGAGAAACGAACCAACCTGCCGCTGCCGGATCCCCTTGCTCTTTTTGTGGTTTTAAGCTATGCAATTTCAAAAAACACAAGACCCAGGTAAAAACAAATTAAAAACAAAATGGCCGTACCATCTGTGGACTTTTGCTGTTCTGCTCCTGGTGGCAGTCACTGTTTTTCAATACACGGATTTCGAAAACATTCGGCAACTTCTGGCGGGAATAAAGCCGGGCTGGGCGCTGGCCGGCGTTGGCTTCTATCTGAGCGGTCACCTGTTGCGAGCAGTCAGGTTGGGCACCATGCTCGGAGACGCGGACATCCCGCTCTTTCGGTTGTTTTGCTGGTCCGGTCTGCATGCCGTGTGGAATTATCTGCTCCCGGCACGCACCGGTGAGTTATCTTTAGTAATTTACTTGCGGCGCTACGAATCTCAAAGCGCAGCCAAAGTAACTGCTGTTCTAATTGCAGTCCGGGGGCTTGAAATGCTGCTGACGCTTGTGCTGGTGGTTTTGGTTTTCATTCCCTTTGGTGATTTCCTCAAACCAGAGTGGAAACTGCCGATACAGGCCGCCGGATTATTCTTTTTTACAACAATTGTCTTAATTGCCTGGCTTATTCGACATAAAAATTGGAGTCGATTTCAAAATAAAACGGGGCAACAAAGCGACAATATGCGGCAAAATCTACTCAATTTTTTAGGTCGTGTTTGCGCACAGTTACAATTTTCGTTCAAAAACCCAAAGTGGCCATGGGTGATGACTCTAACGCTGCTGATTTGGTGTCTGAATTTTGCAATGTACTACACACTTTTCCCTGCGTTGGGCCGGCAGTTGCCTTTTGTAATTGTTGTGGTAATCGTAATTGGAATGGCCTTTGCCCAGATTACGCCAATCCAAAGCTTTTTCAGCGCGGGTTCGCACGAAATTGTCTGGGTGCCCATGTTGAGTGCTGCCGGGTTATCACTTTCCGAAGCGGTTTCATTTGCAATTAGCAGTCATATTTTAGTCTTGATTTATGTGCTGGGATTTGCCATTCTGCTCACCGCGTTACGGCTGGGAGTCGTACAAAAATCGCTTGACAAAACCTTTTAGCCACGGATTCACACGGATGAAACACGGATTTGATTACTCAGTTGAACCTTCGTTTTTTGCTTTTGTTTTTCATCCGTGACAATCAGTGTTAATCCGTGGCTAAATTTTTCAGTGACTAAAATAACAAACTCTAAATTGAGAATGAAGAGATGAAAAAGTACCCCATGCAACTGCGCCTGCTACTCCTGGCAGCCCTGGTATGGCTGATTTACAGCAACTCTCTGGACAACGACTTTCACTTTGATGACTTTCATGTGATCACCGACAACCCGGCTGTGCGCGGCATCTCGGATATTCCTTCATTCTTCCTGGATTCAACAACATTTTCCCTGCTCCCGGGCAATCGAGATTACCGGCCCGTCTTTCTCACCTCAATGGCGCTTTCCTGGCAGGCAGGTGGCGGTGCGACGCTGCCTTTTCACCTGACCAGTGTGCTCATTCACACGGGTAATGTCATTGTGCTGTTTTTAATACTCCGCTTATTTTTCTTCACGGAAAAAAGCCTGGCAAACAAATTTCCCGATAAAACCAAAGAATGGGCTGCGCTGGTTGGCGCCGGCATTTTTGCGCTACATCCTCTCGCTTCCGAACCGGTGAACTACATCAGTTCCCAGTCAATTCTTCTCGCTGCGTTTTTCTATTTGATGAGCTTTTATCTCTTTCTCACAGTTTACTGGCGCGCATCATCCGATTCTAATTTTGCCTTGTGGGCGCGCCGAATTGGCTCCTACGCAGCTTATTTCTTGGCCTTCCTCAGCAAGCCCATTGTCATAACCCTGGGGGCGAATTTATTACTCTGGGAACTGCTGTTTGGAAAAGACTTGCGAACACAAAAACAACCGGGCACAACCCTCACACACCTGTGGCAACGGCTGCGCAAACATCTGCCATTTTGGGGACTCACCCTCTTAGCCCTTGCCATCAGGCAGGTACTGCTGGCAAAACCTTATGGCGCACCGGCCCGGGCGATTTGGCCGCACTATTTAACCCAAACCAAAGCGCTGGTTTTTTATTACCTGAAACACGCGTTTTACCCAAGCGGCCTCAATGTTGACCCTGAATTTACAGTTTCAAGTTCTCTATTCGAAAGCAATGTAACCATTGCTTTCTTAGTTCTGCTTGCTATCGCCGTTGTCGTTTACAGATTAAGGCAACACCGCGCCCTGGTCTTTTGGACACTCTGGTTTCCGGTTTGTTTGCTGGTTACGACATATTTAGGCATCTTGCCGCAATTAGTAAATGAACACCGGGTTTATATTTCCATGGCCGGAATTTCGGCGCTGGCAGGTTTGTTTTTCGCCTGGTTGTGGCACGTCTTCCCTGTGCGCTTTTCCGATGTGAGTGTTGGCCCGCATTCGGGTAAAATTTTAACCATGGTGTTTTTCCTTTCTATTTTCATCTTTCTCGGCCTCAACACCAGAGCCAGAAACAAAGTCTGGGCCAATGACTTCACCCTCTGGGAAGACGCTGCTCAAAACGGCGGTACCTGGCGCGCGCACATGAATTACGGCCTTGCCCTGGAAAATGCCGGTCGCTCAGATGAAGCCTTTGGCCAATTTAAACAGGCCGTGGAAATGTTCCCGGGCGCCTATTCGCACATCAACCTCGGTCTGGCTTATGTCAGAAGAAATGACATGGAAAAGGGAATCGTGCACTTGCGGCAAGCCGTGTCGCTCTGGCCCGACCTGCCGGAAGCGCACTTGTATTTGGGATATGGTCTGGAACAGGCAGGGCAAATAGAAGAAGCTGAAAAAGAGCTGCTTGAAGCGCTGCGACTGCGAACGAATTATTTGAAAGGCTACCGTTTGCTGGCTGAGTTTTATGAAAGACAAGACAAATCCGAAAAAGCGCGAACAGCTTACCAAACTGTCCTCAAATTGGATCCTGCACAATCCTGGGCGCAAGAACGGCTCACCCGGCTCACAACGAAAAAAGGCCGGGCACCCGGTTCACAGCCGGATTTGGCTTACCCGCAAATTGCTGCCGGCGACTATTCTACGGCAATAGAAATTTTGACACAAGCCTACCCGGACAATCCTGACCACCCCGAGTTGCTGTTTAATCTGGCTTTCTCACAGCAGATGCTTGAAAACAGAACAAAAGCAATTGGCTTTTACGAGGCACTTCTCAAGGTTGCACCGAATCATGTTAAGGGGAATTTCAATCTGGCCTTCGCCTACCTTGCCGGTACCATCAATCACGATTTATCCCGTAGCGCCGTTCTGTTCAAAAAGGTACTGAATTTATCTCCCGGCTACTCAGAAGCGCTGTTCCGGCTGGCGAGTGTTTATTGGAAGTTGGGAAATGAAACCGAGGCAAGGCGCATTGATGCGCTTTATCTGGAAAAAGGTGTGCATGAAGAATTAAAAAACCGTTCGCGCTCGCGGCTTGCGAGAAAATGATTTCCACAATTCAATAGGCGTGCAACACTTCATGGTTGCGATTTTCCATGGAACAAAACAATTTTAAAATTTTGCACTCCAAACTTTTTTGGTCTGAAAGTTATCGTTCCGGCTTCCAGGTTCTACGTAGGAATGCTGATTAGGCGCGCCACGTCCCACATCAACCTGCCCGGGGTTTGGGTCAACTGCTATTTCAATAACAAGAACTTTTTGGTGTGGACAAATCCACCGGCTTTCTCCTTTGCGCTGGAAGTGTGAATGCGATAAATGTAAACGCCGCTGGCCAGACGCCGGCCATCAAATTGGAATTTATGCACGTCCGCTTCCAGCTTGCCATCGACCAGCGTTGCCACTTCCTGGCCGAGGAGATTGTACACTTTCAGCGTCACCTCCAGCGCTTCCGGTAAGGAAAACTGAATGGTGGTTTTTGGATTAAACGGATTCGGATAGTTCTGCTCCAACCGGAATTCCAGTGGCACAGACTCAGTGCTTTCCTCCTCTGACGTGGTGAATGGCTCTTCAGGTGTGTACCAAAAACCAACCTGAGTTACCACGGTCTGCCCGGAGACTGCACCGACAAATGGCTGGCCTACCGTACCGGTAATTGTGTAATTTTCATCACTCAACACAGCGCCGCCGTTGCTGAGAACACTTTTTTTAACAATGGCTTTTTCCTCGGCAGACTGTAAAAGTCCGGCGCAAACGGTTAGAAGAAAAAGTGCTAAAACGATCTTTGTAGTTTTCATGGCCATCTCCATTATTATTTTGGAGTGCAACGCTTCAGCGTTGCGACTTTACTTCCCTTACATATTTCCCACAATCAGGAAGTGCAAAACTGAAGTTTTGCACTCCGAACCTTCCAACACCCCTGGATTGTATCACAACCTGTACCGCGACATTCATGTCGCGAAAATTTGAGGCTACCGTTCGACATAAATGTCGAGTTACAATCTGCGAACCTTCCTTATTCACTGTCATTTCGAGCCGCTTCTTCTGGCGAGAAATCTGTCCAAGCACTGTGTTTTGTGCTTGCATAGATTTCTCACGCCGACTGAGAAACGCCGGGTTCGAAGTGACATTGGTCACACAACCTCCCGGAGGCTTGAAGCCTCCGGGAGGTCTCTGCGTTAACTATCGCTGTTCTGCGTCTTTACGTTTTTGCTCGTCTAATTTATGCTGTCTTTCCTGCTCCTCATGCTCGCGCTGCAGACGCTTCTGCTCTATTTCTGCCTCGCGCCGTTTTTGCTCATCTACTTTTTGTTGTCTGTCGTTTTCTTCCTGCATTTGTTTGTGCTTTTTCTCACCCTCTACATGTTGCTGTTCCATGCGTGCTTGTTCTTCTTTGTTTCTGCGCGCTTCCGCTTTGATTTTTTCGTGTTCCTCATACTCTATACCAAGAGAAGCAGCCACACCATGCGCTTCAGGATGCATGTACTTACCGCGCTCTTTGCCGGTTTTCAACTCCTCTACTTCAATGCGATTGGCATTGGCATAAGCATCTTTGCGAATGCCGGTTACTTGCCAGGAGATTTTCATGCCGGATTTGCCACCGGCGATGCGAAAGCGATTGTTGATTACCTCTTCAGCTATATAGACCTGGGCAAAACCGCCGATGCAAGTAAGCTGGTAACGGAAATCGCGGTTGAGTGCCCCGAACCAATCAGCCAACTCGACAATTGCCTCTCCTCGACGGTCCAGAACCACATTGCCGTTGTAGATATTCATCATATCCGGCGACTCCACGAAGGAATGGGACAAATACTTGTTCTCCGGTTCCAGTGGGTGGTCAATTTTGAAAGATCCTGCCGATTTGCTCAGCGTTCCACTAACGTGCACATTTCCGGAAAAATACCCAGCATAGTTGCCGCCGGCGTTATGCCTGCCATACACACCATAGCTCGAGTGCCCTAGCCATCCGTAATTGCCACTGCCGCTGTGGACACCATAGACACCAATATTGCTGGAACTGGAACCATATACGCCATAATTAATACTGCTACCATATACGCCACTACCACCAGTATTACTATTATTCCCCCATACACCGTAGCTCGGATGACCGACATAACCGTAGTTACCACTGCTGCCGTTGCGGCCATAAACACCATAGTTGCCGGAACTGTAGCCGTACAAGCCATAACTGTTACCGCTACCGTATGCACCGTAAGTGCCTGAACCGAAAAAGCCATAAGTGCCAGACCCGTATACTCCATAATACCCGCTACCGTACACACCACGACCGCCGGAATTGTTGTTCACACCATACACACCATAACTCGGGTGACCCACATAGCCATAATTGCCATTAGTGCCGTTGCGGCCATAGACACCAAAATTGCTTGTACTATAGCCGTATAGGCCATAAGTACTACCATTGCCATATACACCTTGGCTACTGCTGCCCAAATAGCCAAAATTGCTACTTGTGTTGTGTTTTCCATAGACACCGTAGTTTGAGTCGCCTATGTAACCGTAATTGCTGGTTGAACCATCTCGTCCATAAATACCATAACTCGGACCAGCAAGTGTACCAATATTACCACTAGAGTGTTGACCCCATACTGTATACATGCTACTCGCTCGAACGTCTAATTTAGCGCCAGGGGTAGAAATGCCAATACCGATTTTTCCCGCATCATCGATGATCATCCGCTCAGAGCCAGCGGTATCAAAACGGATTTTATCTTCGTCAACCGTTTCTTCCACCTGCACTTTCGTATCGGTGTCGGCATCCTCGATGCTTGTTCCGCTACCAGTCGTGGGAGATTGCCAACTCGAAAGGCCACTTGCATCTGAAGTTAGCACTTTCCCGGCTCCCGGGCTACCGCCGGTGATTTTAACCTGCCCGGCAACTTCGAGTTTTGCTCCAGGATTCGTAGTACCTATGCCTACATTGCCCGATTTAATTACTAACCTGTCACCAGTATTTTCAAATAATGACAAATAATCTGATGATGCGTTCCAATAAACATAGGCCTTGGTAATACTATTTTCATCAATCCTTAAACCTGCGTTACTTGTGGCAGAACCACTGTTTGCATGGAAATAAGCTTCTCCGCTAGAGCCAGATCCTCCGCTCTCTGTAGTGACCCAAGCGTCTGCTGAAGAGTCATAGACATGAAGAGAAGTTGACGGACTCGTTGTGCCAATCCCAACATTACCTGACTCCTCAACGGTTAACAACTCATTACCGGCTTGAACCAAATCCTTGTAAACACGGAAAGCCCGGTCGGTTTGTGTATTGTCGGAATCAATCAGAATGTTGGTGTTTTCGGGAGATGCAAATACACCATCGGAACCACCGGCAGCACCCGCAGTAATGGTCCTGCCGTCTGCTGAAATCACAACGTTTCCAGATGAGCCTTTTACGTCGAGTAAACCACCCGGTGTTGTTGTGCCAATACCAACTTTGTCCGTACCAGTGGTAAGTCTAACAACTGTTCCGTCATCTGTCCACCCCCCAGCTGGTCCAGTTGGGCCAGTCGCACCTTGTGGGCCTTGGGCGCCGGTTGCGCCATTTGCACCGGCAGTTCCCGTTGCACCCTGTGGGCCTTGGGCACCGGTCGTTCCATTCGCTCCGGCTGGACCGGTTACACCTTGGGCGCCGGTTGTTCCATTAGTTCCAGCTGCACCAGTCGTTCCTGCCGGACCCTGAGAACCAGTTACACCATTAGCGCCAGCTGTACCGGTTGTACCTTGCGGGCCTTGCGCGCCGGTTGTTCCATCAGCACCAGTCGCTCCAGTAGTTCCTGTTACACCTTGTGGACCTTGGACGCCGGTTGCACCATCAGCGCCAGCTGTTCCAGTTACACCTTGTGGGCCTTGAGCGCCAGTTGTTCCGTTTGTTCCAGCAACTCCAGTGGTACCTTGCGGGCCTTGCGCGCCGGTTGTTCCATCAGCACCAGTCGCTCCAGTAGTTCCTGTTACACCTTGTGGACCTTGGACGCCGGTTGCACCATCAGCGCCAGCTGTTCCAGTTACACCTTGTGGGCCTTGAGCACCAGTTGCGCCATTAGCACCGGCTGGGCCAGTGACACCTTGCGGACCCTGGGCACCGGTTACTCCATTAGAGCCAGCTGTACCGGTTGTACCTTGCGGACCTTGGGCGCCGGTTGTGCCATTAGCACCAGCTGCGCCAGTGACACCTTGTGGACCTTGGACACCAGTTACACCATTCGCTCCAGCAGTGCCAGTTACACCTTGCGGGCCCTGGGCACCGGTTGCGCCATTCGCACCAGCTGCGCCAGTGACACCTTGTGGGCCTAGAGCACCAGTTGCGCCAGTCGGCCCTGTTGCACCAGTTGCCCCGGTTTGCCAGCTCGCTAACCCGGAAGCATCGGAAGTCAGGACTTTCCCGGCTCCAGGACTGCCGCCTGTGACTTTTACCTGGCCGGCAACCTCCAGTTTGGCTCCGGGACTGGTTGTTCCAACTCCAACATTTCCGCTTGCATCAACACGAATGCGTTCGGTTCCACCTGTTGTCACGGCATAATTGTCAGCCGAAGGACGAAACGTGCCTGTATTGCTATCACTTTCAAAACGATTGGCCGGACTGCTGGCGGAACCATCCGCAGAGCTAAATGAAGAGGAACGCGTCTGCCCAACTACCTGCAGCTTAGCGCTGGGCGAACTTGTGCCAATACCAACCCGACTGTTTGTATCATCAAAATGAATATCTGAGCCATCCGCAACACCACCGTTATTGTAAATAACATCACCATCCGCACCACCAATAGGACCGGTTGCACCTTGAGCCCCGGTAGCACCATTTGCGCCGGCTATGCCCGTTACACCTTGAGGGCCCTGCGCACCGGTTACACCAGTTGCACCGGCAGTTCCCGTTGCACCCTGAGGACCTTGAGCACCAGTCGCTCCTGCCGGACCAGTGGCTCCTTGTGGGCCTTGAGCGCCTGTTGTTCCGTTTGCACCAGATGGGCCAGTTACACCATCTGCTCCGGCTGAGCCCGTTGCACCTTGTGGGCCTTGCGCACCAGTCGTTCCGTTTGTTCCAGCAACTCCAGTGGTACCTTGCGGGCCTTGGGCGCCGGTTGCGCCATCAGCGCCAGCTGTTCCAGTCGCACCTTGAGGACCTTGGGCGCCGGTTGTTCCATTAGTTCCAGCAGAACCAGTCACGCCTTGCGGACCTTGGGCACCGGTTGTTCCGGCAGCACCAGCGGTACCAGTTACGCCTTGCGGGCCTTGAGTGCCAGTCGTTCCGTTTGTTCCAGCAACTCCAGTGGTACCTTGCGGGCCTTGCGCGCCGGTTGTTCCATCAGCACCAGTCGCTCCGGTAGTTCCCGTTACACCTTGTGGACCTTGGACGCCGGTTGTTCCGGCAGGGCCGGTCGTTCCTGCTGGGCCTTGCGCTCCAGTCGTACCATCAGCGCCAGCCGTTCCAGTTACTCCTTGCGCGCCGGTTGCGCCATCAGCACCGGCGGGGCCGGTTACACCTTGTAGCCCTTGAGCGCCGGTCGTGCCATTTGCTCCAGCGGGGCCTGTTGCGCCATCAGCACCAGCAGGGCCGGTTGAACCTTGTTGGCCTTGGGCGCCGGTTGTTCCGGCAGGGCCAGTCGTTCCTGCTGGGCCTTGGGTACCGGTTGCTCCAGCGGCTCCAGCAACTCCTGTTGCGCCTGCTGGGCCTTGAGCACCGGTTGCACCATCTGCACCGGCTATTCCAGTTATACCTTGTGGACCTTGGGCTCCAGTTGCGCCAGTCGGGCCAGCAGGACCGGTTGGACCTGTCGCGCCAGACTCCCAACTCGCTAATCCAGACGCATCGGAAGTCAGGACTTTCCCTGCTCCGGGGCTGCCGCCAGTGATTTTAACTTGTCCGGCAACATCTAATTTTGCACCAGGACTGGCTGTGCCAATGCCAACGTTGCCGCTTGCATCTACCCGAACTCTTTCTGCTCCACCCGTTGTCACTGCATAATTGTCAGCCGAAGGACGAAACGTGCCTGTATTGCTATCACTTTCAAAACGATTGGCCGGACTGCTGGCGGAACCATCTGCAGAACTAAATGAGGATGAACGCGTCTGTCCAACCACCTGCAGTTTCACACTTGGCGAACTTGTGCCAATACCAACGCGGTTGTTTGTGTCATTGAAATGAATATCTGATCCCTCTGCCACACCGCCGTTATTGTAAATAACCTCACCATCGGCACCACCAATTGGGCCGGTTGCACCTTGTGGGCCCTGAGCACCGGTTGCGCCAGCGGCTCCGGCTATACCCGTTACACCTTGTGGGCCTTGGGCACCAGTTGTTCCGTTGGCTCCGGCTGGGCCAGTTACACCATCAGCTCCGGTAGTTCCAGTTGTACCTTGAGGGCCTTGGGCACCAGTTGTTCCGGTTGCTCCGGCAGGGCCTGTTGCACCATCAGCTCCGGCAACACCTGTTGTACCTTGTGGGCCTTGGGCACCGGTCGTTCCATTTGCGCCAGCAGGGCCGGTTACGCCATCTGCTCCGGCAGCTCCAGTTGTACCTTGTGGGCCTTGGGCGCCAGTTGTTCCATTTGCTCCGGCAGGGCCCGTTACACCATCTGCTCCGGCTGAACCCGTTGCGCCTTGTGGGCCTTGGGCGCCGGTTGTTCCATTTGCGCCGGCAGGGCCCGTTGCTCCATCTGCTCCTGCAACACCAGTTGCACCTTGCGGGCCTTGGGCGCCGGTCGTTCCGTTTGCTCCGGCAGGACCGGTTGCACCTTGTGGGCCTTGAGCACCGGTCGTTCCATTTGCGCCAGCAGGACCAGTCGCACCTTGTGGCCCTTGTGCACCTGCTGTTCCGGTTGCTCCGGCAGGACCCGTTGCACCATCAGCACCAGCGGGGCCGGTTACTCCTTGTGGGCCTTGCGCGCCAGTCGTTCCAGGTACTCCGGCTGCGCCAGTCACACCTTGTGGACCTTGGACACCAGTTACACCATTCGCTCCAGCAGTGCCAGTTACACCTTGCGGGCCCTGGGCACCGGTTGCGCCATTAGCACCAGCTGCGCCAGTCGGCCCTGTTGGACCAGTTGCCCCGGTTTGCCAGCTCGCTAACCCGGAAGCATCGGAAGTCAGGATTTTCCCCGCTCCAGGACTGCCGCCTGTGACTTTTACCTGGCCCGCAACCTCCAATTTGGCTCCGGGACTGGTTGTTCCAACTCCAACATTTCCGCTTGCATCAACACGAAGGCGTTCTGTACCACCTGTTGTCACGGCATAATTGTCAGCCGAAGGACGAAACGTGCCTGTATTGCTATCACTTTCAAAACGATTGGCCGGACTGCTGGCGGAACCATCTGCAGAACTAAATGAAGAGGAACGCGTCTGCCCAACTACCTGCAGCTTAGCGCTGGGCGAACTTGTGCCAATACCAACTCGGTTGTTTGTATCATTAAAATGAATGTCAGAACCATCCGCAACACCGCCGTTATTATAAATAACCTCTCCATCAGCGCCACCAATCGGGCCAGTTGGGCCGGTCACACCTTGAGGGCCTTGGGTGCCGGTTGTTCCACTGGCTCCGGCTGGACCCGTTGCACCATCAGCGCCAGCGGGACCAGTTGCACCTTGCGGACCTTGTGCGCCAGTTGCGCCAGTCGGACCGGCGAGTCCAGTTGAACCTGCTGCTCCCGCAGGACCTGTTGCTCCATCAGCGCCAGCTGGGCCAGTAGCTCCTTGAGTACCTTGAGCACCTGTCGTTCCAGTCGCTCCGACTGAACCTGTTACACCTTGCGGACCCTGGGCACCGGTTGCTCCATCAGCACCCGCTGTTCCAGTTACACCTTGCGGGCCTTGTGCGCCGGTTGTTCCGGCAGGGCCGGTCGTTCCTGATGGGCCCTGAACGCCGGTTGCGCCATTCGCTCCGGCAGTTCCCGTTGCACCCTGTGGGCCTTGAGCACCGGTTGTTCCAGCCGGACCGGTTGGTCCTGTTGGCCCTTGCACGCCGACTGAGGAAACCGATTTGATCACCCCATCAGACGGATCGCGCACCAATATCTTCTCGCCAATAATGGTACCGACATCAGCAACCGTGCCAATCCGGACTTTGCCTTCTACGTCCAGCATCTCAGCAGGCGTCTCTGTGCCGATGCCGACTTTGCCGTCTTCCTGCACGCGCAAAAGCTCAGTTCCAGGCTGTGCATAAGACTCAGCATCTTTACGAATAGAAAAAATTTCATCCGTAGCATTGTCATCGCTGTCAATCACCATTATAATGGTGCCGATATGTTTTATGACGTAGGGTTCTTCCGAGGAAAACTCCATTTTCGCCGAAAATATGAGCGAGTCACCCTTCTGCTTTATGGTCATGTTTTCGCCGGCGGAGAGAACCACATTATCCGTCACATCGTTAATGCTGCGAACCAATTGATTTGGCGCGACCATCTTGCGGGTAATGGCGCTGTCAGCAACCGAACGTGCGAAAAAGCTGTAAGCCGAGGAACTGAGCATGATCCGCTGCGCTGCTTCTGCGCCTTCACCGACTTTCAGAGCCAGATAATAAGTGGCGTCAAAAGGCAACGCCAAAGCGCGCTTACTTCCGAGCGCCGCATTAAATAGACCTTTGACAACCTGCACCTGCTGCGTTTCCGACCAGAGCGCTGTTCCGCCGCTCGCCTGTGAATACATTCGAAAAGTGATGTTGTAAATGCCGTCAGGCACAGCTTTGCCCTGAGCATCAGCCAGGACACCCTGATAACTCAAGGTTTGCTGATGCTGCGTCAAACCTGTGGAGGTTGAAAATACAAACAACACACCAACAAGCAACCAATACAGAAGTGGGTCTTTCATGATGGTACCCTCCATAGCTATACAAATAGCATTATTTGCAATAAAGGGCTCGAGGAGTCAGCAGAAGTGGTCTCGGAATCGGATTTCCCAACGAGCAAACACGAGGTGACCTGCCTCGCGAAGTTATACAGAACTATCACTTTATAAATATGGCTGCTTCCCACATTCACTGTGGAAATATAGACCGGGTATTCCTTGCGACCAAATGCCATACGGAGTGTGGAAACGAGACAATATCGCGCCGACAAAACAGACATGCGGCCTGAATGACAATTAAAAAGTCACGCCAAGCTGAAAACCGGGATTGAACGCATACCCGAACGGCACTGGAAACAAGCAATGTATTTAATTTATGACAAAAGCAAAGCCACTGAAACAAAGTCTGTTATGATTACTTTGTGTCGGGAGAATCGACCACAGTCACTCTGATTACTTTTAAGGTCAAGAGGGATGACGGGAGTATCGTCGTTGAGCCAATGAAGTAGTGCAGTCCCCCTGCTGGGACTTAGCATAAATAATTATTTCGTCAATGTCAAGACAAAAAAGTCTTTTTATGAAACTGAGCAGTTTGACCTGAAAATTTCTGCTGAATAGATTACAGAAGAAGGAGACAAGGGAAAAAGCTTATACTAAAAACTGCCATATTTGTGCAACGAGAAGGCACAAACCCAGCCCCATCACAACCGGTAAAATCGAGGCGACCAGTGTCCATTTAACGCTGCCGGTCTCTTTATAAATAGTGTAAATGGTGGTTGAACACGGATTGTGTAAAAGGCTAAACAGCATGAGATTAACCGCGGTAAGCAGCGTCCACCCTCCAGCCGAAAACAGTCTCTGGTAAGAATCCAACTCCGTCAATTCAAACATCACACCGGCTCCTTCACCCACGCCGGTTACTTTTGCACTCAAAACAGTCAACATTAAAATAGTTGGAATGACAATCTCATTGGCGGGAATAGCAACAATATACGCCAACAGGATCACGCCGTTCAGGCCGACCAAAAGACCAAACGGATTGAGAAAATCGATGGTGTGTGCAGCCAGACTCAAACCGGCCAGCCGGATATTTGCCAGAAGCCAAATTAACGCACCTGCCGGCACCGCAAACACCACAGCACGCCAAAGCACAAACAGAGTTCTGTCAATAAGCGACGTGTAAAGTGTTTGCAAAATACGTGGTGGCCGGTACGGTGGTAATTCCAGGCTGAACGAGGAAACTTCTCCTTTAAGTACGGTTCGCGAAAGTGCCCACGAAACCACAAAAGTCAGTATAATACCCAGAAAAGTCACCGCCACTACGGCAGCGGCAGAGACAATGCCACCAATCGCGGCCGGAACAAGTGAGCCAATAAAAAGGCTGGCGATAAGAATTTGAGTTGGCCAGCGGCCGTTGCATAAAGCGAAGTTATTGGTGATAATTGCAATGAGTCGCTCCCGCGGGCTGTCAATGATGCGTGCGGCAATAACCCCGGCGGCGTTACAACCATAACCCATGGCCATGGAAAGCGCCTGTTTGCCATGCGCACCGCTACGCCTGAACAAATTATCAAGATTAAAGGCAACACGGGGTAAATAACCGAAATCTTCCAGCAGGGTGAACAGTGGAAAAAAAATAGCCATTGGCGGCAACATCACGCTGATCACCCATGCAGCGGCCAGATAAATACCGTCAATAAACAAACCGTCCAGCCACCAAACCAGGCCAGCGCCGGCAGCGAGGTCTTTCAACCAGGGATGCACTCTGTCTATTAACGCATTGGCCAACAGACCCGAAGGCACATTGGCTCCGGAAATCGTTAGCCAAAATACCAGAGTCAGCATCAGCAACATCAATGGGAATCCAAACATCCGGCTGGTAAGCAGTGCGTCAAGCCGGCGCTCCCAGTTAAAATGCTGCTTCCCGGCTGTGGTAGAAACCACCCGATCAGCAATTTTTGAGGCGTCCTGATAAATGGATTCCAGCAGAGTGTCATGCAAATTATCGCCAATATCCCACCGAAGCGCTGCGGCTTCCTCAAGAATACTTTGTTCTATTTTTTCGGCTGCTTTCATGATCACCGCATCTTTCAATTTTCAATTTGTTGAAATTCGTTACGCCCCAGCTTAGCAAGCTCACCCGTTTTGACCGCATCAATGATACGAGCATCCCCTTCAAGTAGTCTGAGCGCCACCCAACGGACATTGTGTAATCCTGGAAATTTTGCTTTGAGGGAATTAGAAAGCCTTTGCACAGCACCCATTAATTCTTTGGAGCCGCTTGCAATTCTGTGTGGCTTGCAAACGAAACTGCCACTAGCAACCTCACTGATCGCTTTTAGCAACGCCTGAATGCCATCCCCCTGACGCGCATTGGTCGGCACAACCGGCACACCCAACTCGCGTGACAACTGCCGCTCATCTATTTTCAGATGATGGCGCTCAGCTTCATCTATTAAATTCAGACAAACCACTGCACGGTCGGTAATTTCCAGTACTTGTAACGTCAAATTCAAGTTACGCTCAAGTCGGGAAACATCAACAACAATGACAGTAACATCCGGCTGCCCAAACAAAATGAAGTCGCGAGCAACTTCTTCGTCAGTACTGGTTGAAAGCAGCGAATAAGTACCAGGCAAGTCAACAATTTTGTAACGCTTTCCCCCGTAAGAAAAGCTCCCCTCGGCCCGTGTCACCGTCTTCCCAGGCCAGTTTCCTGTGTGTTGCCGCAGCCCGGTCAGGGCATTAAACACTGTGCTTTTGCCAGTATTGGGATTGCCGGCAAGGGCCAGAACAAAATCCAACGAAGTCATATCGACACCAAGTTTTTCAAGGTTCGCAACGTTGTGTGCCGGACACGTAGCGCATTCCGGCGATTGTCGTTCTTTCATTATGCTGCCCTCTCAATGCGATGGATTCGAATCAATTCAGCTTGTGTTTTGCGCAAAGCAATGGTCGCACCACGGATGTTGTATGCCGTTGGATCACCGCTTGCGCTGCGCATTGCCACAGATATGACCGTGCCGGGAATGACTCCCAAATCAAGAATTCTGCGTCGTTGCTGACCGCGACAATTCCTGGAAATGCTCAAAACTTCGGCCACCTCATCGATGTCCAAACTTGCCAGCGTTTCAAATGGGCCAAGCGATTGGTCCTCAACAGGCAATACCACCACCGTCACATTGGCTGCCACAACCGGTGCGAGTTTTATTTCTTCACCAGCAGCGATAAAGGTTAAATGTCGTACGGCTTTTTCAAGAAGACGAATTTGCAGCCCCGGGTGCAACCCCTCAGCCACAAGCTGGGCAAACACCGCCCCTGGTTCATCTTCGATGTGAATAATTTTGGCGACATCATTCACCTCAAGATCCGTCAACGGTTTGCCCTTTTTAGGCGGTAGCTTCCCGGAAGCGGTCGGAATGGGATCTCCATGCGGATCGTAAGTCGGATTTCCGGTGTAGGCCACAAGAGCCTCTACCTGCTGGGCCGTAACACTATGCTCTAGCTTCTCGGCGCGTTTGTGCCACTCGGTTTGCTCAAGCCCGGTTTCGTCAGCAAGATAGCGTTCCCACAGACGATGAATTCTGATCATGCGCAACGCCTCCTTACGACCATCCTGGGTCAATTGAAAACCGTATGCATGCGCATGCACCAGCCTGATTTCTTCCAGACGGACCAGCAGTCGCGCTGCTTCATTTCTGTTGATACCAAGTGCGCCCGAGAGGCCATTAATCGTGCTGGTGATTCCGTTGTACTCCTCATCGTACAAGTTTTTGAGAGCATCTTCCATAAGCACGCGTCGAGTGCTGGTCAGACCACGCCGCCATTTCCAGAACAGGCCGGTTTGGGGCCAAAAGCAGACCAATAGCGTGACTGTACCTACAATTGTCGACATTAAAGAGAATGCCGGCGCCGTCATTCGCGCACCTCCTTCATCAAAAACAAATTCTGCATTGTGGAAAATTGCTGCCAGGACAAATAAAACTAATTCAGGGCCGATCAGAGGTACTGCTATGCCGCAACATAAATTTGATTGGTTAAATTCTCTCCTAAATGGTGCTCTACATCTGCAACACGAACATGTAGCGGCCCACCGAAAGGCGCCTTATCAATAACATCAAGTTCACTATCCGGATAGATGCCAATTCGACCCAGATAGCGCAACATTTCCGGGTCACTATCACTCACTTGTTTGATTTGCACGCGCTCTCCGGCAATAACTTCAGTCAAAGTCCGGAGCTTTCTTTCCGGAAGGATGCCGTCTTTTGTAGGAATTGGCGCCCCGTGTGGATCAAATTCCGGATCACCCAAAACCTTGGACATTTTATCTTCAAACTCTTCAGAAATATGATGTTCTAGCTTCTCTGCCTCTTCGTGAACTTGATCCCAGGAATACCCGAGCGCTTCGGCAAGATAAAGCTCTAGCAAACGATGGTGCCGAATGATCTCAAGTGCAATTTTGCGACCGGCTTTGGTCAGGCGTACACCGCGGTAAGGCTCATGGTAAGTCAATTGAAGTTCCGACAACTTTTTTACCATGCCAGTGACTGAGGCTTGAGAGACTCGAAGCCTGCCGGCGATTGCACCTTTATTCACCGGCTTGTCGTTATGGCTCAATTTAAAAATGACCTTCAGATAATCCTGAACCGCTTGTGTGATCATACCAATGTTACTCATCTTTATCGAGTTTCTACATCAAAACGATATTAGGCAAATATAGATAATTAATTAGTTGAAGTCAAATTAATTTTTAGGCTTTCCTAAAATTAGTTTTAACTCTTTACATGCTTTGCATTAATTTGCAATGTGACCACGCTTGATTTATAAATAATTCAGCTATAAAAGTCTATGTTTCATCCGCGTCAATCCGCGGAAAACATAATCACGGTGCTTGATAGATAACAATTGTATCTACACAAACCGGCATGGAATCTGAGTTTATTTGTTGAGTTTGAAACAAGACTGTTGGATTATTGGCTCAGAAATTCTATCTTTAATGTTTAGCCATTTTAATAAAACAGCCTGAGAAAAGGTTTAGGTTCATGCATCTAACAAACAATCAATTAAAAGGCATTTTTGGCACTACCATTTTCATGCGCGGCCTTGAATACCATCACGATGGACTTGTGGAATTGCTCGTCAGTGGAGAAGACCATGTCGAAGCCATTGTTGACGGCACCGAGGCGTACTCAATAGAAGTTGACCGAAATGGTAAAAACCTGTCTTTTTATTGTAGTTGTCCCTTCGACGGACCGTGCAAACATATCGCAGCAACCTTGCTGCAAGCCCGCGAGGAAGCAGAGGAGAATGAAGATCAGCTATCTTTTTATCATCCGAAAGTTGCAACCCCTGCCTGGCAGACCTACTTTCAACAAATGGGTGCAGGTGAAATATCCGCACAGCAGTCGAAGCCTACCTGGCGCATGATTTATGTTATTGGACTGGAAACCAATAATTGGTGGCTTAGCCCGAAAAAGCAAAAACTTAAAAATAATGGCGATTGGGGTGCACCGCGTTCGCCTGACTCTGCGGATTACACCAACACATCAGTGTTGTCAGAAGAAGACAAACTTGTGCTTGGCTTCCTGGATAAGTGGCGCATGTCGAGTAACGAATTTTACTTCTACTATTCATCATACAGCCGCAATAGCAAATACGATCTTGATTTTGGCGCTCAGGTGGGAATCGTATTTGATCATCTACGAGAAGGCCTGATTTTACATCAACACAATGACAAGCTCTTGCCGGTGCAATTTGCCGATGCAAAAGACAAGATTGAATTTCGTTTAAACAAAACCAGCGATGATAGATACTCGTTCGCACCTTACTTGCTTCAGCATAACAAGGAAACAGCACTCTGTGGAAATTTCAAGCTATTGACCACACAACCAACCTGGCTTTTACAAAATGAAACTCTGATAGAAGTGACCGGCGAACATGAAGCCGCCAGCCTTCTGCCATTTGCGAAGCCGGGTTATAAACTAAACATTTCGAAAAAGGATCTACCGCTTTTTATCAATTCCCTTGCCGCCAAACCCACACTGTTCGACTCGTTCATATTACCTGACGCACAAGTGAAAAAAATCTCTGAGATAACGGAAAAACGCCTCTATATCGAAGAGATAGGAGACAGCCTGAACATTCATCTTAAATTTCTTTACGAAACGGTTGAAGTCGGATACGAGGCAGAACCAACTTCACTTTGGGGGCTGGATGAAACCGAGGAAGGGTTTCTAAAAATCTTCCGGGATCAAGAGGCGGAATCAGAAGCGTTTGAACAGCTCACGCAAACAAAAGTTAAATGCAGCTCTGGCGGTCGCATTCAGACTTACAAAAACAAGGCCCTGCCCTGGTTGCTTGAAGATGTGCCGAAGTTGCTGCAACATGGTTTTTCTGTGTTTGGCGAAGAACAGTTAAAGCAGTTTAAAGTCAGCCGTATCGCGCCGCAAGTAAGCGTGCAAGTTTCTTCAGGCATCGATTGGTTTGATCTGAAAGTAGAAATTGATGTCGGTGGTGTATTGCTGTCGCTTAAAGAGTTGAAGAAGGCCATCAAACATAAACAGCAATACGTCAAACTCGCCGATGGCCGTATTGCTACCCTGCCAAAAGCCTGGTTAAATAGATTTCGCCATGCCATCAACCTCGGCGAAGAGCAGAGCGACAAACTACGGTTTTCATCTTTTCACGCCACCCTGATAGACGAACTTTTCGTTGAAAATGAACTTGAGCATGATGATGATCAATTCGCCAAAAAATTGGCACAACTCAGAGAGTTTAAATCAATTAGACCACAAGTGTTGCCTAAAAAACTCAAAGCAAACTTGCGACCCTATCAAAAAGAAGGCTATAATTGGCTGCACTTTCTGAAAGAGTTTCATTTTGGCGGATGTTTGGCTGACGATATGGGACTTGGGAAAACAGTGCAGGCCTTGTCCATTTTAGTTGCAGAGGTTGAAAGCGGCGTGCAAAAGCCCAACCTCATCGTCGCCCCGACATCCGTTATTTTTAATTGGATAGAAGAAATTGCACGTTTTGCGCCGCACATGCGTGTGCTCGACCAGACCGGCTCAGACCGGCAAAGAACCGATATTGATTTCCAGGCATTCAATATTGTACTGACAAGCTACGGCACACTCAGACGCGACATCCTTTTTCTCAGAGACATTGATTTTCATTATGTAGTACTGGATGAATCACAAAATATCAAGAATCCCGTATCGCAGACAGCCAAAGCCGCCAAACTGGTGAAAGCGCAGCACAGACTGGCCCTGACCGGTACGCCCATCGAAAATAATACCATTGAACTCTGGTCCCTGTTCTCATTTCTAAACCCGGGTTTGCTCGGCGCTGTGACATATTTTAAGGAAGCATTTGCCAAACCTATTGAAAAAGACCAGGATAAGGATGCGGCAAAACTTCTAAAAAAGATTGTCTTTCCATTTATTCTCAGGCGGACCAAAGAGAAAGTTGCACCCGAATTGCCGCCCAAAGTAGAAAGTATGATCTATGCTGAAATGGGGCCGCAACAAATGGATTTGTACAACCGCTGGCGGGATTATTATCGGGCCGCTTTGTTAAAACAAATCGACGATGTGGGCTTGAACAAATCACGCATGAATGTGCTGGAGGGTTTAACCAAACTGCGCCAAATTGCCTGTCATCCACTCCTGGTGGAAAGCAAGTTCAATGGCGTCAGTAAAAAGTACGAACTGCTGCTTGAGCACATTGAAGAAATCAAAGCAGAAGGACATAACATGCTCATCTTTTCGCAGTTTGTCCGAATGCTCACAATTATTCGAAATTATCTGGACTCGGCGAATATTAACTACGCCTATCTCGATGGAAAGACTCGCGACCGCAAAGCGTGTGTCGAGCAGTTCCAACAAAACGCGGATTGCCGGATTTTTCTCATCAGCCTCAAAGCGGGTGGCACAGGCCTGAACCTGACTTCTGCCGACTATGTTATTCATTACGATCCGTGGTGGAACCCTGCCGTTGAGGCCCAGGCCACGGATCGCAGCCACCGCATTGGCCAGAACAAGCATGTTTTTGTCCACAAAATGATTACGAAGAACACAGTCGAAGAGAAGATTTTAAAGTTACAGGAAAGGAAAAAAAAGCTGGTTGACAAACTCGTTTCCACAGATACCGGTCTGTTTAAAACGCTTACAGTGGAGGATTTGCAGGATCTGTTTAGTTGAAGCCGGTACCCCCAATTCGTTTTCGTTTCTCGAGCGCACGCAGGAATATGAATGGAGCCAGCGCCGCAATTATGTGCTTCAAGGAATGACCGCTTAAAAAGCCAATAAAACCGTACAACACACCATCCCAAAGTTCAGCCAGCTTTGACAGCAAATACAAGCCGAGTACAGCCCAAATTGCTGTAACATGCGTAAAACTCGGTTTGAACATCAGAAGAATTGCCGGGATAAGCAGGATTGGAAAAAACTGCACAAGTCCGTATAAGCGTAAATCACCCTGGCCTTGTATTTCTGTAAAGTGCCAATAGGCCACGGAAAAGAGCCCCACTGCAAGGAGAGGCCAAAGCAACCACGCGCCCATTTTCGTTGAAATATACTCCCCGATAATAATGGAAAAGAAGGCCATAAAGCCAAGTGTCATTGGCAGTCGGTCCCACACCAACGTCTCGTTCATCGGCTGAAAATGATAGTAGGCAGAACCGATACCGACAACCCCGATTGCTGCGAAAAATATGAGGTAAGCCCAAAAGAGTGTACTTGATAGAGCAAGGTTCTTCTTGCCCAGAATTGCCCGCAATCCCAGATATCCCACAAGAATAAACGGTAAGTTTGATGCCACATTCCAGAAATGCGGAACAGCTAAAACCGTTTCTGTATCGGCAAAGTTGTGGTAAGCCGGGTCTTGCGAAATTGGTTGTACCAGGAAAGCGCCAAGTGTTCCGACAATGACGATTCCCCAGATGCTACCCAGCTTTAATGTGTGTTTTTGAATGGGCTTCATTGTCAAAATGGTAACCATGGTAATAGAATGTTATATCAAGAAAGTAACTAAAATGGGACAAAAAAGTCAATTGATTCTCTCAATCATATCCGAGTAAGAAGATTCAATAAGATCCCCTGGCGCTATTTGAAATTGTGTTAAAAGCCACTCAACTTTTTGTTGCGCAACATCCCGCGATATGGCCTTTTCCACAACGCCCTCGAACTCGAGAAATGCCCCGAGTGAGGCCACGCTATCCAGGTGAATTCGCACTTCCTCGTAAAGATATAGATCGCGCTTCTTTTCAACCACAACCAGGACACCCAGTGCCAGCGCCAATGTTGCTTTAAGTTGAGCCGGGTCCTGGATTGAACAAATCTCGTAATTGCTCGACTTTGGCCCTGCTTGATTCGGGCGCTCATAATAGATAAGCTCGCCGTCCTTAGAATTAATCTCACGCAGTTTGAGGCGGCCATTCGCAACGTTGAAATACGTATCCGTTTGCAGCAATACGCCTTCGAAAGTTGCACCGATTTTTTCAGCGATGCTGTGAGCCTTAGGCAGATCCGGGTAGCATGCTTTAATTTCGATATTTTCCATGTTTTTGAACCTTTACTGGACTGAGTAAAATGGGACTAAGATTATGAATCAAACGTACATACAATATTTGAGAAACCGCTACTCTGCAAACGCCTCAATGGCTGCTTTGCAAGTGTTAAAATGGATCTGCACGGTGTCCTCGGTGTTGCAGGCGTAACCACCACCCAAAGTCACTGCAACCGGGCAAGCCGCTTTTTTGCACGTTGAAAAAACCAACTCGTCACGACGCTGCAAACCTTCAAAAGATAGCGCAAGACTGCCGAGCTGATCATCTTTGTAAGGATCGGCGCCGGCCTGATACAGCACCAGTTCTGGTCTGAATTGCTCGAATATCTGAACCAGGGCTTGCTGCAAAAGCTCCAGATATTCATCATCTGCCACGTGAGTTGGCAAATGAATATCCAAATCGCTTTTTTGCTTCACCGGATAAAGATCGCGCTGATGAATAGAAAATGTAAAAACCGATGCATCCTTCTGAAAAATATGAGCCGTACCGTTTCCCTGGTGCAAATCGCAATCAATAATTGCAATGCGTTCAAGGCGACTGTTTTGCTGCACCACACGTGCGGCAATTGCCAGATCGTTCAAATAGCAAAATCCCTCTGCCTTATCACGAAAAGCGTGATGAAATCCGCCGCTCAAATGCATGCACCACCGGTCTTCGAGTGCAGCATAGCATGCTCTAATGGTCCCACCTGCAGCCAGTGCAAACATTGAGACAATTTCTTCAGAGAGCGGCAGTTCTGAGTACTTTGTTCGCTCGGTTAAACGGCAGTGCGACAAATCCTGCAAATAATCACGGCTATGAACTTGCAGCAATTGCGCTTCTGTTGCCGGTTGCGGTTCAATGAAATTTTTATGGGGCAGCCCGGCCTCGGCTATCAATTTGTTAAAAACAAGGCGATACTTAGCAACCGGAAAAACATGCGGTCCAATGTCGGCAAAGTATTTTGGTGAATAAACG
>JAJDAG010000173.1 GCA_029262005.1 Candidatus Zhuqueibacterota bacterium | reverse complement strand
GATTCCGTTTTTATCAATCCCGAGTGTAAAAACCGCAGCCTTGTTTGGGAGCGTAATCAGACGCCAGGACACGCCATCGTATTCGAGTACGCCTGAAATATTTGCAAAGTACATCACCCCGCGGTGGTCTCGCACCACCATAACGTTTTGGGGAGAGGCGCTGTACTCTTTCGGGTCGAAGTTTTGAATGAAAGGCAGTCCGGCTTCCTGCCAGTGGGTTTCGGTGTGTTTTGCTGCTGCGGTCTTGGTTTGCGCAACAACCGTAGATAGACAAAAAAAATCGGCGAGTAAGGTTAGGAAAAATATTATAGCAACGCTTGCTTTGAAAATAACCGGGCATGATACTTGTTTCATGCGCATTTTTTTTTGTTTCAAAAGAGCCTTCTTTTCACGTTTCGGTTGTAGGGTTGAATTTGATCGCGTAGTCAGCAACGAAGGAATAAACAAAGGTCCGAGTGCAAAATTGAGAATCTATTAAATATACCACATATCTTACGTTCTGCAAGTATTTTTTGAATTATGGCTCCATTACCAGAGCAATACCCAGAAGACCAACCTGACGCGAAAGCTGTTACTCAATTTCCCAAAAAAGAAGCTTGTGGTGGGCATTATTTATTTGCTAAAATGGGAATAAACCGCTATCGTCAAAGGTCTAAACAGCGGGACAGGAAAAGTGAAAAAGGCCACCGTGACCGACACAGAACTGATTGCAAGAACAAAAGCCGGCGAACTCAGCGCCTTTGAATCAATTGTAAAAAAATACGAACCCCAGATCGCAGCGACTGTCATTGGTATGCTCGGCAACTGCCAGGCGGCTGATGATGTGGGCCAGGAAGTTTTCATCCGACTCTACAAGTATCTGGACAAATTCCGTGAGGACGCGTCTTTGGGCACCTACTTGACAAGAATTGCCATAAATTTAAGCTTAAATGAACTCAAACGGAGAAAACGCCGACAGCTTCTTTTCACAGACACAGAGGATGACATTCGCGACATGACATTTGAGCCAAACGAATCTATGCAACAAAAAGAAGAGCAAGAGCTGGTACAAAAATCTATTCAGAAGCTCGACAACAATTTTCGTTCAGTTCTGGTCCTGCGACTCATTGACGGATACTCCACTGCGGAAACGGCTGAAATTCTAAAAATACCCGTCGGCACGGTTCTTTCCAGGCTGGCACGCGCCCAACAAAAACTGAAAGAACATCTTGTTCCTATTTTTAAGGAGGAAGCATGAAAAGAGAATTCCAGGAGTTGCTTAATCGCTCATTTGACGCCGAACTGACGCCGGATGAAAATAAAAAACTCGAGACGGCTTTGCAAGCATCACCGGAATTACAGGCAGAAAAACAACAGATTCTGGCAATGAGAAACCTGGTAGGCAGAGGCGCAGTCCGCTCATTCCGGCCATTCTTTTCAGCGCGGGTCATGAATCAAATTAAAGCCGGGAAAGAGCAGCGCACCGACTTCATTGCATCTCTGCTTTGGTCATTTCGCCTCATTGGCGCCGTGGCCGCCATTGCAATTGCCGTTCTGCTCACAAACAACATAATCAAAGCCGGAAGCATTGCACCGGATGACCTTCTGGCTATGCAGAAACTGACTTTGGAGGAAACTCTGGAAATTGAATTTCTGCCATTGGAGGAACTATGAGTAAGAAATCACAAACATTACTTATTCTGGCGGCAACGCTGGTCATTGGCATCGTGATTGGGGCATTGGCCGGCGGCGCCTTGAGACATCAGCGTGTTACACGCCTTGGTGAAATGCGGCCGGAGGAACGCTTCCATCGAATCATGAAGCGAATTATCAAACCGGACGATTCGCAGCATAAAGCGTTGCAAGAGACACTCAACCAACGTTATGACCAAATTGCTGCGATTCGGGAAGAATGTGAAGACGAAATAGTCGCTATATATGACTCGATTCATACTGATTTGTTATCCACTCTAACCGAAGAACAGAGGCAGCGCCTGGAACGGCACCTCGAACGCGCCCCGAAAAACATGGTTGAAGAACGGGTGAAACGCCTGACCGAAGAGTTGGCTCTGGATGAATCACAACAAGCTGAGCTCAAAAATATCATGCTCGACACATTCAAATCACGATCCGGCACGCACAAATTGCCACATTCGGGAAAAGGGCAACGCCGGGCAAGGCTACGGGAAATTGATGAGCGCATCGAAGCAATTCTGACGCCCGAACAATTAAAGCAGTTTCAAAAAATGAAGCAGTTCCGGCGTGGACGTTTCGGGCCGCCGGAACATCCACCATTTCGAAGAGATGGCACACCACAGGAATTAAGGGAAGAGAGACGAGAGCGGAAGCGGCAAAGATGAAAACCTGTGTCAAATTCAGATTTGGCTTGTTATCAAAATTTTCTCAATTTGCTCTAGCTGGGCATAGCTAAGTTTCCAGTCCGCAGCCCCCACATTTTCGCTAAAATGCTCCGGCTTACGCGCACCGCACAAAGCAGTAGTCACGCCAGAGTGCGCCAAAATCCATGCCAGCGCAAGCTGTGAAACCGTCCGATTATGCTCTTCGGCAAACTCTTTAAGCTTCGCCACAACTGCAAGATTCCGTTCGAACACCTTACCATTAAAGAAGGGATCGTTGCGCCGCAACGACTCATTGAATTCCTGGCCAACCTTAAAACCCCCTGAAAGCAGCCCTCTACAAAGTGGGCTGTAAACCAGAACACCCACATTTTTTTTGTAGCAGTAAGGCAATACCCCCACTTCAGCGTGACGCTCAAACAAATTTAGAGGCGGCTGACACACATCAAACTGACCGTGCTTGCGAAACTCATTCATCAATTTCGGCGCATGATTTGAAAAACCGAGGAAGCGAACTTTACCGGACTCAACGCATTCAAGGAGCGCCTCAGCCGTGGCTTCGATGGGCACTTCAGGGTCAGGCCAATGAACCTGATAAATGTCAACGTAATCGGTTTTCAGGCGTTTTAAACTCGCATCAATGGCCATGGCGATGTGTTCAGGACTGAGGTCGTGCCGGACCTTGCCTTTGTTGTTCCAACGCAGTCCTACCTTGGTTGCCAAAATCACATTCTTTCTGCGCGACCCAAGAACCTCTCCCAGTAACGACTCGGAATGGCCGAATCCATAAATATCGGCCGTGTCGATCAGATTAATGCCAAGGCTAAAGGCTTGATTAATGGCAGCAACAGCAGTTTCATCGTCGGTTGGCCCCCACCAGCGTCCTCCCATGGCCCAGGTGCCGAGTCCAATAACCGAAACGTCTAGTCCGGTTGAACCCAATTTTTTATATCTCATTTTTTCCCTCAAGCATGTTCAAAAATGCATTCATATTTGACAAGTCGTGATAGAGAAAGTCAGGGTTTGCAGCTTTGAGTTGAGAGTAAGAATATAAACCGGTTGCCACGGCAACACTGCGCGCCCCAAACGGTTGTGCACAAGCCACATCCCGGGGGGTGTCGCCGATGACGTAAACATTTTCAGGTGCAATGCCATGTCCACTGTTTTCCTCAAACCTGCTTGCAGCAACGGCCGGCAACTCATTTCGGATCCAGGCATCATCAGCAAAAGCGCCAAATTCAAAATAATGCCAAAGTGAAAAATGCTCCAGTTTGGTCCGGGCACCAGCCCGCCAATTGCCAGTCAACAAAGCGAGCGTGATATCAGAACGCTGATTGAGTGTGTCTAGCAACGGTTCGACGCCAGGCTCGACATGTTTATCCTCATGGTTTCGCGCAATCTCATGCACAAGATATTCGAGATATCGTCGCTTAAACGCCTCCTGAATTACTTCGCTCCACTCATCACCATGATGTTCAAGCGCTTCACGCAGAATCGCGGGATCGGTTCTGCCGGCAAAACTCACCTTGTGCAACCCGTTCGTGTTGCCAAATAACTCCGTAAAGGCTCGACTCATAGCCCGACGACCCGCGCCGCCACTGTTTATCAACGTTAAGTCAACGTCAAAAAGTAATAATTTCATGCCCATAAAATAATCTGCAAAGTTAGAAGGATTCGCCCAAACAGCCAATTACATTTTCAATTTAACAAACAGGACTGGAAAAACAAATAGTTTCATCAAGCCTAAATATGACAGCTTTGTTGGACGATATTTCAATATAACAACATAATGAGGCTGGCTAAAATTAACATGCAACAAACCAGGCACGAACTTACTTTTTCCAAAGTATCAATAGAAAAGGTCAACCTGATGACGACTCAAAAAAACATACTGATACTCGCACTCTTTTTCACCCTGAATTTGGGACTTTCCCCGGTCTTTGCTCAGAAAGATGGAAACACGCCTTTTTCACTTTTCCCCCGGCAACGGCTCTTTACTCCCAGGCTTGCTGACCCCAGTGAGGTTCAACTTAGCGCCAAAGTACGCACAGGCAGACGAGAATTCAACGGCAACATTGGTTACTCCGTGGGTCTGCTACAGTTTCAATTGAAAAAACTACCCATTCAACTACGTATAGAAGGAAACACATTTATTGTTCTGAAGATAGAATCCCCTGATTTTCCAGTGCAATCCACCGACTACACGCTGGCATTTCCCCTGGATATACAGTTAGGCGCTTTCTCCTCAAGGCTCATGTGGACACACATCAGCAGCCACCTGGGCGACGATTTCAACCGGATTGACGATGTTGGCAGCACCATCGTTTTCTATGGTGACGAGTCCGCTTATTTCTCAAAACCCAAAAAATTCAGCAGAGAGTTTCTGCAACTTTTTGGTGCGGTGAATACTCGCAAGCTTCGCCTTTACAGCGGCCTCATCTGGGCTTATCATATTGTCGTCAGTCGGTTAGAGACTGCTGAAAGCAAACCATGGAGTTTCCAGGCAGGAATGGAATGGCATAATCGGCGTGAGCGGTCCCTCATTTACCCTTTTATGGCGATTGACTTCAAGAGCAGGCAGGAGCTAAATTGGAACATCGAATTAAATTGGCAGACAGGGTTCATTATAGGAAAAAACAGGCTACGGAGGATGCGCCTGGCATTGGAAATTTTTAGCGGCTATTCAAATCAGGGACAATTTCTATCAAGAAAGGAACGCGATATTAACATGGTGATGGCTTTCGACTATTGAACCAGGCAGGATTGAAACTATTTGCCCTCCAGCCCCGCGGCCTCGTCGGGAAAGTGTTTCATATATTTGGTGATACCAACCATATCAAAAATCTTTTGAAAATGATCAGTTAACCCCCAACAGCGCAACTCCTGCTCGCGCTTACGGCTCTTGGTCAAAAGACCAATAATGATAGCCATGCCTGCACTATTAATGTACTTTACCTTTTCAAAACTCAAACAAATGGTTTGTAAACCATCTTTAGAAAATTTCTCGTATGTCTCCTCAATAATCTTCTCGGAAAAACTGGTTACCTCACCGCTTATGTCCATGATTCCGATGCTGTCTTGAACCCGAGGCGATACTTGAGTGTTGTCTTGCATAAAACTACTCCTGAAAGTTGTTTACTTGCCAAAAGACCCGAGAATTCGAGCAACATAATAAACAGCGATTCTGGCAAAACCGGCCAGCAATAATATAAGTCCAAAAAATTCATTTTCAAGCACAATATTGCGCGTGTGCTTTTTAAAATAGTGATAAAACGAACGATGTGAAGTCCATATCATGGCTGCTCTGTTTCGAGAAATACTGACGCCTTTGTGATGTAAGGCGCGTGCAGTCGGTTCAAAAAGAATTTGATATTCTTTTTTTATAACGCGCTTACACCAATCAACATCACTGAAAAACATGGGAAATCGCTCATCCCACGGCCCCACTTCCTGAAGCAATGAACGCCGGAAAAACAAAAATGCACCTTGAGGCTGCTCAACAAATGAACGCACACGATGCTCAAAGCTGCCCATCTTCCACCGATTGAAACGGCTGCTTTCAGAGAAGATATAGCTCAAACCGCTCACTTCAAAAAGTAGATCGCGGCGGCGTGGAAATCGGCGACAGGATTTTTGAATTGTGCCGTCTGAATTGAGTAACTGTGGCGCGACCACACCAATCGAATTGTCCTGCTCAAGTGCGTCCATGAGAATTGAAAGACACGGTGAAAGCAACTCTGTATCCGGATTCAAGACCAAAATATAACGCCCTCGACAGCGTGTGAGCACCTGGTTCAGCGCCCTGGTGAAACCTACATTTTTTTTATTCTGCACGACTTCAAACCGGCAATATGCATCTTCATGGCGATTCACTTCCTTTTTCACCGCGTCGATCGTGCCGTCTGTTGAAGCATTGTCCACCAACACCACCTGGCCGAGCGCCTTGCCCAGATCGCGAACTACAGAGGCCATGCAAGCTGCTATTTCGCCGGCACTATTATAGGTGACAATGGCAATCGAAATATCCACGATCAGTAATTTTTGTCTTTCAAGAAAATGCGACTTCGCTGGCTTTTCACTAAATAAAATTGCTGCATTAAAAATCAGAGAGGGGTTGCTTTTTACTCAATTATTGAGAGCGCTCTCGGCTCAGGAGTAAGGTTTTCTGCCCCGGATTTTGTGATTACAAAATCATCCTCAATCCGAATTCCTCCAACTTCCGGCAGATAGATGCCCGGTTCCAATGTGATTACATTTCCTGCCTGCAACGGATCTTTGCTTTTCTCTCCAATTCTTGGCAATTCATGGACGCTCAAACCCAGGCCATGCCCCAAAGAGTGTTGAAAACAATCTTTGTAAGCAGTGCCGGCGATGTGGTTTCTGGCAATCGCATCGAGTTGCATGCCGGTCAAACCGGGTAAAGCCGATTGCTCTGCCAATTCCAGGGACTGGGTGACAACGGCTGCCATTTCCGACTGTTGAGATGTGGGCTCCCCTGCTACCAGAGTGCGTGTAAAATCTGCGGCATAACCGTTGACAGTGGCGCCAAAGTCAACGATGATTAAATCTCCCGGTTCAATTTTTTTGCTTGAAGAAATCCCGTGCGGCAAGGCCGAACGGACTCCGCTGGCCACAATGGGCTCAAATGGATCGCGTTCGCTGCCTGCGCGTTTTGTTCGGTAAGAAATTTCAGCGGAAATATCCAGCTCGGTGACACCCGGTTTGATGACGGTCAGCAACGAATTGTAGACGCTGCAGCAAATTCTTGCCGCGCGCTGAATATTCTCAATCTCCGCAGCGTCTTTAACACTGGCAAACCGTTCAACAATTCGTTCAGACGCAATCACTTTTGGCCCTGAGAGTGTTCTTCGCAAACAGGAAAAATCCTGCACACACATATGTGAAGCCTCAATGCCAACCCTGCCAAAACCGTTTACCCCAGGGATTTTTCTCAATTCCGAAAAGAGATCGCTTTTAGAAATGATGATTTCTGCCTTCTGAACTTCCTGTTCAGACTGCTGACCGTAACGCCGGTCCGTGATAAAATAAGAAGGGCCGGATGTAATCAAAGCGATTGCATTCGACCCTGTAAAACCGAAAAGATATCTAATGTTTGTTATAGAGGAAACCAGAAACGCATCTAATTCGAGTTGGTGAAGTCGTTTCCGGAGCCGCTCAATTCTATCGGGCATCACTCACTTCTGCCAACTTCTTTCGCAAAACCTCAAGCTTTTTCTGGTAAAACTCATTATCAGGATGTTTCTTGATCAATGTCTCAAAGACGTCAATTGCCTTGGAGTATTGACCCTGGGCGGCATAAATTTCACCAAGCGTTGGTGTTGCGATGCCATCTCCTTGCTTCTTGCGCCTGGGCATATGGGCTTTGAGAACCGACTTTTTCTCAGCAGCAGGTTTTTCTGGCTGGTCTTTCGACTCAAAATCATCCACCACAGTGGGCCGTTTAAACGGTTCGGGCTCTTCAGGCTCCCGGGGTTCTTCAGGCTTTTCAGTAAAAAGCGGGGCGCTTGCCGCAGATGGAGGTAGAGGTGGCGGCGGCGGTGCCTCCGGCTCACGTTGACTGCGTTGAAGCTCTGCTAAAAAATTATCCGGGTCATCAGTCAATTCACTTTTGGCCGCATTCTCAGCAGGCTCATCAACATCCCGTGGTTTCACGAAATCGTCTTCTGATTCATCCTTGAAAATATCATCAAGAATATAGGAAAACTCTTGAGCCTTCTCCTCATCCAGTTCTGATTCCTGTGTTTGTTCAGGCGATGTCGGCGAAGGTTGAGTTTGGACAAAATCAATTTCCGTGGAATCCGGTTCTTTGAACAGCAAGTCCTCTTGCTCAGGTGTTACCGGCAGAGGCCCGACAGGCTCAAAGCCATGCTCTGCGGGCAGTGGTTTCGATTCCAAGTCCGAGGACTCAGGTTTCATTGGCTCAGGCTCTTGCGGAGGCCGGCTCTGCAAGGCCTGCGCACCCCAGTTCCCAGGGTCGGATAGCGTGTCCTCTGCCCCGAAAGCATCCGGCATGTTTTGAAATCCGGGCCTTGTCTCACTTGTTTCAGGAAGCGGTTTTTCAGGTAAGGTCTCCGCTTTAGGGGGAACCGGTTCTTGAAAACTCGCCGGCTTCGCGGACCCTCCAGGCTGCATAAACGCAGACGCATCGTTTGCCTTTTGAACATAAGCAAAAGCGGCTTCTTCAAGAGGATCAATTTGTAGAATTCGCTTGTAGCTCATATCACAAGTATTTTCCCAACCAATCTCCTTCATCAGGTCGCCGTACATTTTATGAGCAGCGAGAAATTTCGGGTCAAAAAGCAGCACACGTTTTAATTCTTTCTCAGCCTGTTCGTGCATTTTGTTGGCAAGATAACACTTGCCTAGAACAAAATGTCCCGTCGAGTAGTAGGGATGTTTTTTGATACCGGCTTCACATAGCGTAATTGCTTCGTCCACCCTGTTCATTTCGAGATAAATGTCTGCAAGCCGGGCAAATAACATAGAGTCCGGCTGCTCTCGCAAACGACCTTCGAGAAACTCAACATCCCTTTGATTATTTCCAGACATTTTAATATCCAATGAATTAGACAACAATTTTTTTAAATTTAAGCATTTATGTGTGGCCGTGCAACTGTTTTTTTACCACCCGGAGACTGATTTATTAAGAATATCAGTCGCAATTTTACCAATTGCCTCATCAATTGCAGTCTCCCTGCTTTGTGTTCCCTCATCCGGATTGAATGTTCCCCATTGTGTGAACTGCTCATCCCAGACAGTTTTTCGCTTTTTCAAATCACGATATTTCACCGAAACGGAAATAAACACCTTGATATCCTGCACACTTTCGTCGCTGCTAAAAGCACCAGCCTCGTCATTTACGCGAATGATTTTGCCCTCTATTAAAGAATCTGCGTTGCGGCGCTCTGTTACTCGCAAAGTATTATCACGCGTAAATTGCTCCTGGACTTCATCCGTCAGTTTTTCCTTGATTCCAAATTCAGAAGTCTGATCCTGAAAAACCGGGATGGCAACGGTTTTCAAATGGGATGCCCCGGAACTCGAAAAAGAGTACACACTGCACGCAAGTTGCGTCAAGCAACAAGGTAACAAGCCGGCTAAGCAAGCGAGCTTGAATATCTGAAATCGAAACTTAAAACGGCAAGTCATATTCTTTAATCTTCCTGTAAAGCGTCCGTTCGCTTATTCCAAGGGATTTCGCAGCCTTACGCTTGCTGCCGTCAAATTGTTCCAAAGCACTGTTGATCATAAAAAGTTCTATTTCTCCAAGAGTTTTCCCTTCGACAGGTGATGCTTCGGCGACTTCCCCGGAAAATTCCACATCACTACCCCTGGAAACAACTTCAGAATAAACCGGCAACGACTTGGGCGGGTGTTTAGAAAACATCACCTGGTAAATATCTTCCCGAAGTTTGGAGAGTTCAGATTTCAGATCCAGCAATGCCCGATAAATAAATTCCCTCTCCACTTCTTCCGACGACCGATTGGTTGGTACCGGCAAATTTCTGGAAAGGCCGCTGTCTTGCGGCCTTAAGTAACGCGATAAGATGAGCTCATCGATAAGGGCACCCTTTTCCAGGATTATCATGCTTTCAATTACATTTTTCAGCTCACGCACATTTCCCGGCCAGGCGGCTGCTTGCAACATGCGAAAAGCCGAGTTGGTAAACCCGGCAAATTCGATATGATTTTGTCCGGCAAAATCTGCAGCGATTTTACGAACAATCAAGTGAATATCCTCCTGTCTCTCGCGCAAAGGTGGAATGCGGATTGAAATAGCGTTCAAGCGATAGTACAAATCCTCACGAAATTCACCTACCTGCACTGCCTGGAGCAGATCCTTGTTTGTTGCAGCAACAACGCGCACATCAACCTTTTGCATCTTGCTGCCGCCCACCCGCATAAAGTCTTTGTTTTCCAACACACGCAACAGTTTCACCTGGGTGGGAAGCGGCATTTCACCGATTTCATCCAGAAAAATTGTGCCGGAGTCGCCCAGCTCAAAGTAGCCTTTGCGTGCGCCGACAGCACCGGTAAAAGCCCCTTTTTCGTGGCCAAAAAGTTCTGACTCAAGAATGCCCTCGGGAATGGCACCACAATTTACGACAACAAGGGGTTTGTCCCGGCGATGACTCTGCGCGTGAATAGCCTGAGCAACAAGCTCTTTGCCGGTTCCACTCTCGCCTGTGACCAGCACTGAAATATCGGTAGGTGCCACCTGGTTAATAGTCAACAATATCTGCTGAATTTCCGCAGACTGCCCGATAATGCCAAAATTTCCACCAATTGAATTCAATATTTTTTCCTTCTTATTGACTGTGATGTGACAAAAACAACAGTCTGAATAATTCGCCAATCACACGATTATCTTTTTCCAACTTTCCCGGACTGCCGGGGCAAGAGGATCGCTACTCGGATTCCTCTTCCTTAAAGTATTGCACCGTTCTGGCCAGCCCTGCGCTCAATTCGATTTCAGGCTGCCAGTCCAAAACCGCTCCGGCCCTTTTGATGGACAGGCAACTACGTAATTGTTCGCCCAGTTTTGCCTCACCGTGATTTTCTTCAACGTTTGCGCCGGTGAGTTCGTTCAGATACCGAAAAATCGTATTCACATCGGTTTCCTTACCGGTTCCGAGATTAATTACATCGCAAGCCTCGTGTTCAAGCGCCTTTAAATTTGCCCTAACCAGGTCGGCGACAAAGACATAATCGCGAGTTTGTAAACCGTCGCCATTAATGATAGCCTTTTCACCCCTCATAAGCTTTTCAATAAAAATTGCAACAACGCCCGCTTCTCCGTGTGGATTTTGCCGTGGCCCGTAAACATTGGCATAACGAAAAGCGATATAAGGCAGACCAAATACCTGATGATAATAAAACAAGTATTTTTCGCAAGTCAACTTTGTAATGCCATAAGGTGAAAGTGGCCAGGTCGGGTGGGATTCATCTGCAGGAAACGTCTCCTGTTCACCATAAACCGCCCCCCCCGTGGAAGAAAAAATGACCTTCTTCACTTTGTACTCAACACAATTTTGCAGGAGATTCAAAGTGCCCAGAACGTTGGTGCCGGCATCAAATACGGGATCAGCCACGGACTTTCGCACATCCATCTGAGCTGCATGATGATTCATAATATCAAACTGATTGCCGGCAAAAATGTCACGAACCCGGTCGTCCTGAATGCCGCATCTAAATACTTTTGCTTTCGGATTTAAGTTGCTCTCAGAGCCGGATGAAAAATCGTCAATAATCACAACTTCATGCCCCTGCTCGATATAGGCATCGACGATGTGGGAACCGATAAACCCGGCTCCGCCAGTGACTAAAATTTTCATAACGATGTCCTTTTCGTTTGGTAATATTTAATAGAGTCTGTTTTTCAGACTACTTTGTTTTAGTATTCGACGGTTTTGCAAACCCTATTTCTTTGTACTTCCTTGCAAATGCTTCTGTGCCTTTAAGCCAATATCCTTGCGGTAGTAGGCTTTGTCAAAAGTAATTTTCCCGACAGCCCAATAAGCCCTTTCGCGAGCTGCATAAAAGTCACCGGCCCGGGCCGTAACCCCCAAAACGCGTCCGCCATTCGTCACAACCTTGCCATCTTCCGTGGATTTCGTGCCGGCGTGAAAAACCATGATATCATCTCCCAGCGGTCGCTCCAGGCCAAAAATTTCCTGGCCATTTTCGTAACGACCAGGATAGCCACCGGATGCAATGACCACACACATGGCCCAATCATTGTGCAAATTCAATTGGGATTTAATTAGCTTTCCGATGGCCACTGTGTGCATCAATTCAACGATGTCGTCACGAACCAGGGGCAGCAGCACCTGTGTTTCCGGGTCGCCAAAACGGCAGTTGAATTCAACAACCTTTGGTCCATCAGCCGTGATCATCAACCCCGCATATAAAACACCGCGATAAGGACGATTTTCCAGCACCATCGCTCTGACCGCTGGCAGCATAATCTCAGTGTGCACACGCTCCAGCAAGGCATCCGTCATGACCGGGGCCGGAGCATAAGCGCCCATACCGCCTGTATTTGGGCCCTCATCATTATCGAAAATCGCTTTGTGATCCTGCGCCGACGGCAGGTAAACAAGATTTTCACCATCCGTGATTGCAATAATCGAAGCCTCCTCGCCCTGCATAAACTCTTCGACAATGACCTTTTTGCCGGATTTGCCAAAGATTCTTTCTATCATAATTTTGTCAAGGGCGGTAACCGCCTCCTCTAGCGTAGCACAAATGAACGTGCCTTTTCCAGCAGCAAGCCCATCGGCCTTTACAACCGTGGGATAACTGACTTCGTTCAGGTAATCTCTGGCTTCCTCATATTTTTCGAAAACAATGCAATCTGCCGTGGGAATGTGATATTTATCAAGTAGATATTTTGTAAAAACTTTGCTTCCCTCAAGCTCTGCAGCCCTTGCACTTGGTCCAAAGATATGAAGCCCTTTGGCTTCAAATTGATCTACAATGCCATTGACCAACGGCCCTTCAGGCCCAACGACCGTCAAGTCCACCTCATTCTCTGCGGCAAAACTCAACAGTGAGGGAATGTCATCCGGAGCAATGTCAATGCATTCAGCCAACTCACGGATACCCGGATTTCCCGGTGCACAATATATTTTCTCCACCAAAATACTTTGAGAGAATTTCCACACAAGCGCGTGTTCACGGCCACCGTTTCCAATTACCAATACTCGCATATTTTCAGTTCTCAGTTAATTTTTAAAATGAGCAGAGTGAAAAACAGCATTGTTTTCATCTCAAGTTCTGGTTCACCTTAACACTTTTGAATTCTTTTTGCCTGTCAAGCGGTCAATTTCATCACGAAGCCCAGCCGCCTTTTCAAACTCCAACTTTCCAGCAGCTTGCAGCATTTCCTTTTCCAAACGTTCAAGAATTTCTTCCTTCTCGATTGGCGGAAGTTCTTTCCAGGCCGCCGTATCAAAACGGTCGTCTGCTGCCTTACCCCACTTTGACGATTTAACATCTGCCACCCGCGTTGAACTCATAACTTGCTCGTATGACTTAAAAATTGATTTCGGTTGAATGCCGTGGGTCTCATTATACTCTGTTTGCAACTTGCGGCGGCGGTTTGTCTCATCAATTGTACCCTGCATTGAATTGGTTATCTTATCTGCATAAAATATCACTTTTCCCGAAACATTGCGCGCAGCCCGGCCGGCAATTTGCATCAGTGACCGTTTTGATCTCAGAAACCCTTCTTTGTCCGCATCCAAAACCGCCACCAGAGAGACCTCAGGCAAATCGAGGCCCTCCCGCAGCAAATTGACCCCCACAAGCACATCAAATTCACCCAGACGCAAATCACGCAAAATTTCCACACGCTGCAAAGCAGCTATTTCTGAATGCAGGTAACGGACGCGAATATCCAACCCTGCCATATAATCGGTCAAATCTTCAGCCATGCGTTTGGTCAGCGTTGTAACAAGCGTACGATGTTGCCTTTTGACGCGGCGGCGTATTTCGTCCACAAGATCATCTATTTGTTGCAGTACGGGTCTTATCACAATCTCGGGGTCCATGAGGCCGGTTGGCCGAATAATCTGTTCCACCACCACACCTTTTGACTTTTCAAACTCAAAATCCGCCGGTGTGGCCGAAACAAAAACCATTTCATTCATCATTCCATTAAATTCTTCAAAAGTTAACGGGCGATTGTCCAGGGCAGAGGGCAACCTGAAACCATGTTCCACCAGCATCTCCTTGCGCGAGCGGTCTCCATGATACATGCCATTAATCTGCGGCACAGTTGCGTGTGACTCATCGACAATGGTCATGAAATCCTTCGGGAAATAATCCAACAGCGTATACGGTTTTTGCCCGGCTACTCGACCGGAAAGATGGCGAGAATAATTCTCAACACCGCTACAGTAACCCAGTTCCTGTAACATTTCAAGATCATAATTGGTGCGCATTTCCAACCGCTGCGCTTCCAGTAACTTGCCATTTTCACGGTAGAATTTCAAACGCTCGGCCAGTTCTACACGGATTGACTGAATGGCGCGTCTTACTTTGTGTGCCGGGGTAACAAAATGTTTGGCCGGATAAATGGCCACCGTCTCCTGAGATGCAAGAATTTCGCCGCTGACCGTATCGACCACATTTATTCGTTCAATTTCGTCACCAAACATCTCAATTCGAAAAGCCACTTCCTCATAAGCCGGAAAAATCTCAACCACATCTCCGCGCACGCGAAAGGTGCCGCGCACGAATTCGAAATCGTTGCGGGTATAGTAGCTGTCGACCAGCTCTGACAAAATGAAATTGCGATCAACCACCTGCCCCCGGCTCAATGTAATAAGCTCACGGCGGTAATCATCAGGGTCGCCAAGACCATAAATGCAGGATACTGATGCGATAATAATGACATCCTCGCGCGACAGCACAGAGCTGGTGGCCTTCAACCGCAGACGATCTATTTCATCATTGACTGAAGTGTCTTTTTCAATGTAAGTATCACTCGAAAGAACATACGCCTCCGGTTGATAATAATCGTAGTAGCTGATAAAATACTCAACTGCATTGTTGGGGAAAAAACTCTTGAACTCACCATAAAGTTGGGCGGCCAGCGTTTTATTATGGGAAATAATCAGCGTGGGTTTGCCAACATTGGCGATAACATTAGCCATTGTGAAAGTCTTGCCGCTGCCTGTTACCCCAAGCAGGGTCTGATAGGAATCACCACGTAATATACCTTCAGTCAGCTCAGCAATGGCGCGCGGTTGGTCACCGGTGGGTTTGAAATCAGCGTGAAGCTCGAACTTAGCCATAAATATTTAGCGGAGAAGCCGCATGGATAAAAATGATGAATTTAATCTGTCTGTGCCAAGCCCGTCAATCCCGAAACTCCTGGGCCAACACTTCGACCTGAAAAACAAAGTGTGAATTGCACGAAAAGCCCGGACTGCCAACAGTTGTGTAATATACGAAAACCGAGCCGCTTTGGGCAGTCCGAGAGCAGCGCCTTGTCAGGCGACATACCCCCACCAGCAGCGCAGGTTCATTTTTTAGTGCTGAAAACACTCATATTCAGCGTATTTTACCAACAAGCGCGGTCGAGCATAATCATCCCAATACCGGTCGTGATAATTTCAGAAAACCTGTTATGAGTATCGGCAAATCTAATTTCCCTCTTTCTTGATCTGCCTAATCATTTATTCGTTTTTGCTCTGCCGGCAAGGTAAAATATACGCAGGACATGACAAAATGTCAAGGTCAAAACCTAAAAAAGACCTTGCATCTTGCCTGAATAGCAACTATATTTTGTGTTCTAAAAATTGCACTTTTCAAGCCGACTTTTTTGACTTCCGCGATCCATTCGCTTGCACAAAAAAGTAACAACAAGTGAAATAGCGTTTCACGGCTGCCCGGACAAGGTTCGAGACTCTTGGGGTTCATGCTAACAACTTAACTGGAGAACTATTGAGATGGCTGTAATGAACAAGATGCGAAGTATGACAAGCATCATTTTGTACACTCTGATTCTCGCCTTTATTGGTACGATTATTTTTAGCTGGGGTATGAATTACACAGGGCGCTCGGTCAATACCACGGCCGTTGGCGAAGTCGATGGTGTGGAAATCGACGCCAAGCAATTTGATGCAGCATTCGCGCGACAGATGGACCAATACCGTCAACAAGCTGGTGGTGAAATTGCCGACGCACAACGCACTTTCATTCGCAACCAGGTTTGGGAGGCCATGATTCGGGACGTGTTAATTAGAAAAGAGCTGACGGAAAACGAAATTGTTGCTGCTGATGCAGAAATCGTTTACCGCCTGTTCAATGATCCGCCTGAAATTTTGAAAACAAATCCTTCTTTTTTAAATGAACAAAAACAGTTTGATATGGCAATATACCAGGCTGCTATCAACGACCCCAGTTTGGCCGAGCAATGGGCGCCTATTGAAAGTTATTTGCGTGACAATTTGCCATTCGAAAAATTTCAGCAACGTCTGCTGGCAACCGTTCGCATTACTGAAGAAGAGATTATGAGAGAGTATCTCAAAAATAATCAGAACGCAAAAGTACAATACATTTTTGTTGATCCCAAAGTATTTAGCAGCGAAGACATAAAAATTGAAGATGCCAGCGTTGAGGAATATTATAACCAACACCAAGAGGACTACAAACAAAGCGAACAGCGAGCCATTGAATACGTATTGCTATCCACCAAAGCCACTGCGCTGGACTCAGTCAATACCGAGGCAGAAGCGAACCGCTTGTTGCAAAGAGCCAAAGATGGCGAAGACTTTGCCGAGATAGCAGAAACATATTCTGAAGACCAGGGAAGCCGCGACAAAGGCGGGGACCTCGGGTACTTTGGCAAAGGTGCCATGGTTAAATCATTTGAGGAGGCTGCTTTTGCAGCTGCAATTGGCGATGTAGTTGGGCCCGTTGAATCACAATTTGGGCTGCACATTATCAAAATTGAAGACAAAAGATTGTCGAAAAAGGATGAGAAAGGAAAAAGAAACGAAGAGGTGAAAGCTCGGCATATTTTGCTGAAATACGAAGCCTCCCGCAAAACCCTCAACCGCATTCGTGACGACGCAGATTACCTGGCCGATAAAGCCACCAGCGGCTCTTTTGAGGAACTGGCAAAGGAAACCGATGGTACTATAAAAAAATCGGGATTATTCACCAAAGGTTCCGGCTTCGTTCCGGGACTTGGTCTCAACACCCGGATCAGCAACTTCGTGTTCCGGGGCAGAGTTGGTGATGTCGGACCGGTTGAAGAGACCAACGATGGTTTAATCGTGTTCAAAGTTGCGGAGATACAATCCGATAAGATCAAAACACTGGACGAAGTACGTCTGCTCATCACGAACAAATTGACTTCTGAAGCACAGATGGACAAAGCAGGCGACCTCGCTCAAAAGATTTATACTGAAGTTCAAGGAGGCGTTGATTTTGAAAAAATCGCCGAACAGGATAGCGTTGATACGGTCGAAACCGACCCATTTAATCGTGCCGGCTTTGTAACCAGTGTGGGCAGAGATCCCGGCTTCATTGGTGCGGCATTCTCTCTACAAAAAGTTGGGGACATCTCATCACCCGTCAAGGGCACACGCGGCTATTACATTTTGAAGCTGCTTGAAAAAAGTGAGTTCATCTCACAGGATTTTCTGGTCAAACGCTTGCAGGTTGAGACTACTTTAAAACAACGCAAGGAGAACGAGGCATTCTCCAATTGGTATGCCGGAGCAAAAGCAAGAGCTGAAGTCAAAGATTACCGCGACAGTTTTTACAACTAAAGCATAAGAAATGACTTAAACCAAAAAGGCTTCCCGGGAATTTCCTGAGAAGCCTTTTTATTGGCCATCATCCGCCGCCAGCGGCAGATAAATCAGAAATTCAACACCTTCTCCTTTCTTGCTTTTCACTTTCACGCCACCGCCGTGGGCCTCCACAATTGTTCGAACAGAGCTTAAGCCGAGACCAAGTCCGCCTCCCATAAAAGCGACCTTGCTTGTACTGTGATAGTTGCTATTTTGCACCTCATAAAACTTCTCGAATATCTTACCATGTTCTGAAACATCGATGCCGATACCTGTATCCTTTACGCTGACAACGCTATACTGCTCTTCAGCGCTCACGTCCACGAATATTTCCCCACCATCATGAGTATACTTGATGGCATTTTGAATGAGTTCATTAAAAACAGTGCTAATCTGTTTCGGATCAACTTCAACCAGCAAATCAGGGCTATTTCCAACATATTGCAGTTTCTGAGATCGCTGTTTTGAAATAAGCTGATACGAAGCGACTGATTGTTTCACGATTTCTTCTATATTGCGTTTCTCACAATTCAGGTTGAGCTCACTGTCGCTGATATGGGTCAGATTGTGCATATTGACAACGATATTTTCCAAATCAGTGATCGCATCTGACATCACTGATAGACACTGACTTCTCTCTTCATCGCTAAGTTCATCAAAATAGGCATCGTTCAATATTCCTACAAATCCCTTGAGATGACTTACAGGCGTTCTGAGCTCGTGACTGGTAATGGCGATAAACCTGCTTTTCAAAGTTTCCAGTTCAGTAAGTTGTTTATTGGCATTTCTAAGTTCCGCATTCTCTTTGCTTAGATTTACTTTTTCAAAACACCGCTCTGCGGCAAGACGAATTCGGTCCGGTTTAACTGGTTTTAAGATAAAATCATATGCGCCCTGTTTCATGGCATGAATCGCACGCTCAATGGTGGCAAAAGCTGTCATGATGATAACTTCAACATGCGGATGGTCGCGCTTGATGGTTTCCAGAAGCTCAATGCCATCCATCATGGGCATCCTGTAGTCGGAAAATACCACTTCAACATCATTCTGACGTAAACACTCCAGTGCTTTCACACCATTTTCCGCCAGCATTATTTCATAGCCGCTCTTCTTAAGACTCCTGAGGCAAATGTCCCGAATCACCTCTTCATCATCGACAATGAGAATGCTGTTTCTTGTTACCGTCATCCTTAATCAGTATCCTGTTTTATCTTTTTATTTTCGGAGGGATACTCAATGTGAACGATATTTTGAAACTTTACAACAAGATTTTCAAGTCTGCCCGCTTGCTTCTGAATTCTGGTTAAATCCTTAAAAATCATATCTTTTTCACTGAGAGATTCTTGAATCAAAGTACAATAACCGACAATACCAGTCAAAGGCTGGTTTAACTCATGCGCGATTTTCCTGGCCAATACGATAATGGATTTGAGCTTGCTGTTTTCCTCTACTACTTTTTGTATTGAATTCTCAGATATGGTTTTCTGCCGGGAATAAATGGCGCTTAGCACAATTTCCGCTACAGTGGCCAGAATTTCACATTCGTCCGGCTCAAACGGTTTCACTCGCATACACAGCAAGAACCCGACCCTGCCGTCAGCCATTCTAACGGGTGCCGCAAGGTGGTGGTAAATACCGCTGCTCCCGGTATGATTGCAAGATGCATCACCCTCAAACTGGCAAGGACCATCCTGCAGCATTGCCTTTCTCAGAGTACTTAGTGGTAAGTGTTTGTGTACAGCACTGTTCTCCCTGCCGACAGGCCCAAGGCGGTAAGCTAAACGTTTTCCACCTTTTTCTAAAACAGTGACCCCCATCGTCTCAAGCGGAACAATTTCAGCAAGCGCCAAATAAATTAATTTTATTTGCTTCTGTAAATCCCCATCTGCGCGCAGCGTACGCACAATTTGGCGCAAAACGCCGAAAAGGTCCGACAAAAATCCATTCGGTTTGACTTCTGGCAGACTGTTCACCGGTGCGTGCATGGAACCTGGTTATAATTTAATGTATGTTTGGCTTGTGCTAAAGAAATGATGTTATCAAGGTACTTTTTGTTGGCGTACCCAGCTTGAATTTCCTATTTTTAGCGAAATCCCGGTTCTGTACTCCATGCGGCTATTTCAAGCTGAACCAAAACGCCAAAGTACTTGCTAAGTTAAATAGAAATAATAGAAAATCAAGTGCTTTCTAAAATGTGGCAAGATCTACATTTTATCTTATCACAAAGTAATGGTCTTAAATTCTTCATAAAGAAGAAGGACATGCGGAATATAGTTGTTGGTTTCAGCCCACAAGATGCCTTTGGCTTTGTTGCTGCTAATCCAGATTGCAGCGCGTTTCTCGCCGCCGCTGTAAGCCGCCAACCCACCTTCAAGATCATACATTTCAATAAAAGTCGAGAGTTGACGACAGCCAATTCTGACATTGTAAATAGGATTAAACAAGACTTCCTCGGACGAAGTCCAGGTGATCCCTTCGTAATGCGCAATCCAAAGACTGGTTGCAGGCATAACCTGCATGAGTCCCATGGCCCCGGATACGGAAATGACCTCCGGCTCCCATGTGCCACCACTTTCGTGCGTAATGGTTGCGCAAATCAAGTCAACATCAAGATTGGTGTATTTAATGCTCATGTTGTAGATTTCATCAGCAATCTCGTACTTTATTCCTGAAGGCAGAGCGGGATTGTAGCGATCAATGATTTTCATCATCTTCTGAATATTGTATTGCCTGACACTATCAACATTCATAGCCGCCCGAATATCCTGCAATGATTTCTCCAAGTCGTTCAGTTTTGGATTGTTCTGAACCTGGCCCAGGCCAAAATACTTATAAGACACAAAGAAGACGACAATAATAAAAATTAGAAGAAAGACGCTCTTTAATAATCCGGAACGACCCGGTTGCGCCATCTTTTCCGGACTGGGGGCATTACCTGCTGCAGCAGGTGTTTGGCTATCGGACATTGAATTCTCCTCTGTGAGAAGGTGAGCCTTTTCAACAAAAATCAGTTCATTTGTTCAGCTTTCGCCACAAAGTGGTTTTTGAGATTCCTAACTCTCTGGCGGTCTGTTTTTTGCTTCCATCCATTCGTTTGAGCGTTTCAAGAATGACTTCTTGTTCAATTTCTGCCAAACTGAGTTTCCTCGCAGATTTACTCAATTCGATAAAATCGGGTCGGTCACGAATTTCCAAAGGCAGTAGTTCAGGGGTTATTTCTTCACAATTCTCCAACGCGACACTCCGTTCTATCACATTCTCCAACTCACGAATATTTCCAGGCCAATCATAGTTCATCAACATGGACAAGCTACGCTTAGAAACCGATTTAATCTCGCTGTGATTATTCTTATTGTACTTTGACACAAAGTGATCAACAAGCAGCGGAATATCCTCTTTACGTTGCCTTAGTGCGGGCATCTCAATTGGGATGACATTGATTCTGTAAAACAAATCCTGGCGGAATCTGCCGCTTTTAATTTCTTCAGTGAGGTTTTTGTTACTGGCTGCAATAAGCCGAAAAGTCACCTTGCGCTCAAAGCTCTCTCCTATTCTGCGAATTTTAAATTCCTGCAGACAGCGAAGCAGTTTGACCTGCATGGCGAGCGGCATATCGGAGATCTCATCCAAAAACACAGTACCCCCGTTTGCAGATTCGAGCAGGCCCTCTTTTTCCTCGTTGGCGCCGGTAAAGGCCCCCCTTGCATATCCAAACAACTCGCTTTCAAGCAAGGTCTCAGGGATTGCACTGCAATTGATGGCAATAAACGGTTTTTCCTTTCTGCCACTCAGGTAATGAATGGATTTGGCAATGAGTTCTTTTCCTGTCCCGCTTTCGCCCAAAATCATGCAAGTGCTCTCTTTTGGCGCCACTTGTGCTACCATTTGCATGATGGCGTAAAGTCTGTTTGACTTACCAATTATGGTATCAAATTCTGCCAGGCTTCGTACTTTATCCGACATGGCGCTTACCTTTTGACCAGCCTTCCTCCTCTCTACGAAACTACTGACAAGCAGCAATAGACCTTCATTGTCAAAGGGTTTGGTAATGTAGTCAAAAGCACCCAATTTCATGACTTCGACTCCTTGGGCAATAGTCCCGTAACCCGTAATAATAATGACGGCTGTTGCCGGCCAATTGCGTCTGATTCGGCAGAGCAACTCAATGCCATTGATATGCTCCATTTTGTAGTCGGAAATAACGAGATCGAAGTAGTGCCCCTGAAGCCGATGCAGTGCTTCTTCACCGTTCTTTGCTTCCGCTACGTTGTACCCAGCGTGAGCCAGCAAATGCGTGATCGCTTTACGCACACTGTCAATATCCTCAACAACCAGGATATCCAGTGAAGGCATATTCCCCATGAAAAAATTCCCCTAACACAGGACGGATTATTGGTCTTTCACGTTCAACTTAAGATAATCGTTAATTTGCAAAATAGATGTATGCACAACACGATTTAAACTCTCACTGATCGCCTGAACAACTGCAACCGGGGCTTTCTTGCTGGCTAAAGTACTTTCAGAAACCACATTTTCCCAAACAATTTCACTTGATGAGACCTCCTGCAACCTGAACCCAACCGTCACAACCCCAAACCACTGGTCACCGTCATCCCACTCTTCAAACCCTTGAATATCACCACGGAGGATGTAATTGATTTTGTAGGCGGATGGAATCCTGACAACCCTTTGAAAAATTCCAGCTTTTTGATATTGTTTTATTACATTTTCTGTTACGAGTTTCTTCGGTGCCGCGACCCAGCGCCGGTAATTGTAAAACTGAGCCTGATACGGCGACTCTCGATAAACAAGCCGATCATTTTCGTAAAGAGCGTCTGCGCCAAACTGTGCGACACCGATAGTATACGGCAAACTCACAGCATGATTATTCTGACCGGCCGACGCATAGTCAATTCTATAATAATATGTAGTAGGTATACCACAACCTACAACAAACAACAAAAGAAAAAACAACAGAATAAGCTTAGTTTGTTTCATTGAGTTCCTCTGAATTCTTGACTTCGCAAAACCGAAAAAATGCACAAGGACACACCGCTATTAAATGCCATGAAAACTTTATGGAAGTTTCCTTTCCGGCGGTGCAGCCTTCCTTACCAACAGCCAGGGTTTCTCTTTTAGCGTTCGGGTAAACTCTTCAAGGTTTTGCGATGCAAACTGAAAATTTTCCATTATTTCAATGACACTTGCACCATTAGCTGCAACCACATTCTCAAATTGAACTAAAGACTCGCGCAAATCCGAGATGAGCAGGCTTGTCTCCCGGGTTGTTTTCTCAAGATGAATAAGGGTCTCATCAAAATTACCTTTGTTCTTTGCCATTAATTCATTGAGGCTTTGGCTCACTTCTGCCATATTCCCAGTCAGTTCTTCCATGTTACGGGACATATCCAGGAACTGCCCGCCACCTTCTGCAACGAGATGATCTACATTTTCTATGACTGAAGACAAGTGCGCACGATTCTGATCATTAAACAGGTCGGAAAGACGGGCAACCAATACTTTTAGATCACCGGCTACTTCACCGAACGGCTCAGCCATCTGCATTATGGTCGGCACTTCCCTGCCGAGCAACAAACTTCCTGAAGGCAGAAGTGGTGCAGTCGGCGTGCCGGAAGATATTTCAATATGCTGATTGGCCATAATGCCCAATGAGGACAAATAGGCTCGAGAATTTGTTTTTACAGGCGTGCGTTTATCCACTTTGAGCGTTAACTCTATCATGGCTTCGCCTTCTTGTTTCTCCGGAAAGGTCACTTTGGTTATGGAGCCAACATCCATGCCGCCGAACTTGACCAGAGAGCCCTCCACGATTCCAGGGACGCTTCTTAAAAATGTATGATATTCTTTTAAATCTTCGCCCCAGTTAACACCAATAATGGCGCCCACAAAGCCAAGTAAAATGATAAAGCCGGCAATGACGACAACGCCCACTTTAATTTCATTTGCACTATGATCCATTCACGTCTCCAACCTAAATTACGCAGAGCCTGTAATTGAACTCAGATAAGCCCTGGGATCTTCTTCCTCGGCATCTGGTTCTCGATTAAAAAATTGATCAACAATCGGATTGCCAAGGCTTTTCAATTCGTCCATGGTTCCTACTGCCAATACTCTTCCTTCGTGCATCATGGCGATGCGATCAGCAATAATCTCCACTGAAGCCATTTCGTGTGTTACAATGACAATGGTCATTTTGAATGCCTTTTTAAGGCTCACAATTAGATTGTCAATACCAGCCGAAACCACCGGATCCAAACCGGCCGAGGGTTCATCACAGAACAAAATTTCCGGATCCATTGCCAGCGCCCGAGCCAGGCCCGCACGCTTTTTCATCCCCCCGGAAAGCTGCGCTGGACGGAAATCATGAAAGCCGCTCAAGCCAACCAAGTCGAGCTTTATGTTGGTCATGATGTTGATGGTGCTCTCCTCCAGTTCCGTATGTTCGCGGAGAGCAAGTGCCACATTATCACCGATGGTCATGGAGTTAAACAGAGCGGCGGATTGAAAAAGCATACCTGCCTTTTTCAACACCTCAATTCTACTGTCTTCATCGAGGGTGGCAATATCGTGGCCTTTAATAAGAACTTGTCCGGAAGCAGGTCTCGACAGGCCAATCGTGTGCCTGAGAAGTGTGCTTTTGCCGCAACCGGATTTACCAAGAATAGCCAGCGATTCACCCTTATGAATGTCGAGATTTACACCATTCAATATGGTGCGAGCACCATATTGAACAACAAGATCTTTTATTTGGACAATGGGTTCCGGCATTTTAAAATGTAGAATAAAATAATCCTGTAAAAAAAACATCGGCCACTATAATTAGAAAAATGGATGCTACAACAGAGCGGGTCGTCGACTTGCCGACACCTTCAGCCCCACCCGCGACATTAAAACCTTCATAACAACCAATATTTGCAATAATCAAAGCGAAAAACACACTCTTTACCAGGCCGCTGAACAGATCTTGAAAGCCCAAAGACTGTATTGTTTGATTAATATAACGCGGACTGGTGACCTCTATGGTCGACATTGAAATAGCATAACCGCCGAGAATGCCAAGAAGATCTGCAATAACCGTTAATGTTGGTAACATAATCAGCATGGCCAGGGTCTTCGGTACAACCAGAAATTTTATGGGGTTAAACCCCATTGTTTTAAGGGCATCTATCTCTTCCGACACCTGCATGGTACCGATTTCTGCGGTGATTGCCGAACCACTCCTTCCTGCAATCACGATAGCGGTTAACAATGGTGCCAGCTCCCGGGTGATTGACACTGCCACAAGGTCAGCCACAAACAGGGTCGCTCCAAAGCGTTCGAGTTGATAAGCGGCCTGCATAGCAATGATCAAGCCGACAAAAAAGGCAATCAATGTTACAATTGGAATGGATTCGTAGCCGATCCGAACCATCTGTTCAACTGTGCTTTTCCACCGTAGGCCTTTGCCCTTGAATGGCGCGACAAAAACCCAGTAGACCGTATCCATCGCCAAATGGGTAATCCTGCTCAGTTGTACCAGAAATCCCAGGACTTGTCGGCCAACACTACCAAATATTTTTGCAATGCCCCCCATCAATCGAGTGCTTTCGTTGCTTCTTCGATACTTGCGTAAATATCGAAGACTTTGTCGAGACGGCTTAATTCAAACACATCTTTCACAGCATCGCGCAGGTTCACAAGCTTCAGCATTCCCTGGTACTTTCGCACCTGCTGCAATGCCTCCACCAATGTCGCAACACCGGAACTGTCCATATATTTCACTTTTTCCAAATCAACCAGAATCGTTTTGGTCTTTTCTTTTGTTAACTGCAGCAAAACTTTACGCAATTCCGGTGAGGAATACAAATCAACTTCCCCTTCAATTTCAACAATGTGCAAATCATTTTCAGACTTGGTTCGTACATCAAGCATCAGTTTTCCTCTTTTCCTCCGGACAAATATTTGGCCATGGTGAGCTGATTTCCAACTTCCAACGAATTATCATAAAAAACTTCATCCATGGCGGATTTAATTAAATGGACACCCAATCCGCCTGGCCTGACATCATCTAAATTTCTGGGCTTAATTTTTTTCGGATCCACTTTCGCGCCAAAATCGCGCAAAACCACCTCAAGCCGATCATCCTGAATGCGAAAGGTCACGATAATGACCTGACTCTTATCACCGTTATAAGTGTGCTTAATTATGTTTGCCGCAGCTTCATCCACGGCAATTGTAACTTGATTACACTCTTCGTCCGACAAAGAGCAGAGTTCACCTATATGGGCAATACCGCTGCGAATGATCCGTAAAAATTGAGGATCACTTGGTAATTTTATTTCAATTTCAGTCATATAGAAAAAATATTATTTGGTCCAAGTGATAGACAGAATGGTCAAATCATCGTGTTGCTGCACACCCTTTGCAAAAGCCTGCACATCAGCAAGTAGCTCCTCTACAATGCCCTTAGCGGTTTTCGTTGCGCCGGCCAGTGTTCTGACTGTGCGTGGTATAGAGTAGGCCTTGCCATCGCGGCTCTTTGCTTCGACGATACCGTCTGTAATTAGCACAATGCTGTCACCCGGTTCCAACTTCACTGTGACCGCGTCCAGGTAGACATCGGGAACAATTCCGAGTGGAATCGTTTTGCCACCTTTCAACATTTCCACATCCTTGTCTTTAGAAACTCGAATAAACGGCAGGTGGCCGGCATTGGCATAAGTGAAATATCCAGTCTCAGATTGCAAAATACCATATTGAAAAGTTACAAACATACCACGCCGACTGCGGTCGATCAACGCTTTGTTCAGTTGAATAATGACCTCAGCCGGATCGACGCAAATCTGAGTATAACGCCGCAAATCGCTGACCAGCCGTGCCATATAGAGCGCTGCCGGCACGCCTTTTCCAGTAACATCCCCAACAGCGACACCGACCGAGCTATTGCCAAATTCATGAAAATCAAAAAAATCACCGCCGACCGCTGCCGCGGGCAAACTTTTGGCGAAAATCGAAAACGCTTTTTCAGTTCCTGACGGAAAAACTTCAGGCATGAAACTCTGCTGGATAATTCTAGCGTGTTCTAAATCTTGCTCCAGGCGCTGCTTTTCCAATTTCATTTGGTACATACGGGCATTTTCAATCGCCATAGCGACTTGCCGGCAAAAAGTGGAGAAAAGCTCTAAATCGTCGTTATCAAACGCCTTGCCATCAAGGCGGTTAATCACTTCCGCAACACCGATTACTTTTTCCTTAACCAGAAGTGGTGCAGCCAGAATAGACCGTGTCTGAAATCCGGTTGAATTGTCTATCTTCGAGGCAAACCGCTCATCTGTCGAGACATCGGGAATAATTTCAGGTTGGCCATGCTGCGCCACCCAACCCGCGATGCCTTCGCCCATTTTGAGCTGAATCTTCTTAACTTTTTCTCCAACTTCTCCCAGCGCCACTTCACATTCCAGCATGTTGGTTTCCTCATTGAGCAACATGACGGAACTTGCTTCGGCACGCATGACACTTTGTGCCTTTGTCATCACGAGGTTTACAAGTTCATCGACATTCTGGGTGGTGTTTATGATGATGCTTACTTCGATAAGACTAGAGAGGTCAGAAACTTTGCTACGCAACTCATGAAGCTCAGCCTCACTTTTTTCAGATGGCTGCATCGTTTTCGTTGCAGATTCTTGTTTGTTGTCCGGCATAAATGCTTGAATAGTCAATCTTTCCATACCATTACTTAGATAAACCAAGATAGCGCCCCCCTAAAAAAGATGCAAGAAAAAAAGCACCACACCGTTATTTACAATTTACAACAAGTTCAACAATCGGGTAGATTATCGGTATATTTTCGAGTAATGTCTGTCCGAAAACCGGACAGGTGCTTCAAAAAGGCACAAATCTATTCTCATCAGCATTCAGCAAATCAGACCAAGCAAATATTTGTAATTGCAACAACATATCTTTACTGAATTTGCAACGCCTTTAAGTGGCACACTAATTGCTAATGGTGTCACAAATTAACCTATTCTAACATATATTATATTCTGTATAAAGATTCGGAACGACTTCTGAGGTTAAGCAACGGAAAATGACGACCAATTACAATAGAGAGCTTGGCGACAAGTATGAAATTATTCGGCAAATCAAGCAAGGCGGGTTCGGGATTGTCTACTACGGACTGGACAAAAAGCTAAACAAACCGGTTGCCATCAAAGAAATCGCTCCCAACCTGGTGGCAGATCCCAAATATCTGGACATGTTTCAGGAAGAAGCGCTCAACATTGCCAAGCTTAGCCACAACAACATTGTGCATATATATGAGTTGAAGAAGGCTTCAGACCGCCATGTCTTCATAATCATGGAATATATCGATGGCATTGATCTTGAAAAGATCATTCGTTCGTCGAAAAAGTCAGGGAAGAGCATCCCACCTCACCTCGCGGTTTACGTCATTGCCGAAATATGCATGGCGCTCGAATACGCACACCAACGTCGCGACGCTTTCACAAACAAGCCACTGAATTTGGTGCATCAAGACATCTCGCCTTCCAATATAATGATCTCTCGTGAAGGTGCGGTCAAGCTAATCGATTTTGGTATTGCATCCGTCAAACGCCATCAGAAGAAAAGAAAAGACACCAAACTGCGTGGAAAAATTCCTTACATGGCGCCGGAACAACTTATTATGGGCAACCACCCAGACCACCGGTCAGACTTGTTTTCGCTAGGCCTGGTATTATATGAGGCAATAACCGGTGAGCGGCTATTCAGTTCTCAAGACGAGGTTCTGACCGCTGGTAAAAATCCGAAATGGTTCCGCAAAGCGCTTAAAGGCAAGAAGATACCCGCAGCTCTGGTTAAAATATTGCTCAGGGCTCTGGAAATAGATATTTCCAAACGCTACCAAACAGCAAACCACATGTATATTGATTTGCTGCAATATCTCATCGCCTGCAATGAAACAGGTGAATTGATGGACGACCTGGCCGTTTACCTGACAAACCACTTCGGCCAAACGAACCCGCCAATAACACCGCCAAACTACCAGTACGGCAGTAGTGTCTTTCCCGGCAAGAGTACCCCGGATGCACTAAATGAATCCGGCAACCCGGGAAGCGCTGCAAACTATTACCAAAGCGACGTAACAACACCGGAGGTTTCTGCCGGCACGGCGCCGAAACAAATAACTCCAGAGCGTCCTCAATCTTACATAAACCCATCTCCACATTCCGGGGTAAACCACGTTTCCAATTTCCAGAAACCTGACAGCAGGCTAGCGGATTTCGATCAGCCTTTGCCGGGCCTCCAAGGGTCACCAGGCATTGGCACCATGGAATTTGAACTCGGTAGCAGCGAAGACCTGAAAACGGTGATAGATATTATTCGCGTCTCCGCAAGAAATTACAAAAAGCGAGTCTTGCAAATCACCACCGGTTTGCTGTTGGCACTGCTGACACTCGCCGTGTTTGATACCATCAACGGTTGGACAAAAGCAGGCGTCTGGGTGTATGACCACCTTTTCCCGCCCGCGATCGAGCTGGTAACGGTTCCCCCAGGGGCGAGCATTTCACTTGACAACCAGCAACTGGCGGGCTTGACGCCGCTTCCCATAAATAAAATAAACCCGGGTGTCCATAAGTTGGAGATTTCATTGCCGGGCTATAAACCTATTGTCAAATCACTGTTTGTGCCAAGGGAGGGCAGCATCAAGGTGCAGGGAAATGAGACCGAAGGCAACAGCCAATCCTATCTTTTTCGATTCAGCACGGAAATCATGCTCAATTCAACTCCACAAGGAGCAGACATTTACATCAACGGCGTAAGGTTTAACCAGCGAACGCCGTGCATGATCTCATGGGACGTTGGCGCCCCACTGTCTCTTGAAATGCGAAAAAACGGTTTTGAAACACTTTCCGGCTATTCTCTGAACACAGTCGAGCATTTCGATGAAGTAGAAGACCGCAGATTATGGAAATTGGAAGTATATAACGATGACAACACCCGGTACGCCGTCACAGGCGTCTTTTTAAAGGACATCAAAGTAGAGAGCATTCCGTCGGGTGCGGAAATAGTTGATGTTCGAACAAATCAGATCATCGGTGTGACTGGTAATAGCAGAGGGATCTCACTACCAGCCGGCAAGCATGAGTTATTGTTTAGAAAAAGCAACTTTGTTTCAACCAGGCTCAGCGTGAATATCGATGAATCCTATTCAGATAAGCTTAGGGCTGTATTATCTCGCAAAATCAGATTTACCGTTGTCGATGCCCATGACTCAGAACGTCGAGACATTGGTGCGAAACTGATTAGTCTAAAAAGAAACGGCAGAGATGCGCTGCGCGCCGGCAGGAGAACACCTGTGGAGCTGACAATTCCAGCACTCACATACACGGCGGTCTTTTCAAAACCGGGTTACCAACGCGCTCAGATGCGTATCGAATCGGAAACCCGCTCCATTCAAGTCGAAATGGAACCGCTGCAGCCGGCCTATGAGATAAAAGTTATCGACGCACTGTCTGAGAAAGCTGTAACCGGCGCCGAAATTTTTTATAATTTCGAGGGCGGTTCAGAAACAGAAGATGCTCTGCTTGCCAGAACGGACTTTGCCGGATCTGCATACGGCCAAATTGCCGGCGGAAACTATATTATTATTGTCAAGAAAGAAGGATACAAAGCCCAAAGTAAGTTGGTCACAGCTCGAGCCGGAGAGACGCTCGACCTGGTCATAGAAATTTATCCATCGAACTAATCCTTTTTGCTCAGATGCCTAAGTTGATTGTAAAAAGGGGGGAAATTGTCGTCAAAAAACTGTCTGTGCCTCAAGCAGTTGAAGCATTTACGGTTGGCTGCGAACATGGAAACGATATCATTATCAAAGATGATGATATTTCGTTTTTTCATCTCCAATTTGAAAAGCAAAACGGTGACTATTATGTCCGTGATTTGCAGAGCCAATGGGGAACATTTGTCAACAACGAAAAAATATCAACCCGCACACCGGTTCAAAATCTTGACGAAGTTCGGTTAGGGCGACATTCGATTATCTTCATAGATCCAGACGCACAACCGCAGGAAGCGAAAGATCACGTACTCACGCACGAGCCAGCGCCCAGACCTGTTCCGGCAGGCCCAATGGCGCCTAAACTTGAAGAACAAATATTGGGGGTTCCGGCACTTCGACAACTTAACCATTGGGTGAACACCGAAGAGGATATCGATGTACGACCAGCCCGGAACATTGACACAGCCAGTACAGCAGCAAACGGGTTCTCATCAACAAGAATCGCTGACCCGCTCCATAGCAAAAACTCCGAGCCTGAGCCTGAGTTGTTTTTCAACAAGAGCGAAAAAGCCAAATTCAATGGTCATAACCCCGAGACTCTGATAAATCTCAGTAAACCGCCTTCACCTGACGACGCTAACATGCAGACTAGTGGTGAAACAGAGGCAATTGAGAACATTTATCCGGAATCTCAACCCAAAACGCCGATACCAGCGTCAAGTCCGCCAAGTGCTTTTGCTGAGAAAAAAAATGCCTCCAGTTCTTTTCAGGCTGCTCAGGTACAGCAGAAGCCAGTATCTTCATACTACTTGCTGGGGATTTATGGTTATTATCTCGGACGTAAGTTCAAAATTAAAGCACCAGAAACGAGAATTGGCCGTGACGGAAAATTCAACGATATCGTTATCAGAAAAAATTCCAAAGGGCAACTGGATCAAAGCGTGTCGAGACGCCACGCCACGTTGAAATTTAAAAACGGGAAATGGTTGGTTTCAGATAAAAGGAGCAAGACTCGTACTCGGATTAACAAGCGTAAACTCGAAGTACATGATCAAGTATCTATCAGTCCCGATAACGAATTAGAGATAATCAGCGATAAGAAAAGTCACATTTTCAGAATGGTGGAAGATGGTGACTGGGATTACTCATTTCCCAGAAAAGCCGGGCCCTGGCATGTCAGGAATATCATGAGGCTGCTTAATGCAGGTGCGGCCATTATTGTCGTGCTGGCTGTATCCGTTTTTATAAATTCGTTTATAACCAGACACAGAATTGCAGGTCAGCCCGATACATTAGCAATCGACAGTACAGTTTGGGGCTCAAGCGATGTCGACTCGCAATTTGCTGTTGAAGGCAACAACCTGACCACTATTTTTCCGGCAGCAACTGATGTTAACAGAGATGACCATATCGACCTTATTTATATCAATAATCGTGGGCAACTGACTTGTACGGATGGAAAAACAAAGGTACCTCTGTGGACAAAAACCGACACCAGATTCCTTGCCGGAATGCCGGTAATGTTGGCAGATTTGTTTAACAAAGGTACTGATGACATCGTCGTTGTCTCCGACGATTCTCGAATACGAACCATAGACGGCAGTTCAGGTCTGGAAATATGGAAAAGTCCTATTCTACCCGGCCCACTCACAAGTCATCCTATCGTCGCGGATGTGAATGGTGACGGTTTAAAAGACGTGGCTGTTGCCGGGGCTGACAATGCCATTTATATTGGTTTTGGCACTGCTCGCGACTTTCGCTGGAGCAAGCTTAGTACTAACGCTGAACTACGCTCCGGCCTGAGTGCCGGCGATGTTACAGGCGATGGGATTGCCAACATTCTCGCCGGCACCGAAGACGGCAGGGTTGTCATCGCCGATGGCCGCGATCAAAGAGTGGTTGGCTACATAAACGTTGATGAAGAACTCAACAAAGCCACCGGCAGTTTCAACCAGAAGAACCGCATCAGATCCCCTGTTGCCATTGCAGATCTGAATTCTGATGGCATTGACGACATGGTTGTGACCACGACACAAGGAAATCTGCTTGTGCTGGCCGGGGGAAATTTGAACCGACTTTGGTACAACATCAGCCAAAGTAAGCAGATACAAATGCCCGGCACAACGCTCGGCGATCTTGATGGTGACGATCTTCCAGACATCATCGTTCAGGGCCATGACGGCAAACTTCGCGCAATGAAAGGCATGGGGCAAGGTAAAGATCGAAAAATGATTCTCTGGGAGTTTCCAGAAAAGAGCAGAGATGAATTCACAGTAAGCCCGATTCTTGCGGATTTCAATAAAAATGGAACGATGGATGTCTTTGCGATAGGCAAACAAAGTGGCATTCGTATTCTCGAGGGAGCAACTGGAAAAACGCTTTTCAAACAAGATCTCCGCGGTGAGCTTGTTCTAAGCCAACCGGTGGTAGCAGATTTTGACAGTGACAACACTGTTGACATCTTGCTCCTGAAAAACAACGGAAGGTTTCACAAACTGAGCACAAATAGAACAAGCTTAAGCAGTGTCGTGCTTTGGGGGCAGGCCTTCGCGGACAGCCGGCACACGAGTTTCATGAATTCTGAACAATCGAACACAAAAACTTATACAATCGCCATGCTTCTTTCTCTTCTTTCGATTGCCTGCATCGCCGGCATTCAGATCATGCTGAGAAGAAGCCGAAGCAAACTCAGCTATTACTAATGTTGAAACAAAAACGAATAAAAACCTCCACTGCGGTTCACAGCGACGTTGGCAAAGTCCGCAAAGCGAACGAAGATAGCTATTATATATCCAAGAACGAAAATCTCATCATCGTTTGTGATGGCATGGGTGGTCAGGTGGCCGGTGGGCTGGCGAGCAAAATAGCTGTTGAAACCATAAAGGATATCTATCAGGAACTGAGTGAAGAGGGCATTCAGGAATTTCTTTACGAAAGCGAAAAGCAACTGGCATCGTCATCGAGACGCCTGATTGTTGCCGTCAGGTTAGCGAACAGACGTATTTACAATGTCTCAAAACGATTTCCAAAGCTAAGAGGCATGGGCACAACAGTCGTCGCATTAACACTGGATAAGTCATTCGCAACCATGGTGCACGTTGGTGACAGTCGAATTTTTCGGCACAGCGATAATAAGGTATTACAATTAACCCAGGATCATTCCTGGCTAAACGAGCTGATTGAAGACAATGAGATCAACGCAGAGCAGATTGAAACATTCGCACAAAAAAATGTTATAACCCGAGCTCTTGGCACCGGCCCGGCAATTAAGATCGATATTCATTGTGAGAAATACAAAAAGAATGACATCTACGTCCTTTGCACCGACGGCTTACACACCTCTGTCGGCGCAAAGGATATTAAAAAGACCGTCGCGCGAAGTAACGGTTCAATTGATACAGCAACACGCGGGCTGCTGACCAAAGCGCTGCACAGAGACGGCTCTGATAACATAACCGTGGCTGTTGCCCGTGTCGATCAGGACAGTCGCGAGACAAAACGGCCTGCTCTTTCTACTGTTATACCGGAAGAAGGCGACCGCCTGCTCGCGAAGGCAGACAAATTTATACAGGAACATTATACGGAACCCAATTTACAAAACAGCAGGATACCGATGACAAACGCTTTCAGCACAAGACCTTTTATGCTGCCCATATTAGTCCTGGCAACAGGACTGATTTGCTTTATGCTGGGCATGCTTATTAAAGGCGGACGTTCCAGTGCCCGCACAAATATCCAGGCACAACAAATGGCATCAGCCGCTGGAATTCAACGCACAGGCATTCAGGGGGGGCAAAGCGAATTAATACAACGCTCCGACGTGCAAGAAGACGCTGTTTTAGCTTTTGTTTTTTTTAACAGCGAGTCAGACTTTAACAAAGCAAAACTCGAGCAACGAGGCTTGCTCATTGACAAAATTCATCCTTATGCGGAAAATGAACAACTGGCAATAACCGGTGATTTTTCAATTTTCCTGATAGACGCCGCCAACAATGTAATCAACAAGACATCCGGCATTCAAATCCCGAATCCGGAGAGGTAAGCTGTTGTGACATTTATATGGTTGCCATTAGGGTTGATTAGTATTGTCGCTATTTTTGGTATTGTATTGTTCACGCCGGAGCAACGGGCCAACCTTTTAATCTGGCGTGGTAAATCAGCACGGGCCCGCAATTTATTGGAATCGCTGCTGCAACAGAATCCTGAAAAAATGCAGCTCTACCGGAAGCTTGCACGTATTTACTATCTCGAAAACCGGCGAGACAGAAAAGCTGTCAAGATATTCGAATTTATTGTAAAATTCAAAATTCCGTTTGAATGGCGAGATGAATTGTACACCGTGATTGCGAAACATTACATCGTTGAAGGCAGAAAAGACACAGAAGCAATACGACTTATAGAGAAAGCAGTAAACAAAGAATTAAAACGCTTAAAGCAATACGCACCTAATGGAGTTTGAAGCGACTATCAATGCGTTCTGATGGCAAAATAAGCAGAGATTTAATTGTGATGATCTCCGCTCTGGGCGATGCTTACCTCGAAAAAGGACTCTATACAGAGGCAGCAAAACGATACAAACAGTTGCTTGAATTCAAGGTGGCAAGCAAGCATATCTACACGAATTTGAGCAAGGCCTTTATCGGTTTGAAACAGTTTGACCACTTTGCTCTCGAAGTGTACCAGAAAGCCATCCAACATGAACCGAACAATGCGGAGATATACCATGTGCTGGCAGATACTTTTTTGAGCGAAAGAAGGGACGACACGGGCGCCATGCAAATCTATGAAATGGCCTTAAATCACAACAGCCCGAACTTCAATAATTTGGCAGAATATCTCAGTGAGGCATATTACCGCCAGAATGAACTTGATAAGTGTAGAGAGATTACCGCAACAATGTTGAGCAGAGGTGATTACCAACCTGGAAGCCTGAAATTGTTTATGCAATCATCGTGGCAGACCGGAGCATTCCACGAGGCCACTGTCCTGCTCAAAAAGCTTATTGACACAGCAGAAAACAACGCCACACTGCAAAAGCATTTATGCGACACATATCTGGAAAGGAAGTTCGATTGCGAAGTAAAGAACCAGCAGCACAGTTTCAGCTTCATCGATCGCCAATTCGTTAAGGACTTCCTGAAAAACCAGACAACCTTTAGCAAGTTGCAGGATATTGCATATCACCTGGAGCTGAGGCGTTTTCTTCAGGACAAAGCATATTGGGGTGGACTTCACGTAGCAGATATTGAAAAGACAGAAGAGCCGGAGGCCACTGAAACACAGCAAATCGCTGTTGGATCGTCTGCCGCAAAGACCAGTTCCAAGGCTGGCGAGACGTTCCATCTGGGCCGAGAAGTGCTTGCCAAGCTCAGTTCATTTGAGAGTTTATCAGGGAAAAGTCTGTGCTCTAAATCTTCTCTGACCTATGAAGACTTTCAAAAGCAAGGTGGTTCAATTTTTACTGATGAGGAAGTAGAAACCAGCAGCATTGAGTTCCCGGCAAAGGCAGAAATTCTCATCGTCATAGAAATGACCAACTTTGATGACTTTGAGCATCAATATGGTTCTGCACATGTTACGCAAGTGCGAAAAAAGCTCCTTGTAATGTTAGCGGATTTTCTTGAAAAGTACCAAATGAGCAGTGCTTGGTGCGCTGCCAACGGCCTGGTCATTGTCGCCACAGATGTCATTCAATCCGTAGCCCTGGCTGTTGATTTCCTTAACAAACTGAATCGTTACAATTTTGTGAACGAGCCGTCAGAGCATCTCCACGTTTCTTTCGGAATTCATCATTCACGCGATGGACTCATAAACAATAACGGGCAAACCCTGCGCGATCTCAGCACAGGCATCAAACTCGCCACTGTAACAGAAAAAGATTTGGCCCCCGAAGACCGTGCGGTTTATGGCAAGACACTTCGTAAAACCAACAGGATCTGCCTCGGGGCGAAGGCCTATCGTGAAGTCAAAAGTTCTAACCGCTTCAAACTAAACTCAATCGGTCAATTCAGGCTTAAATATATTAACGAAGTTCTTAGCCTGCACGAAGTATCCTGGCGAAACCCAACCGATGAATTGAAGTTCGGTTACATACGAAAAATCAGCCGTTTCGAATTGCTTGCTGAATTGGGTGGCAAGGGTGTTATCAAAGTGTATAAGGCCAAAGATGCAGACCTGCACCGGTTTGTTATTCTGAAAGTGATTCAATCGGATGTATTTAATTCGCTGCCGGCAAACAACGCGGAAAAACAGGAATTTTATCAGTTTGCCAAAACACTGGGGCAGCTTAACCACCCGAATATAGTCACAATTTACGAAGTTGACGAAGACCACGGACTGACTTACATCGCCCGTGAATACGTTGAAGGCACACCACTGACCCAAATGTTCAGCAATGGCAATGCCTTCAACCCGGACCGGTTTATCAAGGCAATTTACCAGATTTTCAAAGGCTTGCAATATGGGCATCGGCTTGGTTTTTTTCACCTGAATCTGAAACCAAGCAATGTTCTGCTTGGCGCAAATGACGAAGGAAAACTATTGGACTTCCTCATACCGGGCGCTCTGTTTAGTAACCTCACGGCCCAAAGCGCCTACCTTGCACCCGAGCAAGTGGCGGGACACGGCGTTGATGGACGAAGCGACATCTTTGCAATGGGCGTGCTTATGTATGAGGCGTTAACCCAAAGACATCCTTTTTTGGAAACGAGTTTTTCTTCAATGAATGATGCGAACACGCAGAAAATGCCGCTTTCCCCATCAGAACTGAGCCCCAATATTCCAAAATTTTGTGATGCGCTGGTTTTGAAGTGTTTGGAACAAAAACCTGATAAGCGGTTCCAATCTGTGGAAAATATTGTCAATGTATTGAAAAAGAACTTTGAGAGAACCCTGTTTTCGAACTTCAATGTTCAAATAGCGCGTTCCAGAGACTCGTACACTTGAGATGATTAAGATTAATAAAGGAAGACGCAGATAAATAAATGGACATCCTGCTCTACACAGGTTATGGTCCTGAAACAAGCAGTTGTGGCCGCCGCGGGGTCCAAAAGGAGGTGATAGCATTACCGGGGGATTAACATACAGTTTCGAATAAAAAGATTATTCACTATTTACATTTTAGCCTAAGGAGAAATATCTCATGGGACAACAACAACTTTTGCTGGTAGTATTAAGCGCCATTATCGTTGGTATTGCAGTGGTAATTGGTATTCAGATGTTTGAAGAAAGCGCGGTGACGGCAAACCAGGACGCAGTGATGCAAGATGTTTTGCATGTCGCAACCCGCGCGCGTGAATGGTACCGCAAGCCAACCGTAATGGGCGGTGGTGGCCAGGCTTTCACTGGCCTTACACTGGCAAGCCTGAACATTGACTCTACCAACGCCAATGGTACCATTAGAATCGGTACTGTAAATGCCAACGATTTCAACATCACTGGCATAGGTATTGAAGGCACGCCATTGACAGTTGCAATGACGGTATATAATGATTCATTAGGGACGCCAACTATCACCCAGTGAAGTCAAACCAGCGAGGTGAAATAATTCACTTTTCTGTGAATTCGGGCAGGTAGAGGCACACAACGCGCTACCTGCCCGCTTGCTGTATTATCACGCGGCCGGGCCGCAATAACAAAAAGAACAATATAATCCAATACAATGCCGGAATTCAGATACACAGGTAAAAACGTCAACGGCAAGCTGATTCAAGGCACGCTTTTCAGCCCGGACAGCAAAACAGCCAAAGCCAAACTGCAGAAGGTGGTCAAGGCCAAAGGCATCCGTATTGACAACATTGAACAGAAGAGCGTTTTCGTATACAAGGTTCAAAGAGGGACTGAAAAACCGCTGCAAGGCGAACAAAAGGCTTTTTCAGAAGAGGAGTTGCATAACGCCCTGACAAAAATGGGCTATCGTGTTTTCTATGTACGAAAGAAACTCTTCAACTTCAAATTTAAGGTACCCACCAAAGATTTGGTGCTGTTCATTCGGATTTGCGCCGATCTGTTGCGGGAAAAATTCCCTTACGATGAAATTTTGACCCTGGTCGGTTCGGATACCGACAACAGGCGCCTGCGTGAAACAATCTCAGATATTCAAAAAGACCTCAAAGCAGGCAATGAAGGCGATACAGTCTTCAGTAAACATGCTGATGTGTTTGGCCGCTTCACCTGTCACATGTTGGCCGTTGCTTCTACAAGCGGCAACATGGCTGAGATCTATGAGAGCACCGCGAAGTTCCTGGAGAGAGAAGAAGAATTCCGCAGCAACCTGCGCTCTGTGCTGATCATGCCCATCGTTGTGGTTGTCGCCATGATCGCTGCCATGGGATTCTATGTCATCTACATCTTTCCCAAAATGACCGACATGCTTATCAAGCACGATATCGCGATTCCGCCATTAACAAAAGCAACGCTCGATTTGAGTCAGTTTCTGCAAAGCTACTGGTTCTACATTTTCGCTGCCATTGTCATACCTTTCTGGCTGTTTCTGAAATGGATTCGCACCGAAAAAGGCAGGTATAATTTTGACAGGGTTCTGATTCGAGTTCCAATACTCGGCTCAATCATGCACAAAACCAGCATTGAAATTTTCAGCAGGGTACTCTATTCACTGTACAGCAGCTCCGGAGAAAATATTGCCGCCATACGGGTTGCGGCAGAATCGTGCCGGAACAAATACATAGAAAAGCAAATTACGGGCATCGTTTTACCAACAATGTTAAGAGAAGGTCGCAGTTTTGTAGAATGCCTGAACCGGACAAATTGCTTCACCTTAACTGCGGTTCGGCGCCTTAGATCGGGCGAAGAGTCCGGGACATTGCGGCAAAGCGCCCGACAACTGGCCAACTATTACGAGAAAGAAAACAAACATAAAATGGCCGGACTCGTCGATGTTGTCAACATTTTGATTTCCGTGGTCATCACCATCATGATTATTGCATTGACCATCGTTTCTTCAGAAATCGGATTCGTCAGTCCAGCCTCGCCATTATCAAGGTAACGTAAAAACAGAATGATTAAAAAAGCTGAAAAACCCACAATCACGGAAGAAATAAACCTTAAGCCGGCCCAAAAAGGATTTGGCAGGTTGTCACAAACCCTCATTGAAAGGGGCATTGTCAGCGATCAGACACTGCAAAAAGCAGCCGACATCCAGAGCAGAGAGCCGCGCAACTCAAAACGGAAACTCATCGATATCCTGATTGAAGATCTGAATATCAATCGACATGCTATTTTCGTTGAAATGTCCAAGCTATACGGTTTCCAAATTATTGATCTGGAACAAGTTAAGGAAGACAGAGCCCGCATTGATTTTATTAAAGAATTCGTTTTTGCCATGGAAGATGAAATGTCCAGCGAATTGCTGACCAATAAAATACTTCCTTTTAAATGGCACGACTATAAACGCGATGTATTGGTGCTGGTTACCGGCGATCCAACCAATCAGGGATTGCATACCATTGCCAGAAAGCTTGATATTGCAGACTTTGACATTGCTTACGCACCGCTGGATGAAATCGAGAAGCTCATTCACGAAGTTTTCCACTCAAACAATGAATTCCTGCAGCGTATCTTTGATGAGTCTGAGGAAACCGAGATTTTCGAAGATGATGCAAAGCAGGTTGACGAAGAGGCGCTGGACTCGGAAATCAACAAAAGCCGTCTGGTCAATCTGGTTGAAGGCATGCTTGTGGAAGCAGTGCGCCGCGGCGCCAGTGATATTCATGTAATTCCAAAAGACAGTACTGCCACTGAAATATATTTCAGGATTGACGGCAAGTTGATTCATTGGTATACGCAAACTGAAATCAGGCCGGAAGCGCTCATTGCTGTTGTCAAAGATCGTTCGGTCAATATCGACCGTTTCGACCGCTCGATTGCTCAGGACGGCTTCATTCAACGCAAAATTGATGGTTTTTATATCCGCTATCGTGTTTCGGTTATCCCCATTGTCGGAATCGAATTCGACCGACGTTTTGAAAGTGTGGTAATTCGTGTTCTGGACGACCGCAAGGTGATAACGGATCTCAATAAAATCGGACTTCCGGAACAGGCTCTGCGTGATTTCAACACCGCCATCGCTCAGCCGCAAGGCATGGTCATTCTCACTGGTCCGACTGGTAGTGGCAAGAGCACAACGCTGGTGGCGGCTCTGAGCCATGTTATGGACACGAGCAAAAACGTGCTGACCGTCGAAGAGCCGGTCGAATATCTGATCCATGGGGCCAGACAGATTAAGCTCAATCCAAAACTCAATTTTGACAGTGCCCTGCGCTCTATCCTGCGACACGATCCGGATATTGTGATGGTGGGGGAAATGCGTGACCTCAAATCTGCGGAAATCGCCATTTCGCTATCGAACACGGGCCACCTTACATTTTCCACCTTGCATACCAATGATGCACCAAGCGCTATTTCCCGGCTTTATATGCTGGGTGTTGAGCCTTTCCTTATTGCCAACGCAATCAAACTGATCATGGCGCAGCGGTTGGTGCGCAAACTCTGCGACTACTGCAAACGCCCGCTCGGCAATCCGGACCCGGACGATTTGGCCCGACTGGAATTTACAAACGAAGAAATCAGCCGCACGTCCTTCTACGAAGCAGCAGGCTGCGATCAATGTTACGAAGGTTACAAGGGGCGCCTTGCCATTAGCGAAGCACTGCTTTTTAATCGCGAAATGCGCAATGAGATCATTGGCTCAAAAGATGAAGTTGATGAGGACGCAATACGCAGCATTGCCGAACAAAATGGGATGCTTTCTTTGCGTCAGTCGGGCAAGGAGCGTGTTATGACCGAGGTAACGACCATGAGCGAAATTATTTCGACAACTATTGAAGCGACATAATGCCCCTCTCCGGCTTAGCGAAGAGAGGGGGCCGTACCGACGGTTGAAACTTGAAAACAAATAAGTGAAAGTAATAACCAAGAGCTAATTTAAAGCAACGAAAGGGCTGCCAATACCCCCGGCTTGGGCAAAACAGGGGTGGCAAATTTGTGCATGACATTTCAAGAAAGTAAACAACTCTTAAACAGTCTGGCCAATACTGCTCAGCCTCAGGTTGTCGGTGGAGACAGGTGGCAGTTTATTGTCCAAATGCTCGAAGATCAATCTGAAGAGACCAAGCTCATTCTTAAAAGTCATTTTGATGCATTTCTACTAAGAATGAAGCAACTTGAAGCCTCGGATATCGACCTTGGTGGCCCGGGCTGCAATAGTCAGGTCTGGTTTCGTACATTTGGTACGAAGACACCGGACCCAACCATGCTGGAATACAGCATTGCTGAAACGGATTTTCTCATTCTCAATTTGCTGACTGCACCAGACCGGAAACAGCTTTTCGAGCAGCGGCATATTGATTTTTCATACCGGGTTGAAGATGCGCAAAACAGCTTTTGGAGCCGATTTCGAGCGACGGTTTATTTCGACTTAACCCATCTGGCTGTGAACATGCGGCGAGTCAACGATGAAGTCATCGCATTTTCAAAACTGGGTTTTAACGAACATGTGGCAAAAGCTCTCAGCCTGAAATATCAAAAATCGGGTCTCATTCTCATAACCGGTATCACAGGCTCCGGTAAAAGTACGACACTGGATTCAATTATCGACGCAAATAATCGCACCATGGAATCGCATATCGTTATCATTGCCGATCCCATCGAATACGTACATGAGCCGGCAAAGTCCATCGTCAAGCATCGTGAAGTCGGGCGCGACGTGCACTCGTTCAAAGAAGGCACGATTCAGGCCTTGCGGCAGGATCCGGACATTATCATGATCGGTGAGATGCGCAATGCCGAAACCATCATGACTGTGCTCGAAGTTGTTGACAGCGGCCACAAAGTGTTTTCGACTCTGCACACTTCATCCGCCATAGAAAGCATCGATAGAATTCTGGGGGAAATACCAGCAAACGAGCAAGACCGTATCCGCACGCGGCTGGCTGATGTCCTGAGTTGTGTTGTTTCACAAAAACTGGTACCTGCCCAGGATGGCAGACGCGTTCTGGCAAAAGAAGTGCTGTTGTGCACATCTGCTGTCAAAGCGGCCATACGTAATAACAACCTTGGAGAAATTTACCAGGTCATTCACCAATCCCGTGAGCATGGAATGAACACGATGGAGCAGGATTTAGCCAGGCTTTACGCCGAAAATAAAATCTCTTATTTCGATGCTTACATAAATTCGAACAATAAGAAGCGGTTTGAAGAATTAATTAAATATAATTATTCGTAAAAAAAACAGATTATAGTTTGAAATTATTGTCTGAATAATGACGGGTGTGCCCCAAGTAACAACATAATGAAAACAAAACACGCAATAGGAATTACAATAAACGGCAATGAGGTCAGGGCAGCCTTCCTCTCCCTTGTTCGCGGTAAAGCACGCATCAAGGCGCTCGAATCCATCACATTGGACCAGCCCATTGACCATGCTCACTCAGAAGACAAGGCCGAACCGGAAGCATTAAACGATCTGGAAAATGCATTTGACATTAATGAACCCAGAACTTCCCAGGCGGAGGAACCTGAGGTATCAAAAAGCAATGATGCTGCACAGAACGTGAGTAAAGTTTACGCCCTTCTGGACAAATTTAACAACATGAAGGCCAATGTCGCCATTAACGCGCCTCACCTCACGGTCAAGTATGATTTCATTGAAAAGCAACAGGCACCAAAAAAGAAAAATCGCCTGAAAAGCAAAATGGATATCTGGGGACAAGAAGGCGAAGGCGAAGGCGAAGACGACGCGCATGGTACAAAATATTTAAATGCGAGCGATGACAAGACGCTCATGGTTGATTATGAATATCATCCTCCGGTCATCGAACTTATGGAAGAAGTCAATCAGTTTCGCTCCAACAACTTGAATCTGGTTTTGATGGACACCAATGAGCTGGCTCTCGTCGATCTGGTTAAAGAGATTTACAAATTTGACAAAGATGAGATTACGGCCATCGTCTACATTGAGCAGGATTTTTCGCGAGTTATTTTCCTCAATGGCAAAGATATTTTTCACATAACACCAACACTCCACAAAGGCAGCTTGTCCAAAGACGTGTTGGAGGTTTTGTACAGCAGAATTATTTTCGCTCAGGACCATTATTTTATCCCGGAAATAAACAAAATTCTGGTAGCGGGCCACTCGTCGAGACTTAAAGCCAAGTATTATTTCAGACAAAAATTTCCATCTGCTCTCACAGGTTATTTAAATTCCAGGAAAATTCCGTCGGATCTGCGCTTCAAAGACAGAGGGTTGCTTTTTTCCCGGTACGCTGTTCCCATCGCCCTTGCATGGAAGGCGCTTATCAAAAACGCCGTAAAATCCAAGGACAGCAATTTTTTGCCGGAATATATTCGTGACCGGCAAACAGTGCCCAGACTTGCTGTTCACGGCTATCTTCTTCTGTTCCTGATAACAAGTTCGGCCCTACTTTTTACCTGGGCCCTTGTGTCCAAAAATCTTGAAATACGAAAAGTCACACGTCGCGTCGAAGTCATGCAACAACAAGTTGACAACAACAAAGCATTGACCGACCGTGTGCATACCTACGATGGCCAGATAATAGATATCGAACGCAAAATTGCCCTGGTTGACAGTTTTAGCATAAGTTACGGAGAGACCATCTCCTTTTTGCAACTACTCAACAAAGAAGTTCATGGCGCCAGAGACATCTGGATAACTGAGATGAAAAAAACAGGGCCGAAAGTGAACATCACCGGTGTCGCCCAAAAGCGTGCCAAAATTCCGATTATTGCCAACGCCATCGGCGGCGCTGATTTAAAAAAAGTAACGCGGTCTGAATTTCTGGGCGCAAGCGTCTTTACCTTTCATTTGGAAAAACACCTCGATGAAACTGACGCCAATAAAAACCTCACCATCTTTTCGTTCCTGAAAAATCGCAACAGTGAGAAGAACCCGGCAAAAAAGAGCCGGCCGCTGCAGGCAGAACTGCCTAAACGTGGCAGCAATGGCAGCACAAACGGACATCTCGATAAAAGCCGCTTGCCGACCAATAGTGCAAACAAAAAATCGAACACCAAATCCACTGCTGTTGCAGCCGACACCTATGTTTATGGACTAAAAGTTGGTACTTATGACACCTCGGCACAAGCGACCGCGGCAGGAACCTCCTTTCGCGAGAAAGGCTACAAAACCACTGTTTCGCCGATAACCCAGGACGGCAAAACGACAAGATACGCACTTATTATTGGTACATTCGGCACTATCAAAGAGGCGCAAAAGACGTCGGAGACTTTTGCCATTCAAGCACGCATCAAAAACAAGGTTGTGAGATTTAAGAAGGCTGGATAAAAATATATCGATGCTTATTAATTGCAAGTGTCGGAAAACATCAGTCAAAAAAATGGCCGGAGCTTTTATTTTAAAAAAATAAGCTGCCTTACTAAAAATGCTGTCTTTTAATAACTAAAAAACTGAGTAGCTACCATCAATGTTCGCACGTAAAAACAGCGCCACACTCTTAATTATCTGGATTTTGCTCCTGGCCTTAGGTTCCTTTTGGTATTTCACCGACGCCAATAATCTGGTGGGCGCCATTAAAGAGGAACAGCGCTTGAGCACCGTTCTAAAACAATCACAAACTGAAGTCAGCCGTTTGACCAAGGTCGAAAATATTCATGGTGAAGTGACAACAAAATGGCAACAATCACCAAAACGAATCATCTCAGCAGATGAACCATCCTTTACCCTGTCCTATCTAAACTGGATAATGTCAAGTTACAATTTAAATATTTACTACGATTTCGTGCTCAACTCCAAACGTAAAAGCGGAGATGTAACCAAATTCGCCTACACCCTGGCCGGTGAAGGAACTTACAATGACATCAATCGCTTGATCTGGCATTTAACCTACGAACCGATTCTTTACCAGATAGAATCAATTTCCCTTCGTCCCAGCGGAAAAGACAGTGAGTTTATCCGGTTCAACATGAAGCTGCAAGGCTTTACGGTTGATAGTCAATCCGACATTAATGAGAATTTTTCAGAATACCAGCTCACCGATGCCAGCGCTTACGTTGCCCAGCACGATGTTTTCAAGCCTCTGGTAAAAGAAAGGATTATAAAAAACATCGAAGTCAGGGCCAAACCTAAAAAACCAACTTTACCCAAGAAGAAGCCGGGTGAAATTGATGTACGTAAAGCATCAATCAAAGCTGTTACGGCCAATTCAGTCTTCATTTCAGAGGGTGGCAGTGGCGTAAAAGAGCTTCGCATCGGCGATGCCGTCTACCTTGGAAGACTGGTGGCAATTTATCAACAAAGTGGTAAAGCCGAATTTATTATCACAAAATTCGGCATATCAGAAAAAATTACACTTTCAATAGACCCGCGAAAGTGACAGGTATAAATTTCTCAAATGGAGCATCTCAAGTTGTATAGAAATCTAAATTTCAAAATAAAGTCGCGGGGAATTCTATTACTATTGTTTTTTCTCGTATGCAGCCCGGTGCCGGATCTCCGGGCGCAGCAAAACTATCCCGGCCGCACCATTCGGTCGGACGAAAAAGTAACACTCGATAGCAGTCTGCCGCTAAAAACCGCTATAGACATTCTGAGCCAATATAGCATGAAGCATGAGGGTAAAATAATCATCAATTCGCAGACTGCAAATCCAGCCATTAGCGTCGTGGTCAACAACATGTTCTGGAAGCGAGCGCTTGAATATATTCTGCGCTCAAACCTGCTCAAATATGAAGAGAAAGATCGCCATTACGAAATCATTCCCCTGATCAAGAAAGCCAAGGGCCCCAAAGACGACCTCATCACGACATCATCGCGTGAGATAGAAATCAACGCCGTTTTCTTCGAAGCAAACTACCAGACCTTGCGGCAGGCCGGCGTAAACTGGTCCGCCATTAACGGTGGGCGGGTTGAAATTTTTGGCAACTTTGCTCCGCAACAAGCCAGCAATGACATAACCGCCCAGGTGAGACGCAGTTTCCGCTCAGTAGATTTATTCGCATTCCTGAGAGCCGTTGAGTCTTTCCAGGAAGGCGAAGTCATTGCCAACCCGCAAATCAAGGTGCTTGAGGGCGAAGAGGGCAAAATTAAGGTCGGTCAGAATTTCTTTTTAACCACCACTGATTTTGCCGGGAATACTATTTTTCAGGAATATGAGTCAGGCATCATACTCACAGTGACGCCAATCATCGTTGGCGGACCAGACTCCATGTTTGTCCATCTCGATATCCGGGCAGAGCGCAGCACCGTGGTGCCGGCAGCTCAGGCAGTTACAAAAACCATAACTGAGAGCAAAACACAAGTTCTGCTGATGAGCGGCGAAGAAACCGTTGTTGCCGGACTTTTTTCAAACACAGAAAATGAAGTTCGGCGCGGGCTGCCGCTTCTAAAAGACCTGCCACCGTGGTTCTTTGGGCTGCGTTACCTGTTTGGCTTTAATTCAACAAGTGTCACGAAAAGAGAATTGGTTATAGTCTTGCAGGCCAACATCCTGCCAAGTATTTCGGATCGAATCGCTGCCCGCTCAGCCAATAGAAGAATCTATATCGATAAAAAACGGCAGGAATTCTTACGCAAAATGCGGCAATTGAAAACATCGGCACCGCCCAGCAAAAGCCGCATAAACAACAGACGCCGGAGGTAACAGTGGGACACAGAGAGCTACTTCTCACACTTGGAGCCATGGTCATTTTTGGCTTGACATCCATCACTGTCAATCAAAACATCATCAACAGTTCAGAAGCGCTCTATGACCAACAAGTGGAATATTTGGCCATGAATGTGGCGCAAAAGTATATTGAAGAGGCCAAAACAAAAGCGTATGACCACAACACAATCAATAAAGAACGAACAGTAACTATTAATTCATTCGCGCACCCCACTGGCATGGGGCACGCCGGCCATGAGAGCTACCCACACGGCTTTGACGATATTGATGATTTCAACGGCCTCGATATTGAAGATAATTCGACAGGCATTCCCATGCAGGTCGAAGTGGTATTTCAATATGTTGAAGCCGGCGACTTGAATACACCTGTTGCCACAAGGCAGTATTACAAAAAAATGACCGTAAATGTAACCAATGACTACTTGCCGAATGAAGTGGTCGCATCCTATATATTTTCCTATCAAAAAAACAAGTAGGCAAGAGGCTTTATGGATTCTACAATAACATTAATGGGCAGCATTGTTATTGGCGCACTGTTTATGCTGAGTGTCATGACCTTTTATGATGATGTGATTGAACATCAAAACGTTCGTATGCAGGAAATGTGGACCCAGGAATCAATGGCTTCAGTCGCGGAGATCATTGATTATGACTTTCGTAAAATAGGCAGTGGCGTGGCCAATGCATCGCAAGCGATTGTTTCCATTTCCGACTCGACGGATATTACATTTCTCGCTGATATCGACAACGATGCAGTTGCTGAAACAGTCCGTTACTATTTGAGCGATGCCGACCAGGCGCCAAACACGGAAAACCCCAATGACAAAATTCTTTACCGAATTGTCAATGGCACAACGACAATAAACACTTCTGCCGGTGTAACCCAATTTTCAGTTAAACTGTATGATTGGACCGGCAGCGCTACAACCGAGCTAAACGATGTGGCAATTATTGATATTTTCCTGGAAGTGCAATCCGAGTTTCAATATGGCGACGTCGGCTATCCTGTGGCCAGATGGCAAAAGCGCGTTACACCGGTGAATATTATCAGAATCACAAACCAAAATTTGTAACATTGAACAAATAGCGCCGGAGCAGCAACAAGTAGAAGCAGGACGCACTCGCGTTCCGGCCGGTGCGAAACGGCATGCCGGATTAAAATGTCCGGTAGCAGGAGATTTCGGCTAAGAGAGCAGAGTTTCCCAATAAAACATGCTCGAAGTTTAAGCACTCATATTAAAGAATAAGGCCATTATATCATGGGTAGAAGTTTGATGATTATCGTGGTTGGTTTTACAACCATTTTTACAGGCGTCATGTTTAACCTGACATCGAGTCAGCAAAGTTCGTCAAAGGAAATAGTCCGGCAGTACGATCGCTGGCTGCGAAACAATGCCATCGAAAGCATTACCAACGTTGCGCTATCCAAGGTCTATCGAGACAGCGTGCCGGACGACACACTCGAATTAAACGGTGTACAAGGTATCATCCGCACTTTTGATGCCACCGCTGACTCGGTAAATCAGGTGGTTAGCCTCGGTATTGAAGTGGCAACGAGTTATGCCGGTGGTGCGGACAGCACCTACGCTGCTGTCATGTGGCCGGCTTATTCATTTTACTACTTTTTCATGCACGACTGGCCATCGCACCGCACGTATGCAAGCGGAGACACTTTGTGGGGTCCGGTTCATGCCAATTCGAAAATCAAAGTAACCGGCACACCGATTTTTATGGGCCGGGTTTCATCCGATGATAACATTGGCTTTAACGGTGATGGTAACCCCAAACTTTACGGCGGTGCAGAATTAGATACCCAGACCATTCAAGTCCCGAATGACGCAATGTTAAATCCTCTGCGTACTGTAACAGCCGCATCCGGCGATTGGTTTAATCAATCCATCTGGCTGGTTTTTAATGATGACAGTACTTATACCTGGTCTGCAGACAGCCTTACATGGGCCATTGCCACGAAATTAAATGCTAACAATGGCACCATCGGAACAACCGACGGAAACGACATCAAAGTACGCGGAATTGTTGCCGGGAGAATGACGGTTACTTCAGGCAGAGACATCATCATTCAAGATACATTACGCTATAAAACCAATCCAAGCATAAACGGCACATCTCAAGACTATCTTGGTATCATTGCAAGAAATAGAGTCATCTTTCAATATACAACCAATACCGGGATGGTGGTTCAGGCCGCTGTGATGGCCGCCAGCAGTGGCATCGGTTCCGTGCTTATCGAGAACAAAGTAGCGGCCAATGCAGACCTGGCGTTAACATTGCTCGGTTCAATTGTTGCAGTAGAGGACAGCCTGGCAACATCCCGAATACCGGCCACTTCACTGCCGGTCAACAATTTCAATTTCACGCATTTGTATGATACGCGGCTCAGATTAAATACACCGCCATATTATCCCAGGACAAACCGGGTCGAACCGTTCATGCGCGGCTTTATTACGGCAATGGACTAGCAGGAGGCTGCAATCAATGCAATCATGGAATCACTGAAATTACTAAACAATCGTTACCAACTGCTCAGTGTCATCAAACGCGGCGGTTTCGGCACGATTTACAAAGGCTACGACAATGTTTTGGGAAAAGACATTGCCGTCAAAGAAATCAATCAGGATCTGGTAGAGGACAAATGGTACATCGATCAGTTCCAGAATGAAGCACGGCACGTTGCCCAAATGCACCACCAGAACATCGTCCACATTTTCGATTTGGTGCAGACAAAGGAAGGTCAGTTCTACATCGTTATGGAATTTATTGATGGCTTTGATCTGATCCACTTTCTCAAAAGAAGCAAATTAACTGACAAGGCTGTGCCGGTCCACATTGCAGTCCACATTGTGGCAGAGATTTGTAAAGCCCTCGATTATGCCCACAATTGCCGTAATACAGAGAGCAATGAACCACTTAACCTGGTACATCAGGACATCTCACCAGGCAACATTATGATCTCCGGCACCGGCATCGTTAAGCTTATCGATTTTGGTATTGCCGGTGTTCAGAAAGAAGCTGTCAGTGATGCTTCCACCATCACATTGCAGGGAAAGGTGCAGTATATGTCACCCGAGCATGTGTCCACGGAACATACACTCGACAAGCGCTCTGACATTTTTTCTCTAGGGCTGGTTTTGTATGAGTTAGTGGAAAGAAAGCGTTTCTTTCAAGGGGATGACACACAAGGAATTGTTGAGACACTGCGCGACGGCAAGATAAAACTAAAAGGGTTTTCACGATCGCCTAAACCGTTACAAAAAATAATTAAGAAAGCGCTTGAAAAAACGCCTGAAAAGCGTTTTCAAAATGCCAACCAGTTTTATATTGATTTGGTCACTTACCTGGTCATGAACGGTGCGCCCACGGCAATTGATGCAGAGTTGGTTGAGTTTGTGCAGGAATCTACAATTGCGGAAGCGTCATCACAATCAACCGACACTCTGGGAGTCACCAGCCCAAGTCCTGCTATTGAAAACAATCATAAAATTGATCTGGGAACAGAGGATGGTCTGAAATCAAACCATTTGGACCAAGGCGCTCCCATGCCAAATGGTGGAATCGTTACGAATGAACCGTTCGGGCAAGCGCTGAATCTGCCGCCGGCACCGGTTGGTCCAATTCCAGAGGCATCGTTCGATGACGACGATGAGATAAAAACAGTCATTGACGTAATTCGGCTGTCGGCACGCGGCCACAAAAAACTGGTGGTCAAAAGTTTGATTTCAGTTGCAGCCATGCTGTTTTCATTTTTGCTGCTGGACATTTCGATGCAATGGACAGACTTCGGCACTGGTATCTACGATTTCCTGTTTCCGCCTGCAATCAGGATTGCATCGATGCCGGCGGGCGCACAGGTGTTTCTAAACAATGAAGCCCTGCCGGGTAAAACCCCCCTTGCAATTGATAAAATTGGTCCCGGCATCTATGAACTGAAATTGGTGTTAAAGCCTTACGAATTCATTGTGAAATCACTGCATATTCCCAGTAAAGGCCAAATCACTGTCAAGGGTGAAGAAATGCGCCGGGGCAATAAACCGTATACATTCAAATTCAAAACAACCCTGAAAATAGAATCAACTCCGGAAAATGCGGAAGTCTTTATTAATGGCATAAAGTTCGGACAAAACACACCGTGCTCCGTAACCTGGGAAATTGGCGAGCGCTGCGATATTCAGCTTAAAAAGGCCGGGTTTGCCGACTTAATTGGTTTTGCCCTTGATGAACAAATGATTGAAGAAATTGAAGATCGACGGCTGTGGAACTATGACGTTCAAGTAGAACCGACTATAAATCATCGCATTCGTGGTCTGTTTGGCAAACTGGTCAGCATCAATTCAAGTCCGCCTAAGGCTGCCATTTATCTGGACAATAACGCCAATCCCATTGGATATACAAGTGCAGAAAAAGGCTATTTCCTCACCGCTGCGAGCCACAGTATTGTTCTAAAAAAGAAAGGCTACAATACCAAAAAACTAAACATAAAAGTCAGTGCAAACACACCGACTAAAATTTTCGAAGTTCTGGCGCGGCCCGTCAAGTTTGTCGCATATAGTGTGGCTGACAAGAATAAAAAAGAGTTGCGTACCACCCTTACAAAGTTGACCAGAGGCAAAAAAACAGTTTCATCCGGACGCATAACGCCGCTCACGGTCAATCTGCAACCGCAAACTTACTACGCTACTTTTTCCAAACCCGGCTACGAAGATCTCAGAGTCAAAGTGACGCCGTCAACCAATTTGGTGACTGCGCGCATGCAACCATCCTCCGGCCAGTTCTCAGTCGTGGTTTTAGACAACTCAACCCGGCGGCCACTTAGCAACGTTGAAGTACGCTACAAGGCAATGGACAAACGCAACAGAGCGCGGGAATCTCTCGATGTAACCGATCTTGATGGAACGGTCAATGGTATTCTTAAAGCCGGGCTCTACTTGTTCAGAACAAGCAAAAACGGCTATGCATATCAAGAGCAGTCGGTTGTTATTGAGTCGGCAGGTATGAGCTTGCTGGAGTTCAATCTCGCAAAGGAGGTCAACGAATAGCGATGCCGGAAACACCGAAACTTATTCTAAAAAAAAACCAGGAATTCGTCGAGAAGTTTGCCCTCGAGTCTAACAAAAAAGTCTATCTGGTTGGCTCAGGTGCAAAATGTGATTTCGTTATTCCGGATGACAGCGTGGCCTCGGTTCAAGTGAAAATCGAGCACCCGGATGATGGTTTATTTATTGACAAACAAAACAGCCGGTCAAGATTAAAGCTGAACGGCGAACCTCTAACAGTTCGTAAACAAATTACCGACAGCGATGAACTGACATTCGGCCCCTACTCAATCCTGTTCGCAGACATTGTGCAGGCATCATCTCCGCAGAAACAAAGCGTAAATGATACGCTGGAAGTTATTGGTGAAGATGAATTGGGCAATGTCTTTCACTTCAAATCTACGCAGGACACACCCGGCTTAGAGGAGACTGATGAGTTCTTTGAAATTGGCGATGTTGCCGAAAATCACTCAACGCAAACGCAGACACAGGATGCGGCTGAAAATTCGGCTTACAGTCTCGCTGTTATTTACGGCCCGTATCTTGGCAAAAAATATCCTCTCAAAATTGGCGACACTCGAATTGGGCGCGACAACACGCTCAATGACATCGTTATCCGCAACAATGAGCATGGCGACCTCGACCCAAGTATCTCAAGGCGACACGCAACCATCAGCAACGACAATGGTCGATTTGTGGTAAGTGACAAACGCAGTAAAACCAGAACCTATGTCAATCAAAAAAAACTGAGCTCAAGCGACGAATGCAGCGTGCATGAAGGCGATGAAATTGAAATAGTCAGCGACCAGAAAAGTACCATTTTCAGGTTTGTTACAAATGAACTGCCTGACTATAGTCCACCCAAACATGCAGGCATTTGGTGGATACGCAATGCCCCGAGGATGATGCCGATTTTATCTGCTGTCTTTGCGGTCATTACAGTTGCCGTAGTTGGTATTTCCTGCACCAATAGCTGGTTGCTGAATGCAGCACCGGAACAACTGAAATTTTTTGAAGAAACCTGGTACCAGGGACCGGAACCAACAACCGCCACAGCAAACACCGTTTCCGCAACTCGCGAAACAAACATCGCCATCGCTGATTTGAACGGAGATGATATGGCCAATGTGGTTTTCGTTGATGCTGAAGGCCGCCTTAAAGTGCTGGACAGCTTGACAAAAAACCGCCTCTGGGAAAATGACCATCTGCGTGTGCGAAGTGACCTGCCTATTGTTCTCGCGGATATGAATCAAAATGATCTCGAAGATGTGCTGGTCGTTGGCCAGGATGCCCGATTACATGCCTTTGATGGTAAAAATGGTGCGGAAATGTGGCTAAGTCCGTTGCTTGGCGGAGAGCTCACAAGTGCACCTGTCGTCAACGATTTTGATGGTGACGGCCTTCAAGATGTACTGGTGGCAGCCAAAGATGGTCAACTCCACATTGGTTACGGTGACGTTTTTCAACTGAACTGGAAAAAAGTAAACACACGTCTATCCATAAAAGGCACCCCCTCTTCGGCGGACATTCAGGGCGACGGGCAATGTACTATTTTCATTGGCACTGAAGATGGAAAAGTCATTATCGTTGACGGCTTGACCGGGAAATTATCCAGGGTGCTCAACTTTGCGGAAAAGGCCGGCACTGAGACAAACGTGCCGCAACAAATACAGGCGCCAATTGCCATTTTCGATCTCAACGATGATACCGTTGCGGACTTGCTAATGTCTTCGACCAGCGGTCAATACCTTGCTGTTGATGGCGAGAATTTTAAATCAATTTGGCAAGAGAAACTGCATAGTGACTTACATTTCAACAAGACAAACCTCGCACCAGCCATTGGCAAAATAGATGGCGATGAGCAATTAGATGCGGTGCTTACTTCGAATCAGTCACTAAAAATCATTCAAGGCGGCGCACAGCCCACTGGCACTGCAAAAGTGCTCTGGGAGTACTATGCGGAGTCGGATGATTATTTTATTTCGCCGGTCACGCTCGTTGATCTGAACAAGGACGGCGCAAACGAAGTTATTGTAGCCGGTTTAAGCGGCTCCATATTCTTATTTAATGGCATAAATGGAAAGATCATTTCTCAGATTCACAACGAATCGAATCCGGTGGCCTCGTCAATTCTTGCAGCAGACATTGATGATGATGAACTCACCGACCTTTTATTCACGCGCCAGGATGGCAACATTTATCGAATTCAAACAAACTCGCCAATAAAAAGCAATGCCGTTATTTGGGGGCAGGCGTTTAGCAGCGCGACCCACCACTGCACAGCCGAACAAATCAATTCCGCGGCAAGGGCCGGCAATATCGCATTTGCTGCATTCGGTTTGTTGTTTGCCGCCACCGCAGGTTTTACTTTCACCCAGAAAAAAAGCAGACAAAATAAAATACGAGAGAACCGGGGAACGAAAGAACATGCACCACTTTAAAAGACAGCATTCTTGTCAACAAAGCACGAACATTCATTTTATAATCACGCTATTATTGCTGATTTTTGCTTCCAATGGTATCAGTCAGACTGCATCCGAGTATTTCCAAAAAGGTGTGAATGCGGCTTCTCTTAATGAAAAAATTCAAGCATTTGAGAGAGCCACGCAACTGGACCCTAACTATGTTGAAGCATTTTTTTATCTTGGCCTGGCATATAAGTCCAATCAACAATACCAGCAAGCTGAAATCACGCTGAACAAAGCTTATTATACCAATCCATACGCTTTGAACGATAAGATCAAAGCACAGATTCTGTTTGAACTGGGCACTGTGTATATGCTCACCGGGAAAACGAAAAAAGGAATTGAAACGTTTCGGGGCGTTGAACAACTCGCCGGCAGAAACAATTCCCTGCGAGGCCGAACTGCCTATGAACTCGGCCAGGCCTATATTGCCCAGGGCGAATACACCACAGCGCTGGAAATATTGCGAAGAGGCAAACGGCTGCTGCCGCAAAATAGCGTTCTCTTCAACGAAGCCATTACAAAAGCAAACGGCAAACAGGGACTCAACAGTCAATACGCCAATGCCAATTCCCTGCTGCAAGCCGGGCGCCACACCGAAGCGATTACGCTTCTCGAAAGAATTGCAAAAGCTGACCCGAACTTTAAAGATGTCCTGACGCTTCTGGAAACAGCACGATTGCAATCCGCCCAGCGTGTACAACCCCTGCAGATCGATAGCCAGGTTCAACCTCAAAGCAAACCGGAAAGAAAAGTGTCCCCGCCGAAAATAGACAGCGCACAAAACCAACCGGTGGCAAAACAACGCGTGCGTCAAAAAACAGTTGTGCAAACAGAGCCGGAGACCCCGGTTATCGAACAACACTACAAGAACGGTGTGGCTGCCTTAAGAAAAAAGCAGTGGCAACAAGCGCTGGAACAATTCGATGCGGTGCAGCGGCTTGAACCGGGATATGGCAATGTTGCAAATCTGCTTGCACAGGCCCAACGGGAACTTCGAGCTGCGCGAGAGAAGAAAGCTAAAACGGCACAGCTTTACAAGCAAGGAAAAACCTTGATGGAAAACAAGGAGTGGCGGCAGGCAGCCGCTGTATTCAGTAGTTTGCAAGCAATCGACCCTAGCTACGAAGATACGGAAGAGCAACTCCTCAAAATCCGCGATGCACTGGTAAAGCAACGACAGATAAAAACAAACATCGACACACTCTACCAACATGGCGTTACCGCATTGCAAACGAGTGACTGGTTGCAGGCTGTTCTGGCATTTGAAAAGGTAAAGATGCTGAATCCTGCCTATAAAGATGTGGAGAACAAACTGGCCGATGCCCGTTTTAACCTGAAGCGCAATGGCAATATGGCCGCCAAAACAGATGCAAAAAATACCGGCGCGCTGCTGTGGATAGGCTCAGGCGTATCACTTTTGTTGTTGCCTATGGTTGGTGCCTTTGCTTTTTCGCCAACACTCCGTGCTCGCGTGTATCTATCTCAGGGACATTACTTAAAAGCGGCCAGGATCTACGAAAATTTTCTGAAAAAAAAACCTGAACGCGTAGCGCTTTATCCGATTCTGGCGAATATTTACCTACTGGAAGACCAACGGGATGAAAACGCCATTCGGGTTTTTGAGACAACTTTGAAACTCAATGTTCTTACGCAGAGAAGAGCCGAAATCAACTCAATTGTTTCGGACTACTACCTGAGTCAAGGTCGCACCGATGGCAATGCCATCGCAATCATGGAACGTGAACTCGACAAAAAATTGAAGAAACTGAGCAGCGGCACAATATGATGCAAGGAGAAAACCTAATCACCGATCCCAAAGTCGTAGCGCTACTCAAAGCGCTCGGCATTGCTTATTTGGAAAATCGTGAATATACCAAGGCATCTGACAAATTTAAACAACTGGTCAGTCAGAATTTTGAGGATGATGAGATTGTTCTCAATCATGCATTGGCGTTGACAGGAATGCAGGCCACCTCAGAAGAGGCCTTGCATGCCTATGCGCGCGCCACAACCCGACATCCCAATGACGAGAACTTGTTCCTGAGCCTGTCCACGCTTTTTATTAACCAAAAAGTGGTGGCAGATCCGGCTTTACGGGTATTGCACAAAAGCCTGAGTTTTTCCTCGCCGCAAGAACCAGAAATCCGCGCTGCGCTTGAGGCCGTTTTCAGCGAAAACACAGGAAACATTGCCATTCCGGAAATCAAGAAGACTCTTTTGGAATCGGGTGACAATCCTGAGTTGCTGAATTTGTTTTTGCGCACCGCTTTGCGTGACAACAAATTTGACGATGCACTGGAAGTATTGAAAAGCCTGCACGCACAGTCAAAAGATGACTCGTTTTACGCGCAAGCCTTTTGCGACACCCTGCTTAGAAAAAAGGCCAGCGCCGAAGAACTAAATCATCCTTTTTCACTGTCAGCACACCAGGCACACTTCTGTTTCAAGCAGTTTAACCCGGAAAAACGACTGACTCGAATCCATGAGCTTGAAACATATTTGGATTTCAGAAACCTGCTGCTCGCGATAGAAAAACAAAATCCTTCTGACAAAGGTGCTGAAGGCGAGTATGAAATTATGCTCATGGATAACGCAATCGAAAATATCGATGAAGTTACGCAGTCCATAAGCATCCCACCGGATTTCGAGCCATCGTTCCGCCTGGCCCACGATTTATTGAGCAAAATCAACGATTCGGAAAGCGCCGCCCCAAAAGGCGTGTTAAGTTTAAACGGCAACGGTGGCGCTTCGCAGACACCGGAAATTGACCTTACGGATTTCCCCACAAACACTTTTGCACTGTTCGAAATCACCAATTATGAGAATGAGGCAGAAACGTCAAAGCTCCCCTTTCAGACATTTCTCAAGCTTATTTGTGGAGATATGCTGCAATCACGCGAAATCAAATGCGCAAAAACCGCAGACGGCATGGTGGCGCTGGCAACCAATCCAAGAAAGATGGTGACCGAAGCAACGGAAATTATAGAAAAGCTGCAACGTTACAACCAGGTCGTCGATGATTCTGAAGTTATTCACATGCGCATCACGCTGCACTGTACGCCACTTCCCTTTGGCGAACTCGAAAATGATGGTATTCGTGAGTTACGCAAGACTGTAAAAATCCACAACCGCAGCATTGCAGAGCCCGAATTTGGAGAGAAACCAATAAGCCCCTCTGAATTGGAAACAGATTGTGTTATGCTCAGTGAGCAAGTGGTCAGCCAAGTCTCAGGCCTGAACAGTCATAAGACAGGAAACTTCAATCTGACTTATTTTCCACAAGAACACATCCTCTATAAAATTGCTTTTACGGAGGATAGAACTGAGAACAAAACTGAAGTTCCTACTTTCAAAGAAAAGCGCCATTTCGGCAAGTATGAAGTAACGGAAACTTTACGGCAGGCGCCCTTTTCCTCAACTTATCGAGGGTATGATACGCAACTGGAACGCCCGGTCATTATTAAAGCACATCGGGTAGATGCATTTGCGGCACACAAAGATACGGCCACGCTCAGAAAACAGTTTTACGACGAAGTTCGCAGATTTAATCGCATAAACCATCCCAACATCGGGGTTATTTATGATGCGGGGGAAGAAGAGAATACACTCTATCTTGTGCGCGAACATATAGAAGGGAAGAATCTTCGAAGCTTTTTGATGACGCATGAAAAACCTGGAACACAGGAGATATTGGAAATATTTGTTGGTATCTGTCGCGTTCTTTCGCAATATCACAAAAGTCAAATCTGGCACAAGAATCTAAAGCCGGAAAATATTTTCATCATGGGTGCGCACAAAGAAATCAAAGTGGTGGACGGTAGTCTGCTGCAACTCCGCTACACGGAATCAGCCGAAGAGTTTGACGCTGATACCATGGCCTACCTGGCACCGGAACAGATTCAGGGTCAGACACTGACGGAGACCTGCGACATTTTTCAAATAGGCACCCTTCTTTATGAAAGCCTGACCGGCACACACCCATTCAAGTCGGAAATTGCTCCCGACACACGCTTGAATATTCTGGCCGACACACCGCTACCAGCCTCAACCATCAAGCCGGGATTACCTTTGGAGTTAGACCGAATTCTCACCAGAGCGCTTGACAAAATTCCGGAACAACGTTTCGCGACCATCACGGATTTTCAAACAGAATTGCTCGACTTTTTTGATGATCGTGAAGTGAGCACCAGACGGCGCATGTATGAATTGCTCAAGTAGTTCCACGTAATTTACGCCTGGCCACTCGCCGAAAAACAAACAATCCCGGCCCCTACCGCCACCCCACCCTCTTTTATAATCGCGTTTGTTGGATTTTTGATTTAGAATTACGATATTGCCACATCTTCTAATCTCGTCTGCTCTATTCATTAATTTTGCCGCAGAGTCGCAGAGCACAGTGAGAAGACAGAACTTAGAACAAATAATCTCAATAAAGAAAAATTTCAAAAGCGAATGAGGGTTCACACATTCTTCAAGCTTTAATTGTCTGTTTTTTAAAATCCTGTGCGCTCTAAACCTCAATGGCTGGTGCATAATTCAGGCTAATAAAAGGAACACACAATGTCTAAAAAAGAGACAAAGGTTCTCGCCATTGATGTCGGCAATAGTCGGATAAAACTGGGACTTTTTCAAAGCAACTCCGCGGCGCTGAAGCGCGGGCAACTGCCCGGATACATCACATCCATCGCCATCAACCTTGATGAAGTTGTTCCATGGGAGGAAATCGCCAGTTGGAAAAACGGCGATGGCGCCATTCACGTTTCTTCGGTGATTCTGGGAGGCGTCAACCCGCGCGGTCGCGACAAAGTTCTGGATGGTTGGCCCAAAACAGGTTGGCCGCAGCCCACGCTTATAGACAATCCGTTTGTTCTGCCCATAAAAATTGACCTTAACTCACCGCGCACCGTTGGTGTCGACCGCCTGTTAAACGCCATTGCCGGCAATATCATTCGCGGACAGGACCAAGCCATGATCATTATTGACAGCGGCACTGCCACAACAGTCGATGTGATTTCTGCGAAAGGCGCTTTCGAAGGTGGCGCCATTCTGCCGGGATATCAACTCGGGGCGCTGGCCTTGCACCAATACACCGCGCTTCTGCCACACATCAGCAATCAGGAGATGGCTCAGGACCTGCCACCGCCAACGCTGGGCAAAAACACCCGTGATGCATTACGCAGCGGCTTGTTTTGGGGACAACTTGGTGGCGTCCGTGAATTGGTAAACCGGCTTTGTGCGGACTTACCTGACACACCGGAATTTGTTATCACAGGGGGCGCAGGCCGCTTGCTGGCGCCGCATCTGCCAGGTTCCGTCAAACATGAGCCTTTTCTTGCATTGCAAGGTCTGGTAATTGTCGGACAGCACATGGCAGAAGAGCAATAAACAACGGGTGGCTGTGGTTTGTGATAGGGTTCAGAATTCCGCCCCAGACGGCTGTTACATCCGGGGCAACCTTAGCGAATGCGGCTATGTCACCCCTCCTCCTCTGGCAGCGGCTGCTCCTCAGGTGCAGGGACCGCGCTTTCTTCCACAACCGTAACCGGGCTGCCCGAACGCGGCCATTTGGTTGCAAACAGTGCCAGATTGGTGGCATCGCCGGCAAAAACAAGACGGCCGACGCGGTTGATTTTATTGACAGTGTCATACACCCCCTGAAACTTCTGATGGCGCTCCAGGGTGGCTTTGCGCTTTTCATCCTTTTGAACTTCCTGGGCGGCATCTTTGGCGCGCAAATCAGCGAGACATTGCGCACCCTGGACCAGCACCGCATCGGTCTGGCCGAAGTTGGCGAGGATTTCTTTATGTGTGTCTGCGAGCAACAACAGCGTTTCCAACACATACATCATGTTTTTCTCGCTACTGATGGTGTTCCTGAACTGCCGCAATGGAAACGACTGGAACTCAGGCGACGTCCTGCCAAAGGCCGTTTCCAGACGCACACGCAACTGACGGCCCCATAAATAGCAGTTATCCAGAGCCACATCCTTGTCTTGCGTGTAAATGCGCAAATTCAGGCGGTTTTGCAGCTCGCCCGGCATGGCCTCGGCAGCTTGAATATCCGTGTCAAACTGGTTGAGCATGGCCGCGGTGATGCCGTATTGATTCAACTCAGCCTCATGCATGCGTGCATTGATGAGGGTGGTTTTGGCAATGGATAAAATCGTTGCCCCTGAGAATCTTGGACGGTTCATAATGTCCAGACTGTGTGAAAACGTTGATCCTCAATGATTATCCTTGACGGTACATTTAG